>NZ_PSUV01000001.1:0-480011 GCF_002931985.1 Rathayibacter sp. AY1H2 | reverse complement strand
CTACTCCGCGGTGGGAGCGTCGACGCCGGGCTCGGCGGTGGGAGTGGGGAGCGCGGTCCGGGCGGGGTCGGCCGTCGGGGTGACGGTCGGCGTCGCGGAGGGAGCGGGGGTCAGCGTCGAGTAGGCCTCGAGGGCGTTCGTCAGGACGGGGACGAGGAGCTCCTTGCCCTGCTCGGAGCCGTACTGGAAGTAGACGGGGAGCAGGCCGCCGGGGATCGTGTCGATGTCGTCCATCTGGACGGCCTCGGTGCTGTCGGGGCGGACCTCGGTACGGCCGGGGACGGCGTCGACGGTGTCGCTGGTGCGGCCCGCGGAGCCCTCGTACTGCACCTCGACGCTCAGCGCCTCATCGGTGGAGTTCACGAGCGTCACGATCAGAGTGCCTGCCTCGCCGTCGTCCGAGACGATCATCGCGTTGCGGATGGCGAGATCGCCGATCGTCGCGCCGACTCCGTCGCTCGGGTCGTAGATCTTGCGCGTCGCCTGCGGGGCGACGAGGTTGCAGCCGGCGGTAGCGAGGGCGACGCCGACCGCGAGAACGACGGATGCAGCGATACGCGCCTTCACAGGAACCTCCAGATCGTCGGCCCCGCTCGCCCCGGACAGGGCGACTTCACTGTGCACGAGCCGACACCAGGCTAGCGTAGCGAGCACCGCGGCTCCGCCCGTCCGGACTCCCGTCCCGCTCGGCGCGCATGGTAATCTGTCCGCCGCTGAAAGGACGTCGCATGCAGTTCGAGGTCGGAGAGACGGTCGTCTACCCCCATCACGGAGCCGCCACGATCGCCGAGGTGAAGACCCGGACGATCAAGGGCCAGGAGAAGACGTACCTGAAGCTCCGCGTCGCGCAGGGCGACCTCGTCATCGAGGTGCCCGCCGACAACGTCGACCTGGTCGGCGTCCGCGACGTCATCGGCCGCGAGGGCGTCGAGCGCGTGTTCGAGGTCCTGCGCGCCGAGGTCGTCGAGGAGCCGACCAACTGGTCGCGCCGCTACAAGGCCAACCTCGAGAAGCTCGGGTCCGGAGACGTCGTCAAGGTCTCCGAGGTCGTCCGCGACCTCACCCGCCGCGACCGCGACCGCGGCCTCTCGGCGGGGGAGAAGAGCATGCTCGCCAAGGCCCGCCAGATCCTCGTCTCCGAGCTCGCCCTGGCCGAGAAGACCGACGAGGACGCCGCCTCCGTGCTCCTCGACGAGGTCCTCGCATCCTGAACGGTCCGGCCGGCGCGCCGACCGCGGCCGTCGTCGTCGTCGCCGCCGGCAGCGGCACGAGGCTCGGCCGCGAGCGCCCCAAGGCCTACGTCGACTGCGCGGGGAGGACGATCCTCGAGCGCAGCCTGCGCACGGTGCTGCTGCTCGCGGAGCCGGTCCAGATCGTCGTCGTGGCTCCCGCCGCCCTCCTCGAGGAGACGGCCGCTCTCGCGCACGCCGCCGGAGCCCCGGACGGCTCCGTCAGCGTTGTCGCCGGAGGCGCCAGCCGCCAGGAGTCGGTCGCTCGAGGGCTCCGGGCGCTCGGTCCGGCCGTCGAGACGGTGCTCGTGCACGACGCCGCCCGCGCCCTCACGCCCGTCGACCAGTTCGAGCGGGTGATCGCGGCGGTCCGGGAGACGCGCGGTGGAGTGATCCCGGGTCTGCCGGTCACCGACACGATCAAGCGCATCCGCGCCGACGGCGGGATCCTCGGCACGGTGGACCGCTCCGAGCTCGCCGCGGTGCAGACGCCGCAGGGCTTCCCGCGCGCGCTCCTCGACGAGGCCTACGCCTCGGCGGAGGAGGACTTCACCGACGACGCGGCGCTCCTCGCCTCGCGCGGCGGCCCCTCGATCGTCGTCGCCGGCGACCCGCTCGCCTTCAAGATCACCACCCCCTGGGACCTGGCCCGCGCCGAGCAGGTGCTCGCACCGCCGCCCGTCGTCGTCGTGCCGCGCGTCGGCATCGGCACGGACGTGCACGCCTTCGACGACGCGTCGCCGCTCTGGCTCGCCGGGCTGCACTGGCCGGGGGAGCGGGGCCTGTCCGGGCACAGCGACGGCGATCCGGTCGCCCACGCGATCTGCGACGCGCTCCTGGCGGCGGCGGGTCTCGGCGACATCGGCTCCCGCTTCGGCACGGCCGACCCGCGCTTCGCGGACGCCCACGGCGAGGTCTTCCTCCGCGCGACCCGCGAGCTGGTGGAGGCCGCCGGCTTCGCCGTCGGCAACGTCTCGGTGCAGCTCATCGGCAACCGCCCGAAGTTCTCGCCGCGGCGCGACGAGGCGCAGAGGCTGCTCTCGGAGCTGCTCGGCGCACCGGTCAGCGTCGCCGCCACCACCTCGGACGCGCTGGGCTTCACCGGCCGGGGCGAGGGGGTCGCCGCGACCGCGACGGCACTCGTCCTCCCCACCCCCGCTGTCGCCCGGTAGTCCCCGGGCGGAGCCGCCGACCCGGCCGGGAGCGGTCCGCCCGGTAAACTCGCCCGCGTGACTCTGCGACTGCATGACTCGAAGGCCCAGGCCCTCGTCGATTTCGTCCCCCTCCGCGAGAACGAGGTCGGGATGTACGTCTGCGGACCCACCGTGCAGTCCTCGCCCCACATCGGGCACCTGCGCTCCGCCCTCGCCTACGACCAGCTGCGCCGCTGGCTGGCGTACCGCGGCTTCCAGGTCACCCTGGTGCGCAACGTCACCGACATCGACGACAAGATCCTCGCCATCGCCGAGGACGCGCGGCGTCGGGTGCCCGAGGGCGCGCCGGTCGAGCAGTGGTGGGCCCTCGCCTACCGCGTGGAGCTCGAGTTCACCGCCGCGTACACGGCCCTCGGCATCCTCCCGCCGACCTACGAGCCGCGCGCGACCGCGAGCATCGCCGAGATGATCACGCTCATCCAGACCCTGATCGAGCGCGGTCACGCCTACCCGGCGCCCGACGACTCCGGCGACGTCTACTTCGACACGCGGTCCTGGCCGGACTACGGCTCACTCACCCACCAGCGCCTCGAGAGCATGGAGGCGGCGACCGACGCCGACCCGCGCGGCAAGCGCGACCCGCACGACTTCGCTCTCTGGAAGGGCGCCAAGCCGGAGGAGCCCGAGTCGGCCGCCTGGGCCTCGCCGTGGGGCGCCGGGCGCCCCGGCTGGCACATCGAGTGCTCCGCGATGTCGACGAAGTACCTCGGCACCCAGTTCGACATCCACGGCGGCGGGCTCGACCTGCGCTTCCCCCACCACGAGAACGAGCTCGCCCAGTCCAGCGCCGCCGGCCACGCCTTCGCCAGCTACTGGCTGCACAACGGCCTCGTGTCCGTCACCGGCCAGAAGATGAGCAAGTCGCTCGGCAACTCGGTGTTCGCCTCCGAGCTGCTCGAAGCGGCCCGCCCGCTCGTCGTCCGCTACTACCTCGGCTCGGCCCACTACCGCTCCACCCTCGAGTTCCACGACGGGGCCCTCGAGGAGGCCGAAGCGGCGCTGGAGCGGATCGAGGGCTTCCTCGAGCGCTCCCGCCGCCGCCTCGACGGCACGCGGTTCGCCGCGCTCGGCGAGCCGGTGGTCCCGGAGGAGTTCGCCGAGGCGATGGACGACGACCTGTCCGTCCCGCAGGCCATCGGCGTCCTGCACGAGACCGTGCGCGCCGGCAACGCCGCCCTCGACGCCGAGGACCTCGGCTCCGTCTCGGCCCTGCGCACCCAGGTGCTCGCGATGGCGGCCGTGCTCGGCATCGACCCGGAGGCGCCCGAGTGGGCGCGCTCCGACGACGAACCCTCGTACCGCGCGCTCAGCGTGCTGGTCGACCGCCTGGTCGCCGAACGCCAGACCGCGCGCGAGCAGCGCGACTGGGCGAGCGCCGACCGCATCCGAACCGATCTCGCCGCGGCGGGAATCACGATCGAAGACACCCAGACGGGTGCGCATTGGAGTCTCGATGGCGAATAAGCCCGGCCGCCCCGGAGCGGTCCGAAAGAAGAGCAAGGGCAAGGCCGTCGGTTCCGGCGGTCAGGGCCGTCAGGCCCTCGAGGGCAAGAAGCCCACGCCCAAGGCCGAGGACCGGCCCTACCACCCCGCAGGCAAGGCGAAGCTCGCGCGCGAGCGCTTCGTCGCCGCAGGCGGCAAGGGCCGCCCCGGCGGAGCCCTCTCCGCGGCCGCCCGCGGACAGGGGCGCCCCGCTCCGTCGCGCAAGCCCAAGAGCGGCGACGACTTCGAGATGGTGACGGGCCGGAACTCGGTCCTCGAGGCGCTGCGCGCCAGCATCCCGGCCACCACCCTCTACCTCGCGACCCGCATCGAGATGGACGACCGGGTCAAGGAGGCGCTCAAGATCGCCACCGCCCGCGGCCTTCCCGTGCTCGAGGTCATGCGCCCGGAGCTCGACCGCCTCGCCGGCCCCGACTCCGTGCACCAGGGCCTCGTGCTGAAGGTGCCGCCCTACGAGTACGCCCACCCGAGCGACCTGCTCGAGCGCAGCGTCTCCCGCGGAGCGGTCCCCCTCCTCGTCGCCCTCGACGGCATCACCGACCCGCGCAACCTCGGAGCGATCATCCGCTCCGTCGCCGCGTTCGGCGGACAGGGCGTCATCGTCCCGCAGCGCCGCTCCGTGGGCCTCAACTCCGCCGCCTGGAAGACCTCCGCCGGAGCCGCCGCACGCATCCCCGTCGCGATGGCGTCCAACCTCACCGCCATGATCAAGGACTTCAAGCGCGCAGGCGTCTTCGTCATCGGACTCGACGGCGACGGCGACGTGATGCTGCCCGGCCTGGAACTCGCCGACCGGCCGCTCCTCGTCGTCGTCGGCAGCGAGGGCAAGGGCCTCTCCCGCCTCGTCACCGAGCAGTGCGACGCCGTCGTCTCCATCCCGATCAGCTCCGCCACCGAATCCCTCAACGCCGGGATCGCGGCGTCGGTCGCGCTCTACGAGATCTCCAAACTCCGCTCCGCCTCCGAGTAGCGCGGGCGCCGGCACGGCGATCTGCGGCGTTGTCGTCGGGCGCGATACCGCCGGTATCGCTTCCTCCTCCGCCTTGCAGCTCACCGCGCGGGCACCGGCGTGGCGATCTGCGGCGTTGTCGTCGGGCGCGATACCGCCGGTATCGCTTCCTCCTCCGCCTTGCAGCTCACCGCGCCGGCACCCGCGCTCCAGGTCTGGATGTCAGGGGCGCCGCCTTCGGCGAGCGGACAGGGGCGCCGCCTGCGGCGAGCGGACCGAGTGCGCCGCCTGCGGCGAGCGGACCGAGTGCGCCGCCTGCGGCGAGCGAGCCGGGGGGATGCGAAGAGGGCCCGTGCTGACAGCACGGGCCCTCTTGCGGTGATGGGGTCAGACGTTCTTCGTCCAGTCGACGTCGGCGTCCTCGTCGGTGAGCTCGGCGTCGCCGGACTCGTCGAGGACGAGGTTCGGGAGGGTCAGCGCCTCGGTGGGAGGAGCGATGACCGTCGCCTCGTCGCGGCGATGACGCAGGATGTCGTTCACGTAGGCGGTGACCGCCTCCGCCAGGGGGACGTCGCGCGCCTGCTGCTGCGACATGAACCAGCGGTGCTCGAGCAGCTGGTGGAACATCTCGGCCGGCTCCAGGCGACCCTTGAGATCGCGGGGGATCGAGCGGATGACCGGCTCGAACACCTGCGCCAGCCACTCGTGCGCCACCATCTCCTCGTCCAGGCCCTGCTTGTCGTAGGTCGCCGTGTACGAGTCGAGGTCGTTGAGCAGGCGCCGCGCCTGGTTCTCCTGCGCGTCCAGCCCGGTGAGACGGAGCAGCCGCCGCTGGTGGTGGCCGGCGTCGACCACCTTCGGCTGGATCCGCACCGTGGACCCGGCCTCGTCGGTCCTGATCGCGAGCTCCTCGATGTCGAAGCCCAGCTCGTTCAGCCGGTTCACGCGGTCGTTGATCCGCCAGCGCTCCGAGGTCGCGAACGACTCGGCACCGGTCAGCTCCTTCCAGAGGCTGCGGTACGCCGCGACGATTCCGTCGGAGACCGTGATCGGATCGAGGTCGTCGTCGACGCGACCGCCGGCCTCGAGGTCGAGCAGCTCGCCGGCGATGTTGACGCGGGCGATCTCCAGATCGTTCTCGCGCTGGCCGTTCGAGAGGCCGCCCGAGTAGAGCTGCCCGGTCTCCGCATCGACCAGGTAGGCGGCGAAGGCGCCGGCATCGCGCCGGAAGAGGGTGTTCGAAAGGGACACGTCGCCCCAGAAGAAGCCGATCACGTGCAGGCGGACCAGGAGGAGCGCCAGCGCGTCGACCAGACGGGTCGCCGTGTCCGGCCGCAGCGTCTGCGAGAAGAGCGCCCGGTAGGGGAGCGAGAACTTGAGGTGACGGGTGACCAGCACGGCGGGCAGGGCCTCGCCCTCGTCGTCGGTGCGGTTCGTGATCACGGCGCCCGGAACCACGCACGGCACGTCGAGGCGCTGCAGCGTCTTCAGCATCTCGTACTCGCGCCGCGACATCTCGGCGGTCGTCTCCTTGACGGCGACGACGTGACCGGAGAGGTGGGCGAAACGGACCGTGTGCCGCGAGATGCCCTTCGGCAGGGCGGCGATGTACTCGTCGGGCCAGTCGTCGAGCCGCAGGTTCCACGGCAGGTCGAGCAGGGCCGGGTCGACGGTGGCCGAGGTGATGTTCAGGGAGCCGGACATGGTGCGCCGTTCGTGTCGCGTGTCGGACGGTGGGGGAGCCGCAGACGACGCTGCCGCCGCCCTGGAGGGGACGGCGGCAGCGTGCGGTGCAGGAGGATGCTCAGGAGAGGCGCTCGCCCGACTCCGCGTCGAAGATGTGCACGCGGTGGTTCGCGGTCACGTATACGCGGTCGCCCGCGGTCGGGTGCACGCGGCCGTCGACGCGCGCGACGATGTCGGTGCGGCGGCCCTCGACCTCGGTGTGGCCGTAGAGGTAGCCGTCCGAGCCGAGCTCCTCGATGAGGTCGACCTCGATCGGCAGTCCGCCGGGCTGGGTCGAGACGGTGACGTCCTCGGGTCGCACGCCGAGCGTGACGACCTTCTGGCTCGTCTTCGCGAGCGCCTCGCGGGCGATCGGGAGGACGGTGTCGCCGAACTTGACGCCGCCGTCGGTGACGTCCGCGTGGAACAGGTTCATCGCGGGCGAGCCGATGAAGCCGGCCACGAAGACGTTGTTCGGGTTCTCGTACAGGTCGCGGGGCGAGCCGACCTGCTGGAGGAGGCCGTCCTTGAGGACCGCGATGCGGTCGCCCATGGTGAGCGCCTCGGTCTGGTCGTGGGTGACGTAGACCGTGGTGATGCCCAGGCGACGCTGGAGCGTGCCGATCTGGGTGCGGGTGGACACGCGGAGCTTGGCGTCGAGGTTCGACAGCGGCTCGTCCATGAGGAACACCTGGGGCTTGCGGACGATGGCGCGGCCCATCGCGACGCGCTGGCGCTGGCCACCGGAGAGCGCCTTCGGCTTGCGGTTCAGGTAGGGCTCGAGGTCGAGCATCTTCGCGGCCTCGAGGACCCGCGCGGCGCGCTCGTCCTTGTTGACGCCGGCGATCTTGAGCGCGAAGCCCATGTTCTCGGCGACCGACATGTGCGGGTACAGCGCGTAGTTCTGGAAGACCATCGCGATGTCGCGGTCCTTCGGCGGAACGTCCGTGACGTTGCGGTCGCCGATGAGGATGCGGCCCTCGTTGACCTCTTCGAGGCCGGCGAGCATGCGCAGGGAGGTGGACTTGCCGCAGCCGGAGGGGCCGACGAGGACGAGGAACTCGCCGTCGCCCACCTCGAGGTTGAGCTTGTCGACGGAGGCGCGAGTGGCCCCGGGGTAGACGCGGGACGCGTGGTCGAAAGTTACGGACGCCATTGTTCTTGCTCCTTCACCGGCAGGTACGTGCCGGACGATCCGAGTGAATGGAAGTGATGGTCATCATCGCGTGGGCGACTCCGACCAACCGTCACAGTATGCCACGGGGCCGACAGTCGTCGGTCGGGCACCGCGTATCCGTCGTTTGGAGGTTTCCCAGGGCTCGCGCGTAGGATTCCGGCGAGTCGCGCCCGGCGACCCCCTTCTTCCCCCTCTCTCATTCGGAGCGTTCTTGTCATGACCACCGGCGGAGCCAACGACCGTCTCTCGAAGAACCAGCGACGAGAGGCCGCCCGAGAGAAGGCGCGCCGCCTGCGCGAGCAGCAGAAGCGCCGCGACCGCGTGAGCCGCTTCGCCCTGCAGGGCGGGCTCGCCGCCGTCGTGATCGCGGTCGTCGTGATCGTGGTCTTCGCCGTCACCTCGAGCATCCGCCCCGCGGGCCCGGGCCCGGCGAACATGGCGAGCGACGGTGTCGTCATCGGCGAGAACATGGTCGCGCAGACGAGCGGCGCCGTCGCCGCCGACGGGACGCCCACCCCCAGCGCGCTCGACACCTCGGCCGGCACGGTCGACATCCGGGTCTACCTCGACTACCTCTGCCCCTACTGCGGCCAGTTCGAGAAGACCAACGGCGACCAGATCAAGGAGTGGGTGACCAGCGGTGCCGCGACGGTCGAGATCCACCCGATCGCCATCCTCACGACTCGCTCGAACGGCACCAAGTACTCGGAGCGCTCGGCCAACGCCGCCGCGTGCGTCGCGGACCGCTCGCCCGACTCGTTCTTCGACTTCAACTCCCTGCTGTTCGCGAACCAGCCGGCGGAGGGGACAGACGGACTCTCGGACGACCAGCTGAAGGACTACGCCTCGCAGGCCGGCGTCGAGGACACGGCGGCCGTGAACACCTGCATCGACGACCAGAGCTTCGTGAGCTGGGTCCGCGCCGCGACCGAGCGCGCCACGTCGGGTCCGCTGCCCGGCACGGACGTGCCCGCTGTCACGGGCACCCCGACCGTCCTGGTCAACGGCGAGGCGTACTCGGGCTCGCTGACCGACCCGGACGCCTTCAGCTCCTTCGTGCTCTCGGCCGCCGCCGACTCCTACTCGTCGGCGACTCCCGCGCCCACCTCCTCCGAGACCCCGGCGCCGAGCGACACGCCCGCCTCGACCGAGGCCCCCGCGTCGACCGAGACGCCCGCGTCGACCGAGACCCCCGCTCCCAGCGACGCCCCGGTCTCCACCGAGGCTCCGGCCTCCTCCGAGCCCACTCCGGCCGCCGCGGGCTGAGCCCCGGACGCGCAGGAGCCCCGCGCATGCAGAAGGCCCCGACCGCACACAGCGGTCGGGGCCTTCTGCTCTCCTGAGCCGACGACGGGACTTGAACCCGTAACCGCCCGATTACAAGTCGGGTGCGCTACCAATTGCGCCACGTCGGCAGGTGCGCTCGCGCGCCCGGCCACCCTATCGCGGGCCCGGATCCGGCCGGATCCGGGCCCGCCGCGTCTCACGGCTCGAGGATGCTGAGGTGCCGCTCGGCGGGAGCGGGACGCTTGGGGCCGCCGATCTTCCCGTCGGGACGGCCGACGTAGAGCCAGCCGAGCAGCTCCTCGCCCTTCTCGAGGCGATGCGCCTTCCGCACGGCCTTGTCGCGCGTGTAGGAGCCGGTGCGCCAGAAGACGCCCCAGCCCGCCTCGTCGAGCAGCAGGCTCAGGAGGTGGGCGACGCCCGAGGCGACGGCCTCCTGCTCCCAGGCCGGCACCTTCGACTTCTTGACGCTGACCACGACGGCCAGCAGCAGGGAGGCGCGGTGCGTCTTCTCGATGTACTTCCGCGGGTCCTTCTTCGCCCCCGAGGCGACCGCGAAGCTGCGGCCGACCCGGTCGCGGGCGGCGCCGCGGATCGCTATGACCCGCCACGGGCGCAGCGAGCTGTGATCGGCGAGACGCGACGCCGCCGAGACGAACGCCGCGATCTCGTCGTGCCCCGGAGCCTCCGGCGTCACCTTCGAGCGCGATCGGCGCGCGAGGACGGCCTCGAGCACGGGGGAGGAGGACACGGTCACTCGCCCTCGGCCTGGAAGTTCAGGGCGATCGAGTTCATGCAGTAGCGGTCGCCGGTGGGCGTGCCGAAGCCGTCGGGGAAGACGTGTCCCAGGTGGGATCCGCAGTTCGCGCAGCGGACCTCGGTGCGGACCATGCCGAGGGTGCTGTCCTCGATCAGCTGGACCGCGTCCGGGTTCACGGACTCGTAGAAGCTCGGCCAGCCGCAGCCGGAGTCGAACTTGGTGCCGCTCTTGAAGAGCTCGGCGCTGCAGGCGGCACAGGTGTAGAGGCCGGAGCGGTGCTCGTCGAGCAGCTCGCCGGTCCACGGGCGCTCGGTGGCCGCTTCGCGCAGGACCGCGTACTGGTCGCGGTCGAGCTCCTCGCGCCACTCGGCGTCGGACTTGTTCACGGAATACGACGACATGGGTCTCCCTCGGAATCCTCGTCAGTGTACGGGGGCGGTCGCGCCCCTCCACCTGGTCCAACCCCCGGGGCGACGGCTCCATTCCGCCTCCGCGGGCTGTGGAGGAGACTCCCCGCCTCCATGCCGCGACACGGTCACGAGGTGTTCGGAGCGCCTCCCCGGCGGCGGCCGTGGGCCTGCCTACCCTGGACGGATGAGCAGGACGACGGACCCGAGACCGGGCACCGGTCTGTCCGAGCGCGAGCTGCGGGTGCTCGCCTTCGAGCGCGAGTGGACGGCCCGCTCCGGGGACAAGGACGACGCGATCCGCTCCCAGTTCGGACTGTCGGCCGCCCGCTACTATCAGGTGCTCAGCGCGGTGCTCGCCTCTCCGGCCGCCCTCGCGCACGACCCGATGCTCGTCACGCGGCTGCAGCGCATCCGCGACCAGCGCGCCGGCGCCCGCGCCTCGCGACGCCTCGGGCGCCTCGAGTAGACGAGCTGCTCGAGTCCACCAACGGAAGGCCGGCCGTACCCCCGATGTCGAACACGCACCCGAGAGACCGCTTCGACGAGGTCCCGGCGACGGAGGCGCGCGTCGGCGCCCACCGCCGGCCGCCGGCCCCTCACGCCCGCGCCGTCGCCCTCGCCTGGGCCGCCCTCGCCACCGGAGTCATCGTCCTGCTCGGCTTCATCGGGCTGCTGGTCATCGACGACCGGGTGCAGTTCACGGACGTCTTCACTCCGCCGACCGCGACCGCGGAGGCGACTCCGACCGCTGCCGCGACGCTCGATCCCGATCTCGCCGTCGCCGTCCTCAACGGCACCGCCACCGTCGGACTCGCCGCCAGCGCCGGCGACGCCCTGACGACGGCCGGATGGAGCGTCCCGACCGTCGCGAACGCGAACACCGAGGACATCGCCGCCACGACCGTCTACTACACCGACCCAGCGCTCGAGGGAGCGGCCCTCGGTCTCGTCGACTCGCTCGGAACGGGGACCGTCCTGCTCTCGCAGGACTTCGTCGAGACGGGCTCCGTCGTCGTGGTCCTGGGGGCCGATTACGCCTCCGAGCAGGGCTGATCGGGGCCCTCTGTTACGGGCACGTTTCCTCCGTGTTGAATCCCGGGCAACTCTTCCCCGCGAGGCCCCTTCCAGCCCCTCCCGGGGCCGACAGCCGGATTAGTATTCCTGACCAGGCACCAGCACATCGCTCGTGCCGCGGGCATCACAGCACTGGGGAGTACAGAGATGGCGAACGGAACCGTCAAGTGGTTCAACGCTGAGAAGGGCTACGGCTTCATCACGGTCGACGGCGGCGGACAGGACGTCTTCGTCCACTACTCCGCGATCGACATGTCGGGGTACAAGGTCCTCGAGGAGGGGCAGCAGGTCGCGTTCGAGGTCGGCACGGGGTCGAAGGGCCCCCAGGCCGAATCGGTCCGCCCGGCCTGACCGCCGAGCCTCCCAGGAGCCGTCGTCCGCCTCGTGCGGGCGGCGGCTCCTTCGTGTCGGACCGCGTGCCGGTCGCTTGCACTCGTCCACCGCGAGTGCCAGAATCGACCTTGGCACTCGCTCCGGTCGAGTGCCAGCACAGACATTTCACGACGTCCGGGAGGGACGAGAAACACACATGGCCAAGATCATTGCTTTTGACGAAGAAGCCCGCCGCGGCCTCGAGCGTGGACTCAACACTCTGGCCGACGCGGTCAAGGTGACCCTCGGCCCGCGCGGCCGCAACGTCGTCCTCGAGAAGAAGTGGGGCGCTCCCACCATCACGAACGACGGCGTCTCCATCGCCAAGGAGATCGAGCTCGACGAGCCGTACGAGAAGATCGGCGCCGAGCTCGTCAAGGAGGTCGCCAAGAAGACCGACGACGTCGCCGGCGACGGAACCACCACCGCGACCGTCCTCGCTCAGGCGCTCGTCCGCGAGGGCCTGCGCAACGTCGCGGCCGGCGCCGACCCGATCAGCCTCAAGAAGGGCATCGAGAAGGCCGTCAAGGCTGTCACCGCCGAGCTCATCGCCGGCGCGAAGGCGATCGAGACCAAGGAGGAGATCGCGGCGACCGCCTCCATCTCCGCCGCGGACCCCGAGATCGGCGCGATCATCGCCGAGGCGATCGACAAGGTCGGCAAGGAGGGCGTCGTCACCGTCGAGGAGTCGAACACCTTCGGCACCGAGCTCGAGCTCACCGAGGGCATGCGCTTCGACAAGGGCTACCTGTCGCAGTACTTCGTGACCGACCCCGACCGTCAGGAGGCGGTGTTCGAGGACCCCTACATCCTCATCGTCAACTCCAAGGTCTCGAACATCAAGGACCTGCTCCCGGTCGTCGACAAGGTGATCCAGGCGGGCAAGCAGCTGCTGATCATCGCCGAGGACGTCGACGGCGAGGCGCTGGCGACCCTGGTCGTCAACAAGATCCGCGGCATCTTCAAGTCGGTCGCCGTCAAGGCCCCCGGCTTCGGCGACCGTCGCAAGGCGCAGCTCCAGGACATCGCGATCCTCACCGGCGGCCAGGTCATCTCCGAGGAGGTCGGCCTCAAGCTCGAGAACGTCACCCTCGACCTGCTCGGCTCGGCCCGCAAGGTCGTCATCACCAAGGACGAGACCACGATCGTCGAGGGTGCCGGCGACGCCGAGGCCATCGCCGGCCGCGTCGCGCAGATCCGCGGCGAGATCGAGAACACCGACAGCGACTACGACCGCGAGAAGCTCCAGGAGCGCCTCGCGAAGCTCGCCGGCGGCGTCGCGGTCATCAAGGCCGGAGCGGCGACCGAGGTCGAGCTCAAGGAGCGCAAGCACCGCATCGAGGACGCCGTCCGCAACGCGAAGGCCGCCGTCGAGGAGGGCATCGTCGCCGGTGGTGGCGTCGCCCTCATCCAGGCCGGCAAGCTCGCCTTCGAGAAGCTCGAGCTCGTCGGAGACGAGGCGACCGGCGCGAACATCGTCAAGGTCGCCATCGACGCCCCGCTCAAGCAGATCGCCCTCAACGCGGGCATGGAGCCCGGCGTCGTCGCTGCGAAGGTCCGCGAGCTGCCCACCGGACACGGCCTCAACGCCGCGACCGGCGAGTACGTCGACCTCATCGCCGCGGGCATCATCGACCCGGTCAAGGTCACGCGCTCCGCTCTGCAGAACGCGGCGTCGATCGCCGGTCTCTTCCTCACCACGGAGGCCGTCGTCGCCGACAAGCCCGAGAAGAACCCGGTCGCCGCGGGCGGCGACCCCACCGGAGGCATGGACTTCTAGTCCGTCCCCCCACCACGCAGAAGGCGGTTCCCCTCCGGGGGAGCCGCCTTCGGCGTTTCCGGAGGCATCTGAGCGAGCAGCAGGCGACCGAACCGGCAGGTGGTTCTGAATCCGCTCCGCGACCACAACGGCGGTCCTCCTGCGGTGGCACCGCACTCCGCGCCGCCTCGGTCTCCTCAGCGGACACCGGCACCAGAAGCGCGTGGGGTGCGCCGGTGCGGGTCGCGACGTACGGGGTCGGGGCGGAGATGTCGTCGGCCGAACGGATGCGGACGGCGACTCTGCAAGAGCCGGCGACGCGGCATCCGTCGAGCGTCGGGTGTCATCTCCAGCGGTCCGGGCGGGCTCGCCGCCCGTTGGTCCCCAAGAGGAGAGAGTGAGCCGTGCGCGGCCGTGCGCGGCCGTGCGCGGCCGTGCGGGCCGGGTGGGCGAGGTCACGGTCGCTCGGGCGGATCGATCTGTGCCGCTCGCGGACGTCGACGGGAGAGCTCGGACCGAAGGGGCCCCCGAGGAAGGACGGACCGCGGTGCGGATCAGACCGAGGCGGGGGAGGTCTCGCCGTTCTGGCCGACCGTGAGCAGCGGCAGCGCGACGCGGAAGGTCGCGCCTCCGCCCGGCGTCTCGACGACGTCCACGCGGCCCTTGTGCGCGGCGACGATCGAGGACACGATCGCCAGTCCGAGGCCGCTGCCGCCGGTCTCGCGGGTCCGCGACGTGTCCGCGCGCCAGAAGCGCTGGAAGATCTTCTCGCGGATCTGCGGCGGGATGCCCTCGCCGTGGTCGATGACCTCCAGCAGGGCGAGGCGGCGGGAGCGGTCGACGGCGACGCCGATCTCGATCGGAGTGTCCTCGGGCGTGTAGCGGACGGCGTTGCCGATCAGGTTCGTCAGGACCTGGCGGATCTTGTTCTCCTCCGCCATCACCATCGCGGGCACGCCCGGCTCCTCGGGGGCGGTGGCGGTGCCGGCGGCGATCTCCTCGGCGTTGACCCGGCGCGGACGCCGGCGGAATCGGGCGAGCCTCGCTCCTGCCGCGGCGATCGGGCCGGTGAGCCCGGGGTTCGTCAGCTCCATGGTCTGAGTGGCGGAGGCGCCGGCCTCGTCGGGCTCGAGCGCGGGCGTCTCCACGGGGGTGTCGTCACGGGTCTCGACGCCGAAGTCGCGGTCGGGCCAGGAGGCCATCGCGTCCATCGCGGCGTCGCGGGCGAGCGGCATCAGATCGACGGGCGCGAGTGCGAGAGGCTTCGTCTCGTCGAGGCGGGCGAGCTCGAGGAGGTCCTCGACCAGGCCGCCCATCCGGATCGCCTCCTTCTCGATGCGCTCCATCGCCTGGCCGACGGCCTCGGGCGTCTGCAGAGCGCCCATCCGGTACAGCTCGGCGTAGCCGCGGACGGAGACCAGCGGGGTGCGCAGCTCGTGGCTGGCGTCGCCGACGAAGCGGCGCATCTGGTCGATCGTGCGGGCGCGGTCGCGGAAGGCGGAGTCGATCCGCCCGAGCATCGCGTTCAGGGAGCGGTTGAGGCGTCCGACCTCGGTGTTGGGTGTCGTGCCGTCCAGGCGCTGGCTGAAGTCGCCGTCGGCGATGGCGGCGGCGGTCTGCTCGACCTCGCGCAGCGGGGCGAAGGTGGTGGTGACCAGCAGGCGGGTGAGGAGTGCGCCGATCACGACGATCGCGACTCCGAAGCCGAGGAAGATCGTGAGGTACGTCGTCATGATGACGTCGACGCTGCGGGTCGACACCGCGAGCAGGAGCGTCTGGTACTCGGTGCCCCTCGTGAACACCGTCGACATCACGTGGTACTCGACCTTGCCGTTGGAGCTCCAGATCTCCATCGGCTTGTCGCCGCCCTGCAGCGCCTGCTCGAGGGTGAAGGTCTGCGGGAAGGCGGGGTCGGCCGCGCCGGACGCGTTCGTGTTGTCGAGCGTGCCGTACTGGTCGTAGACGGCGCCGAAATCGGCCTTGGACTCGTCGATCGCGGCCAAGTCGTTGACGGAGAGGTCGCTCGCCGTCCGCTGGACCTGGTCGGCCAGCTGTGCGTCGAGCTGGGCGACGAGCTGCGGCTTCAGCATCGTCATCGTCCCGATCCCGGAGACGAGGAGTCCCAGCGTGAGCAGGAGGACCGTGACCGCGGTGATCTTGGTGCGCAACGAGATGGAGTTCCACCGCTCGGCCAGACCCTGGTGCATGGCGGTGGAACTCCCTCGGGATCGGCGGGCGCCGCGCCTCCGGCGGGAGGTGGCGCCGAGGTGGCGGAGGCTAGGCCTTCGCGACCTTCAGCATGTATCCGAATCCTCGCTTGGTCTGGATGAGCGATTCCTCCGAATGCGTGTCGAGCTTACGTCGCAGGTACGAGATGTAGGACTCGACGATGCCCGCATCGCCGTTGAAGTCGTACTCCCACACGTGGTCGAGGATCTGCGCCTTGCTGAGCACCCGGTTCGGGTTGAGCATCAGGTAGCGGAGCAGCTTGAACTCGGTGGGGCTGAGCTCCACCGGCTCGTCGCCGACGAGGACCTCGTGCGTGTCCTGGTCCATCGTCAGCTCGCCGGCCCGGATGACCGCGTCCTCCTCGGCGTGCATGGTGCGGCGGAGGATCGCCTTGATGCGCGCGACGATCTCGTCGAGGCTGAACGGCTTCGTGACGTAGTCGTCACCGCCGACGGTGAGGCCCGTGATCTTGTCCTCGGTGTCGTCCTTCGCCGTGAGGAAGAGGATGGGGGAGGTGTACCCGGCCGAGCGGAGGCGCTTGGTCACACCGAATCCGTTCATGTCCGGGAGCATCACGTCGAGGATGATCAGGTCCGGCTCCTCCTCGAGGACCGCCGAGATGGCCTGGGCCCCGTTGCCGACCGCACGCACGGCGAAGCCGGCGAAGCGGAGGCTCGTGGTGAGCAGGTCTCTGATGTTGGGCTCGTCGTCGACGATGAGAATGCGGGGTCCGTCCATGCAGGACAGTATCTGGCCGTCGGCTGTACGGAGTCTGGGAGTCGGTTGTCCGGGCGCTCGGTGCCGGCTCGGCGGCGGGGAACGCCGGATCGGAGGCGGTGCGGCAGGAGGAGAGCGCGTCCGATCAGGACTGCGCGCGGCGGCGCCGGACCCCCACGATGAGCATCGCGATCATCATGAGGAACGCGATGGGCAGGCCCACCAGCGGCACGGCGAAGACGAACTGCCAGAACGGGCCGATCTTCTGTACCCCGAGCACCAAGGCAACAAGGATCGCGAGGAACGCGAGGACCGTCACGACGATGATCGCGATGAACATGTAGGCGAGCGTGCGCTCCGCGCGTCCGACGCCCGCCGGCTCCTGTGGCTTCACCCGTCAAGGATAGGGCGGCCCCGGTCGACTAAACTGATGGCTGCTTCATTTCCAGGAGGGGTCTGCATGCCTACCGGCAAGGTCAAGTTCTACGACGAGGAGAAGGGCTTCGGCTTCATCAGCACTGATGACGGCCAGGAGGTCTTCCTGCACGCTTCCGCGCTGCCCTCCGGGACCGCGGTCAAGGCCGGCACCCGCCTCGAGTTCGGCATCGCCGACGGCAAGCGCGGGGCGCAGGCGCTCTCGGCGCGCGTCCTCGACGCCCCGCCGAGCCTGGTGAAGCTCAACCGGAAGTCCGCGGACGACATGTCCGTGATCGTGGAGGACACGGTCAAGCTGCTCGACGGGATCGGCGCGGGGCTCAAGCGCGGCCGCTACCCCGACAAGGCGCACGGGCGCACGATCGCGGCGCTCCTGCGCCGGGTTGCGGACGAGCTGGATGCCTGACGCCGACGGCACGACCGACGAGCAGGGCCCGGTCGAGGAGACCGTCGCCGCTCCGACCACGGAGGACGCTCGCGTGGAGCAGTCCTCGGAAGAGGGTGACTCCGGCGCCGAGCCGGACGCGATTCCCGCCGATTCTGACTCCTCCGCTGAGGACGCGCGCGGAGCCGACGAGGATATCGACGCTGACCAGGCGGCTCCTGTCGACGAGGCGCCCTCCGGCGAGGGTGAGAGCGACGCGGCCCTCCCGGTGGCCGAGGCTTCTGCCGAGGACTCCGCCTCTGCGGAGGAGACTCTTCCGGCCGACGACGTCGCCGCGGAGGCGGGAGTCTCCGGCTCGGGCACGGCTTCTGGTGCAGTGCCGGCTCCTGCTGAGGACGCGGCCACTGCTGACGATGCGGTTCCTGCTGACGACGCGGGAACATCTGAGGACTCGGCTCCTGCTCAGGACATGGCTCCTGCTGACGACTTGACTCCTGCTGACGACTTGACTCCTGCTGAGGATGCGGCTCCTGCTGAGGATGCGGCTCCTGCTGAGGATGCGGCTCCTGCTGAGGATGCGGCTCCTGCTGAGGATGCGGCTCCTGCTGAGGACGGGGCTCCTGCTGAGGATGCGACTTCTGCTGAGGATTCCGCCCCCGTCGCCGACGACCGTTCCGAGGCCGACGACGACGCTTCCCCGGGGGAGGCGGACGAGGCCGCCGCGGACGAGGCTCCCGGGCCCGTCTACGAGGCGGACGCCGTGCTCGCGGGGTCTCTCGATGTCGCTCGCGCCGCGCTCGCCGAGATCGCCCCCGAGGGGACGATCGGCGAGCTGGTCACGACTCTGGCGCAGGGCGAGCACGTCGTGTCGCTGCAGTTCGCGAACCTCATGCGCGGGTACCCGGGTTGGCTGTGGACGGCGACGCTGTCCCGGATCGACGAGACCGAGGACGTGAACGTCCTGGAGGTCGAGCTGCTGCCGGGCGAGGGCGCGGTCCTCGCTCCGGACTGGGTGCCGTGGTCCGTGCGTCTGGCCGACTACCAGACCGCGCAGGACGCGCTCGGCGAGGAGGTCGAGGACGCGGACGACGACGAGCTCGAGGACGCCGAGGAAGACGACCTCGACGACGAGTCGGACGACGACTCCGACGAGGACGCGGGCGACGACGACGACTCGGAGGACGACGACGACTCGGAGGACGATTCCGACGACGACGACTCGGACGACGAGGACTCGGACGAGGACGACTCCGACGACCCGGACGACGACTCCGACGACGAGGACTCCGACGACGTCGAGCCCGAGCCCGCTCCCGCCCCGACGACCCGTCGCCGTCGCCGTCGCCGCTGATCCGGTCCGGCGCCGCCCGATGAGCATCGACTCCGACACCTGCATCGCCTATCCCGGCGGCGCCGTGCGCTCCTCCGGGCGCGTGCAGCACGTGGGCCGGCTGCAAAACGGCCGCTGGGCGGTCGTCCTCGATGCGACCGCCGCTCACCCCGTCGACCCGACCTGGCCCGACCAGGGGCCCGACCGCGGCGCGCTGGTCGTGGCGGGGGAGCGGCATCCCCTCATCGACTGCCGCATCGGGGCGTGGCAGGGCGGCGAGCTGCACGTCGGCGAGCGGCTCCCGGCGCGGCTCGGCACTCCGGAGTGGAGCTTCGTCGTCGTCCACATCGTCGACGACGCCTCCTCACTGCACGTGGACGACGAGGTCGACATCGAGGTCGACGCGGACCACCGGCACGAGCTCTCCCGCGGGCACACCGCCTGCCACCTCGCCTCCCTCGCCCTCAACGCCGCTCTGGCCTCGTTCTGGTCGAAGCCGGCGCGCACCGACGCCCTGGACAACCCGGACTTCGACCAGGCGGCGATCCAGACCTCGCGGATCCGCGAGTCCGGCTCCACCGACGTCTACCGCCTCGGCAAGTCCCTCCGACGCAGCGGGATGGACACCGCCCGCCTGCTGGCGGAGATCCTCGAGGTGCAGGAGCGGGTGAACGCCCTCCTCGCCGAGTGGATCGCCTCGGACGCGGAGGTGCGCATCGAGCGCGACGACGACCTCCTCGGCACGCGGCGGACATGGCGCTGCACCCTCCCCGCGGGGGACGCCGCGATCGCGTGCGGCGGCACCCACGTCGAGCGCCTCGGCGAGTTCACCGGCCTGCCGT
Organism: Rathayibacter sp. AY1H2; assembly: GCF_002931985.1. Taxonomy (NCBI): domain Bacteria; kingdom Bacillati; phylum Actinomycetota; class Actinomycetes; order Micrococcales; family Microbacteriaceae; genus Rathayibacter; species Rathayibacter sp. AY1H2. The sequence continues at coordinate 460,617 of NZ_PSUV01000001.1, read as the reverse complement.
CCGTCTCGAGCCCGAGGCCGACGGCACCGGACTCCGGATGGAGACCGACGCGGTCTAGCGGCGGTTGCGGCTGTAGAACAGCCCGATCGTGCCGAGGACCAGTCCGATCACGACGGTCGACAGGACGACCGGCTCGATGACGGCTCCGACGGCCGTCGCCACGAGCACGGCCACGAGCGCGACCGCCCAGACGACGCACCCGACCAGCAGAGCCGTCGCGTCGTCGCTCGCGTAGGGCGGCGGCGCGGGCCGCCGCTCCTCCTCGCGCAACCACAGCCGCATGGCGTGCCTCAGACCGCCAGGCGCTCGAGGACGTGGTCGATGCAGCCGAGCAGCGAGCGGACGTCGTCCGGCTCGATCGCGACGAACGTCGCCACGCGCAGCTGGTTGCGGCCGAGCTTGCGGTACGGCTCCGTGTCGACGATCCCGTTCGCGCGGAGGATCTTCGCGACGAGAGCGGCATCGACGGAGGCGTCGAAGTCGACGGTCGCGACGACCTGGGAGCGGTGCTCGGGCACCTCGACGAACGGGGTGGCGAGGCTCGAGGCCTCGGCCCAGTCGTAGATCGCGGAGGAGGACTCGGCCGTGCGCGCCGACGCCCAGGCCAGGCCGCCCGAGGCGTTCATCCACTCGAGCTGCGACTCCATCAGCAGGAGGGTCGAGAGCGCCGGAGTGTTCAGCGTCTGGTTCAGGCGCGAGTTGTCGACGGCGTTCTTGAGGCTCAGGAACTCGGGGATGTAGCGGCCGCTCGCCGCGATGCGCTCGATCCGCTCGATGGCGGCGGGGGAGAAGAGACCGAACCAGAGTCCGCCGTCGGAGGCGAAGTTCTTCTGCGGGGCGAAGTAGTAGACGTCGGCCTCGGCGATGTCGACGTCGATGCCGCCCGCCGCGCTGGTGGCGTCGATGACGGTGAGCGCGCCCTCGTCGCCGCGGACCCGGCGGACCGGGGCCATCACTCCGGTGCTCGTCTCGTTGTGGGGCCACGCGTACACGTCGATCCCCTCGACGATCTCGACCTCGCTCCGGGACCCCGCGGGGGCGGAGACGACGTGGGCCGGCTCGAGGAACGGCGCGGAGGCGGCGGCCGCGAACTTCTGGCCGAACTCGCCGAACGTGAGGTTCTCGGCGCGGCGCTCGATGAGGGAGAAGGCGGCGGCGTCCCAGAAGGCGGTCGAGCCGCCGTTGCCCAGCAGGACCTCGTAGCCGTCGGGGATGCGGAACAGCGTGGCGAGGTGCTCGCGCACGCGCCCGACGAGGTCCTTGACGGGCGCCTGGCGGTGCGAGGTCCCGAGGAGGTGCGCGCCCTGCGTCGCGAGATGGGCGAGCTGGTCGTGCCGCACCTTGGACGGGCCGCAGCCGAACCGTCCGTCGTGGGGGAGCAGCTCGCGAGGAATGGTGAGGTCCGGCATGCGTTAATACTAGGGTTCCCGGCCCGCACCCCTCCTCCGAGCGACGGAGGCCTGCGTCGCGCCGCAGCGCCGATGCTGCGTCGTGGCGACCACTAGGGTGGAGCGCGCCGAGACGGGAAGGCTGAGATGACGGATCTGATCGACACCACCGAGATGTACCTGCGCACCATCCTCGAGCTCGAGGAGGAGAACATCATCCCGCTGCGCGCGCGCATCTCGGAGCGGCTCAGCCACTCCGGGCCGACCGTGTCGCAGACCGTCGGTCGCATGGAGCGCGACGGCCTCGTCGTCGTCTCGGGCGACCGCCACCTCGAGCTCACCTCCGACGGCCGCCGCAAGGCGATCCACGTCATGCGCAAGCACCGCCTCGCCGAGCGGCTCCTCCACGACGTCATCAAGCTCGACTGGGAGTTCGTGCACGAGGAGGCCTGCCGCTGGGAGCACGTGATGAGCGAGCAGGTCGAGCGCCGCCTCCTCGAGATGCTCGACCACCCGACCGAGTCACCCTACGGCAATCCGATCCCGGGCCTGGACGAGCTCGGCGACACCCCCGCCTCCCGCTTCGCCGACGGCGTCATCAGCCTGCCGCGCTTCGTCGCGGGGTCGAGCGAGCCCCGCCGCGGCGTCGTCCGGCGCCTCGGCGAGCCGGCGCAGGTCGATCCGGAGCTCCTTCTCCAGCTCAAGCAGGCCGGCGTCGTCCCCGGTGCCGAGGGCGAGTTCTCGGCCCTCAACGGCTACGTGCTCGCTCGCATCGACGGCGCCGAGGCGGGCATCGAGCTGCCGAACGAGGTCGCGGCGCACATCTTCCTCGTCGTCTGACCCGCGTCTCCCTGGGAGCGGCCCGTACGGGCCCTTACCGCATCCGGTGACCGGAGGCGAACGGGAGAGCGGTCTCTTCCCGCCGAGAAGGTGACAAATCGGTAACGGTCGCTTACGCTCTGTGGAGCCCTGCGGCCGAGCCTCGGTCCCAGGGCGCGGGATCCGACGCCCCCACACCCGTCTCGGATCCTGTGCACACCGATGCTTCGTGCATGAGACGGGACAGCTGCCTGGGCTGAGGGGACGTCGGAGGATCTCCCCCTTGCCCCAGAACCCCCTCACCCCGAACGAGGACGCCGGCTCACCCGACCGGTTCCGCTCCAACCACCCCGACCGCTCCGGCGACGCGACCTTCGAGAACCGGCCCCCGGTCATCCGCGCCCGGATCCACGGGGACGCACCCGTCTCCCGTCGCGCCGTTCCCGCAGCTCCTGCCCGCCGCGCGGACATCACCGACTTCGTGCCGTCGCCGGCCGGGACCCCGCGCAAGCGCCGAGGCCGTGTCGTCGGCAAGGTCGCGATGGTCGGCTTCGCCGGCGCGCTGGTCGCGACGATGGCGCTCCCCGCCTACGCCTTCACTCCGGGCAGCCAGGACGACGGCCTGTTCGCGGCATCGCGAGCCGACCTCCTCCGCCAGGGCTCCGCGCAGACCGTCGCCGTCGACGGCGGAGTGGTGCAGGCCGCGATCGCCCGCGACGGCTTCTCGGCCGAGGCGGCCCCCCCGCCGCCCGCACCCGAGCCCGAGCCCGTCGTGGTGGCCGAGCCCGTCGTCGACACGAGCGACGTCGCGGAGGCGCGCGCCGAGACCGCCGAGGAGTTCAACTCCTACTCCGGCGCCTCGGCCAGCGAGATCGCGGCCGCCGCCCCGACCACCAGCTACAGCCTCTCGGCGGTGTTCGACACAGCGATGCAGTACCAGGGCGTGCCCTACGTCTTCGGTGGAGCCGACCCGAGCGGCTTCGACTGCTCCGGCTTCGTGATGTACGTCTTCGCCCAGTACGGCATCTCGATGCCGCACTCGGCCGCGGGCCAGGGCGCCATGGGCACCTCCGTCTCGCTCGCCGACGCGCAGCCCGGCGACCTCGTCATCATGGACGGCCACGACGGCTTCTACGCCGGCAACGGCAACATCCTGCACGCACCCTACGAGGGCGCGAGCGTCCGCGTGCAGCCGCTGTGGACCTCCGACTACCGGATCGTGCGCATCAACGGCTGATCCGGTCGATCCGCTCGAGAGCCCGTCCCCTCCTGGAGGGCGCGGGCTCTCGTCGTCCCGCCGTGTGAACGCCGCGTGACGAATCCGGACCGACCCCTGGTGTTCCGGGCGTGAAGGGTTAACCTGAACCCCAGTCCGCTCGCGTGGCGAGCGGATCGATTCGTCGAGGGACGGAGTGCCGGGATGGCCGAGCGGAGCGGGCGCCACAGCGTGGGGCTGCGCTCGCGCGTGCGGCCGGCCGATTCGATACGCGCGCGGGTCCTCACCGCGGCGGTGCACTCCTCCGACACGCGGATACGACTCCACGTCATCGCGCGGCACTCCGCCGCGGCCTCGCAGGGCGCCGTCATCACGACGGCGCCCTTGCTCGTGGTCGCGGCGCCTTCGCGTGACGGCGTGCGACAGCACGGAGGTCACTGATGCGCACTCTGGTTCTCAACGCCGGCTACGAGCCGCTCGCGGTGGTGTCGTTCAAGCGGGCCCTGGTCCTGCTGATGACGGAGAAGGCGACCGTGATCGCCGCGGACGAGGGCAATCCGGTGCACAGCGCGCACGGCGACCACGTGCGGCCCTCGGTGATCGTGCTGACCCGGTACGTGCGCATCCCGAGCGGCCGGAGCGTGCCGGTGTCGCGCCGGGGCGTGCTCCGCCGGGACAACCACCGCTGCGGCTACTGCGGTCAGCACGCGGCGACGATCGACCACATCCAGCCCAAGTCGCGCGGGGGCCGGGACACGTGGGAGAACCTCGTCGCCTGCTGCCAGCGCTGCAACAACGTCAAGAGCGACCGCACCCCGCACGAGATGGGATGGCGTCTGCGCACCGTCCCCCGGATGCCGCGCGCCGGCTCCTGGCTCGTGCGCGGCGCGGAGCGGACGCAGCCCGACTGGGACGACTACCTGGCTCCCGCAGCCTGACGCTGCGGAGTCGGCATCGCCCCCGCGGATATCCGATGACGACGTTCCGCCGTTCGAGTGGACGCGGTGCGAGGGGCGGGCTCGGCAAGGCGGAGGAGGAAGCGATACCGGAGGTATCGCGCCTGACGACAACGCCGCTGAGGTCGTCCCTCGCGCCGCGTCATTCGTTGTCGTTGCCGGTGTTGGCGCTGGCGTTGCCGGAGCGCTCGCCGGCCCAGGTCCAGTTCGCGACCTCGGGGATGTCCTCGCCGTGCTCGCGGGTGTAGGCGCGGGCGCGGATGCGGGCGTCCTGCATCTCCTGGCGGAGACCGGCGGCGCGGGCGCCGAGGCCGGGGGTCCGGTCGATGACGTCGATCACCAGCGAGTAGCGGTCGAGGTCGTTGAGCATCACCATGTCGAAGGGAGTGGTGGTGGTGCCGTTCTCCTTGTACCCGCGCACGTGCAGGTTGCCGTGGCCGGTCCGCTTGTAGGTCAGGCGGTGGATGAGCCACGGATAGCCGTGGTAGGCGAACACGATCGGGCGGTCGGGAGTGAAGATGGCGTCGAACTCGCGGTCGGAGAGGCCGTGCGGGTGCTCCGACTCCGACATCAGGCGCATCAGATCGACCACGTTGACCGTGCGGATCGCGAGGTCCGGCAGCGTCTCGCGGAGGATGCTCACCGCCGCGAGGGTCTCGAGGGTCGGCACGTCGCCCGCGCAGGCGAGCACGACGTCCGGGGACTCGCCCTGCCGCTCGCTGCTCGCCCACTCCAGGATGCCGAGGCCCCGCGTGCAGTGCGCGACCGCCTCCGCCATCGTGAGCCACTGGGGCGAGGGCTGCTTGCCGGCGACGACCACGTTGACGTAGTCCACGCTCCGGAGGCAGTGGTCGTAGGTCGAGAGGAGCGTGTTCGCGTCGAAGGGCAGGTAGACGCGCACGACCTCGGGCTTCTTGTTGACGACGTGGTCGATGAAGCCCGGGTCCTGGTGGCTGAAGCCGTTGTGGTCCTGGCGCCAGACGTGGCTCGAGAGCAGGTAGTTGAGGCTCGCGATCGGGCGGCGCCACTCGATGTCGCGGGTGCCGTCCAGCCACTTCGCGTGCTGGTTGAACATCGAGTCGATGATGTGGATGAACGCCTCGTAGCAGGTGAAGAGCCCGTGGCGGCCGGTGAGCAGGTAGCCCTCCAGCCAGCCCTGGCACTGGTGCTCCGAGAGCACCTCCATGACCCGCCCGGCGCGGGCCAGGTGGTCGTCGAGGGGGCTGAGCTCGGCGTCCCACTGCTTGTCGGTGGCGGCGTAGACGGACTGCAGCCGGTTGCTCGCGACCTCGTCCGGCCCGAAGAGGCGGAAGTTGGTCGGGTTGGCGCGGATGACGTCGGCGAGCCATTCGCCGAGCACCTTCGTCGCCTCCGCGACGGTGCCACCCGGCTGCTCCACGACGACCTCGTAGCGGCGGAAGTCGGGCAGGTCGAGGGTCTGCCGCAGCAGCCCGCCGTTCGCGTGCGGGGTCGCGCTCATCCGCAGCTCGCCCTCGGGGGCCAGCGAGCGGACGCGGTCGACCACGCCGCCCTCCTCGGTGAAGAGCTCCTCGGGCCGGTAGGAGCGGAGCCAGTCCTCGAGGAGCCGGGTGTGCGCCTCCGTGTCGCGCGCGTTGGGCAGCGGGACCTGGTGCGAGCGGTAGGTGCCCTCCACCTGGACGCCGTCGATCTCGGTCGGACAGGTCCAGCCCTTCGGGGTCTTCAGCACGATCATCGGCCAGGCCGGGCGTGAGAGGTCGCCGGCGGCGGCGCGCTCCTTGATCGCCGCGATGCGGTCGAGCACCGTGTCCAGGACGTCGGCGAACCGCTCGTGCACGCGCATCGGGTCCTCGCCGTCGAAGCCGCCCTCGACGAGGAACGGCTCGTGGCCGTACCCGCGGAGGAGGCTGTCGAGCTCCTCCTGCGGGATGCGGGCGAGGACGGTCGGGTTCGCGATCTTCCAGCCGTTGAGGTGCAGGATCGGCAGGACGACGCCGTCGGTGAGCGGGTTCACGAACTTGTTGGAGTGCCAGCTGGTGGCGAGCGGGCCGGTCTCAGCCTCGCCGTCGCCGACGACCGCCGCGACCAGGAGGTCCGGGTTGTCGAAGGCCGCTCCGTACGCGTGGCTCAGCGCGTAGCCGAGCTCTCCGCCCTCGTGGATGCTGCCCGGAGTCTCGGGGGCGGCGTGGCTGGGGATGCCCCCGGGGAAGCTGAACTGGCGGAAGAGGCGGCGCAGCCCCTCCTCCGACTCGTCGATGTGGGAGTAGATCTCGCTGTAGGTGCCGTCGAGGTAGGCGTTGGCGACCATGCCCGGTCCGCCGTGGCCGGGACCGGTGATGTAGAGGGTCGGCTGGCGGCGCTCGCGGATCGCGCGGTTCAGGTGCGCGTAGATCAGGTTGAGGCCGGGGGTGGTGCCCCAGTGGCCGAGCAGGCGGGGCTTGATGTCCTCCCGGCTCAGCGGGGTCTTCAGGAGCGGGTTCGCGAGCAGGTAGATCTGCCCGACCGCGAGGTAGTTCGCGGCGCGCCACCAGGCGTCGACGGTGTCGAGAGTGTCCTGCGTCAGCTCGGCGTCGGCGGGTCGGGCGATCCAGCTGTGCTCGGGGACGGGCAGGAGGGACGGAGCGGGGGAGTCGGCCATGTGCCCACGCTGGCATCCGGACGCCCGGGGCGGAAGGGCCTTGCAAGCCCGGCTCCGGAGGGGGTCAGGCGCGCGGCGTCGCCCGGCGGAGGACCAGCGACCCGACCGCCGTCAGGAGCGCGGCGGGGACGAGGAGCAGAGCGGCGGCTCCGGCGGTGCCCGCGCTCTCGAGGACGTCCGCCACGACCGGCCGGCCCCCGGCGAGAGCGACGACGACGACCACCGCGAGTGCCGCCGCTCCGAGGGCGAGGAGGAAGGCCGTCACTCCGCGCTCCCGCCAGCGGAGGAAGACCGCTCCCGCTGCTCCCCCGAGGGCGAAGGCGGCGAGGAGCGAGCAGAGCAGGACGACGAAGCGCTCGTGCCACGGACCGTCGAGGGGGGAGGCGAGGAAGAGCGCGCCACCCAGCCACCAGCCCCCGGTCGCCTCCTCGAGCACCCCGAGGGCCACGACGATCGCGGACCAGAGCACGGACAGTGCCGCGAAGGCGAGGGCGCTGCCGAGGACGTGGTCGCGCCGGGTCGCTCCGTAGCTCAGCGCCAGCCCGAAGGTGGCGGTCGTGGCCTGGATGGAGCCGATGAAGAGGAAGACGACGATCAGCATCCCCGGCCCCACGAGCAGGATGCCCGAGTCGCCGCCGCCCCGCTCGGCCCCGATCCCGCGGAGGACGAGCCACCAGATCACGAGGTTGCCGGCGAGGACGGCGAGCAGGACGAGCAGCGGCCAGCCGAGGACCGTCCCGGGGTGGGCGAGGTGGAGCCTCAGGACGGAGAGGATCCTCCGCGGGGAGGCGGAGCGGCGGGCGGGGGCGGTCATGGTCGGTCCTCTCGGATCGGTGGCGGTGGTGTCAGCTGCTGCGCGGGGTGGCGCGGCGGAGGATCGCCCAGCCCGCGACTCCGGCGATCGCGGTCGGGATGAGCGAGAGGGCGTAGCCGCCCGCGTATCCGACGCTGCCGAAGAAGGAGCCGACGGCGGGCCAGTTCTCGGTGAGGGTGAGGAGGGTGATCACGGCCAGCAGGAGGGCGCCGAGGATCCCGAAGAAGAGCAGCATCCCGCGCTGGCGCCAGCGCACGTAGACCGCCGCCGTCGCCGCTCCGATGAAGAAGAAGAAGAGCAGGGCGCAGAGCACCGCGACGGCCTGCTCGCCCACGGAGTCCCCGCCGAAGTAGATCGAGCGGAAGAAGCTGCCGCCGAAGCCCCAGCCGTCGGTCGCGCGCTCCACGATCCCGAGGACCACGAAGACGCCGGTGTAGAAGACCGAGAGGGCGACGAAGGTGAGGGCCGTGCCGAGGGAGAAGTCGCGGCGGGTGGCACCGTAGCCGAGGGCGAGGCCGAAGGTGACGTTCACCGACTGGACGGCCACGACCATCATGTAGACGAAGAGGAAGAAGGACGCGCCGGAGTAGGCCATCCCCTCCTGCGCCTCGAGGCGCTCGCCGGAGTCGAGCCCGCGGAGGATCAGCCACCAGACGACCAGGTTGCCCGCCAGGATGACGGCCGTGATGATCAGCGGCGTGTAGAGGATCGTGGCGGGGTTCGCGAAGTGCAGGCGGACGATGCTGCCGAGGCGGCCGACGGCGGTGTCGTGGCGCGTGTGGGCGCCGGTGAGGGCGGTCATTCCGAGGCCTTCCCGGTGGTGAGCTGGACGACGAGCTGCTGGAGGGGGACGGACTCGAGCTCGAGCCCGTGGCGGGCGGCGGAGGCGCGGCCGGCGTCGTCGAGGCGGGGGAGCGTGGCAGAGGCGCGGCTGCCGAGAGCGGAGCGGGCGATGACCTCGCGGCCGGCGGTGAACGACTCGACGGCCTGCCGGGGTCCGATGACCGTTGCCGCAGCACCCCGCAGCTCCTCCGCGTCACTGTCGACGACGAGGCGGCCCTGATCGATGACGAGGACGTGCTCGAGCAGGCTGCTGACCTCGTCGATGAGGTGGGTGGAGAGGACGACCGTGCGCGGGTGCTCGGCGAAGTCCTGGAGGAGGCGGTCGTAGAACAGCTGCCGGGCGACGGCGTCCAGCCCCAGGTACGGCTCGTCGAAGAACGTGAGCGGGGCGCGGGAGGCGAGACCGACGATCACTCCGATCGCCGAGAGCTGTCCGCGGGAGAGCTTCTTGATCTTGCGGTCGACCGGGAGGCGGAAGTCCTCGACGAGCTCGCGGGCGAACGCCTCGTCCCAGCCGTCGAAGAACCAGGGAGCGCTGCGCAGGACGTGCTTCACCTTGAAGTCGTCCGGGTACTTCTGGCTCTCCTTGATGAAGCAGGTGCGGGAGAGGACGGCGGCGTTCTCCACAGGCGACTGCCCGAAGACGCGGATCTCGCCCGAACTGGCGAACTCCTGGCCGGTGAGCAGCGACATCAGCGTCGTCTTGCCCGCGCCGTTGCGGCCGAGGAGGCCGTGGATGCGGTTCTCCTCCAGCGCGAAGCCGATGCCGTCGACGGCGCGCATGCGTCCGTAGTGCTTGGTGAGGTCGTGGACCTCGATGACCGCGCTCATCGCGATCCCCCTTCTGTGATCATGTCGGCGAGCTGCTCGGTGCTGAGGCCGAGCTTGGCGGCCTCGGCGAGCAGCGGAGCGACGAACTGGTCGCGGAACTGCGTGCGGCGCTTCTCGACCAGCCGGTCGCGCGCCCCCTCGGCGACGAACATGCCGATCCCCCTCTTCTTGTAGAGCACCCCGTCGTCGACGAGCAGGTTCACGCCCTTGCCGGCGGTGGCCGGATTGATGCGGTGGAACGCGGCGAACTCGTTGGTCGACGGGACCTGCGACTCCTCCGGCAGCGCGCCGTCGATGATGTCGTTCTCGATCTGCTCGGCGATCTGCAGGAAGAGCGGGCGGGAGTCGTCCACGCGGGCTCCTTCGGTGCTGGGTTAGGTGGTTGGTTGGTATTGTAGCTAACCATGGAGGCGGGAGGCCTTCGTGTCAAGAGGGGTGTGCCGCGCAGTCGCCGCGACGAGGGCCGTGGCGTGCTTCGCTGGCCTTGTGGTGGGGCCCTGTCGTCGCTTCGCGGGGGGGCGGGGCACGGCGGGTACACTGGCTCGGCCAGCCTCTGTAGCTCAATGGAAGAGCGACTCCGTCCTAAGGAGCAGGTTGGGGGTTCGAGTCCCTCCAGGGGCACCACGATCCGCAATCGGGATCAGTCCATCGGACGACCGCCGCTTTCGCTCCGTCTGACGCCAGCGTCCGCCCCCCGCCCAGCACTCCGAGCTCTGCTCGTCGAGGCGACGACGGTCCGAGCCCTCGATGGTCCTGCCCGGGTGGGGACTCCTCGGCGGCAGGGACGCACGACCGAGGAGCTCCGTCGCGCGTTCTCGGCCGTCCTCGTCCTGAGCCTCTCCATCCAGCGGGACCCGTTCGCGGACAGACGGCGCGCGGGTTTCAGTGCGCTGCTCGCGATAGCCGGTCGCATGGCGGCCGTCCGCAGGCGGTGACCGGCGGAATCCGAGACCCCCTTCTCGGCGGGATGTGGCGGGCCGTCTTCCGCCCGCGGTACGTGCGCGAGCTCCTCGATCAGGCGGGGAGCACGGATACGCTCTCGAAGCGTCGCCCGAGGTTCCGACCGCTCACGGTCTTCTGAGGGCGTCCCGCGGGCCTTCGTTCAGGCTGCCTCGACATGATCGAGGCTGGTACTCGACGGAAGGTTCTCTGTGAGCATGTTCAAGCGCGTTCTCGGCATGGCGTCGAAGGCGCTCGATTCGAAGAGCGGCTCGGGGTCGTCCTCGAGCGGGACGACCGATTGGCGCGACCTGGTGCGCACCGCCGCCGACAAGGTGACGGGCGACTCGCGGAGCGGGCAGGCTCAGCCGCCCCAGCAGTACGGCTCGCCGCAGCGCCCCTCCGCGCGACCCCAGGACGCCCGGCCCGGGCAGCAGCCTGTGGTCACGCAGGAGGACCGCGCGGCGATCGCGCGCTACGACTACCTCCTCCGCACCGCCGACCCGGAGCAGCTCGAGCAGGTCCACCGCGACGCGTTCGCGAAGCTGACGCCGGCGCAGCGCACCCAGGTCGAGGCCCGGCTCCGCGACGAGCTGCCCGCGAACGAGCAGCCGCGGTCCTCCGCCCCCGACGACCTGGCGCGTGCGGCGACGCGGGGAGAGGCGAACAACCCGGGATTCCTCAAGAAGATGTTCTCGAAGCCGGGGACGCGCGGTACGCTCGCGGGCGCGGGCGTCGGAGCGGCGGCGGGCATCGGGCTCGGCGCGGCGGGCGGACTGCTCGCGGCGGTCGCAGGCGGTGCCGTGATCAGCAGCGTCGCCGGTCCTCTGCTCGCGCAGGCGTCCGGTCTCGGCGTGGACTTCGAGAACCTGGCCGGCGGATTCGGGGACCTGGGTGACTTCGGCGACATCACGGGCGGCGCGGGCGAGTTCGTCTCCGGCGCGGGCGAGCACGTGTCCGGGCTGGGGGAGCAGGTGTCCGAGTTCGGCTCGGACTTCCAGCTGCCGGGTCTCGGCGACCTCGGGAACCTCTTCGACCGCTAGGCGGTCCCGGCCGGAGCGCTCCGGCGGCGGAGGAACGGCGACGCGATCGCGAGCGCCGCTCCGACGACGAGCAGGACGGCGCCCACGATCGCGACGGCGGTCGTCGACCAGTCGGGGAGGTCGACGACCGTCGTGCCGTTGAGGAGCTTCCATTCACAGGCTGCGCCGAGCGGCCACCACGACCAGAAGCCGCGGACGAGCTCTCCCGCTTCGGGCGGGACACCGCCGAGGCTGACGCTGCAGACGTAGTCGAAGCCCTGACGGTCGATGTTCGCGTACTGCAGAGGCACGAGTGCGAGCGCGGCCAGGCCGGCGACGGCGAGGACGAGGCCGGCGATCAGGGCGAGACGGGCGGCCGTGAGGCGCTTCTTCACCGGTGTCGAGGCGGGGGCGGGCGGCGTCTCGGTCATCATCCGATGGTGTCATGAGCGCGGAAGGGCCGGGCGGGGGTGCGCAACTACGGCTGAGACGCGTGCATCGGTCTGATTCAGCGCTTCGCGAGAAAGTCAGCATCCGGTGCGCAAGAGTCGCCGGTGTGCTGGCGCGATCGGATGCCGTCACCAGCGTCCGCCGACCGCCCGCAGCGCGACGGCCAGCATCCCGGCCAGCGCCACCAGGACGGTCGCGATGACGAAGATCCCGGACGAGTAGCCCTCGACCATCAGCGGCAGCACTGCTCCGAGGACGGTCCCGACCTGCGTCACGGCCGTGTATGCGCTGGCGCCCGCGCCGACTCCGCCCCTGCTCGTTCGACCGAGCAGGACCAGGCCGGTGCTCTGAAAGCCGACGCCCACAACGGCGTAGAGCACCTGGGCCAGCAGCAGCACCGGATAGGTGGTCGCGAGGAGCAGGAGCGAGAACGATCCGACCCCGAAGAGGGCGATCACGACGAGGGTGACGGCGCTGCCGCGGGCCGCGCTGAGCCGACCGAGCAGAGGCAGCGCGGCCAACTCCAGTAGAGCCGATATCAGGAACAAAGGAGGCACCTCGGCAGGGCGGAGCCCGGACGAGACAGCGAACAGCGGCAGATAGATCCCCCGAAGGGTGTCGGCCGACTTGAGAAGCGCCACGAGGACAAGCGCAGCGAAGAACGCTCCGCTTCTCGCTCGAGGCGTTCCGACTTCTCCGCCATCGTGCTCGCGCGGGAACGCGCGTCCAGCGAATGGTCTGCAGGTCGCACCGATCATCGTGATGCCGCCGAACACGGAGGCGATCAAGAGAGGATCGAGCCCGAGCGCGGACACGGCCGAGTAGATGACGAGGCCGAGGATGTATCCGCCGACCGTCATCAGCCGAAGACGCGTGACCGCGGCGACCTGTTCGTCGTCACTCAGCTGCGCGGCGACGCGGCCGAAGATCTGCGGGACGATCGTGCTGACGAGGAGCAGGAGAACGCCGCTCAGCATGACGAGCACGAATGTACCTGCGGTCGCGCGGAGTGCAAGGAGGGCGACCGGGACGGCTGCGCAGGTCAGGACCAATGCGCTGCGCGGGTACCCGTGATGGCGAACTGTAGGGACGAGCAGGGTGTTGTAGACGATGGCGGCGGCCGCGTTGACGAGAAAGAACACGGCGATCTCGCCCTTTGAGTGACCGGCCGAGTCGAGGGAGACGGGAACGGCTACGCTCGTGAGGCCTCCGATGGTCGCGTTGCTCAGCAGGGTCAGGGCGACGGATTGTGGGACGCGAGCGCCAGACAGTGGTTCCTCCTTAGTCGCTGACCGGTCTAGTTGGCGCGGGCGGACGAAGGTGGATCCTCGATGTCGCCCGGCTCGTTGCGATCCGAAACTGATGCGCGCCACTGAATATCTCTCACCTAAAAGCCGTCCGACCCTATCCCCGCTGATTGAAATGCCGCGGCGAGACCGCGCCCCAGCAACAGGTCCTTCCCGCACCTCCGGGCCGTGGCCAGAAGATGCTCACCCCACACTGCAGCCAGGGGCGCCATCGCATCGCTCAGGTACACCATGTCGAATTCGCGTTCGGTGAAACCGCATCGGATCCCGATCGCGTTGAGATTGACCGGTCGCCGTGCAGTCGACCAGCCGCTCGGATGTTCGGACGCAATGGGAAAACCCGGCCCGAGCGCGACGACGGACCGTGAATGAGCTACTTCAGACATCAGTCCGACGAAAAGCATCGATGTGTCGTTCGGATGCTGACGAAGGATCTGCAGGTCAGCTCGGCTGTTCGTTGAATCTCGAGCCCACCTCGCGACGCGCTCCCACTCGGGCTGCTCCAATTGCGCCAGGGGCCTGTTGCAGATGAAGAACTCGATTTCCATATCGACACATCGATCGGCCCACTGTTCCAGGTTAGCTCGATTGCTTCTTGCTTGTTCGGCTGTATTTTCGGAGATGCTCGGCAGTTCTACGCCCCACGCGTCCTCTATCCAGTGAAGAGAAAGGCCCATCCGGCATAGCCTGTAGCCGAACTCCACATCTTCGACTCCATAAGTTGAGAAGCGCTCGTCGAAACCGCCCGCGGAGAAGAAATCCGATCGCGCCACTGCAATGTTCCGTCCCCAGTAGAAACGCCAGGGGACCGCCAGCGGAACCCGCCGGACATCGACATCCAACCACTTGTCCGATCTGTAATCAGCGTAGCCGGGCCGCGTAGCCATCTCCATGTGTCTTGTGCGCCAGTCCGGGCCGCTGACAAGAGAACGGAATGCATGGGCATCTTCGCCAGAGAAGTCCCAGCCGTAGGTCGGCCCTGCTGTACTGCGTTTACCGACTTCCACGTTCGCCGCATGGGACTGAATCAGGTTCTCGCCCGCGAGAGTGCCGCAATCGAGGAAGATCAGTGTTCTGCCCCGAGATGCTCGCGCGCCGAGATTCCTTACCGCGCTCAGGCGGAACCCGTCGTCTCGTTGGCGAGTGTATGAGATGTCAATCGCGTGTTCGAAGGCCTTGACGACCGCAACGGTATCGCTCGAAGAGCCGTCGTCTGCGACGATGACCTCATAGGTGAACGACGCCTCTTGTTGCGCTAATGTCGTCAGAGTTCTTCTCAACTCGTCAGGGCGGTCATAGGTCGGAACGACGACTGAAACCTCCGGAGAAACACCGTCTGCTTTCTGCGGGAAGATCAACGGTCCTGACATGCCTTCATCCTTTCTCGCGTACCTGGAGGCATCGCAGAGCCGGCCCTCATTGTACGTTGCGGACTGCACTCCGCGATGTCGCGGTAAAGGAGTGATCGCTTCACGTCAGTTCGCTTGTGACTTCTCAATTCGATGTGCGAGACCGTAGCAGGCTGTGCCCTTCGGCGACCAGAGTGTGGCGCGCGTGGCACCCCTCGGGTCGTGAACACCAAGCGCACGCGCAGACGTGGCGCCAAGGCTCGCCCGCTGTCCAGCTCTCACAGAGCCAGGCGCGGCGAGTGTCATTTCGTGCCAGTCGTCGGCGTGGATGGCTGTGGGATATATGTTCATCATCACATCGAACCGACGAAGACCCACACGAAGAGGTGCGGAGTGATTTATCTCGATTCTGCGGCCACGTCTTTTCCCAAGGAGCATCATGTAGTGGACGCCATGAAATCCTATGCTGAACGTGGAACAAGCCCAGGCAGGTCGGGGCACCGGCTATCCGCTTGGGCTGAGGGCCAAGTCTGGGCAGCTCGTGAGTCGCTAGCAGATCTGGTCAAATGCATCGATCCGGAGCGGGTGACCTTCTCGCTGAATGCAACGATGTCTCTCAATGCGGTTGTGCACCACCTGGGCTCGATCGGGGGCCGCGTCCTGACGTCCGCTTTCGAACACAATTCAGTGGTTCGGCCACTTCATGCAGCGGCGCAGGAGGGTTCGGTCAGGCATGAGATCATTCCGCCCTCGACCAGCGGACCGTTCGATCTCGATCGACTGCAGGAGCAACTGCTTGCCGGCGGAGTCGCCGGGGTCATTGTCACCTGGGCCTCCAACGTCTCCGGTTCAGTGCTTCCGATCCGTGAAATCTCTGAAATCTGCAGAGAGGCCGGTGTTTTCATCGCCGTGGATGGGGCGCAGGCGCTTGGGGACCTTGATGTCGACGCGGGTCTTGCGGACGTGCTGGTGTTCGCTGGGCACAAGGGTTTGGGGGGACCTTTGGGTGTTGGTGGCGCTGTTGTCGGAGAAGGTGTCCGGTTGTCGCCTTTCGTCACCGGCGGATCGGGTGGACGTTCTGAAAGTCGGGATCATCCCTGCTGGCTGCCCTGGTCGCAAGAGGCGGGAACACAGAATGGGATCGGAATCGCCGGGTTAGGCGCGGCTCTGAGGCTGTTGGACGGGGCCGAGATCGCCAGAAGGCGGCGTCGAGCAACCGATTTGCGAGAACGATTCGTTACTGGTCTCAGTGGTGGTGGCGCGGTCACCCTCATCGAATCGCCCAGCGCCGAAGAACCTGTCGGAGTGGTGTCGTTCCGGATGAACCGTGTGACCCCGAGTGTTGCTGCTTCGCTCCTCGAAGAACGCTTCGACATTCTCGTTCGCGCCGGACTGCATTGCTCTCCTCTGGCCCACGAGACTCTCGGCACAGGCGATGGCGGGACTGTCCGGGTGAGTTTCGGGCCGAGAACTACGACAAATGAGGTCGATCTAGCACTTGCCGCAGTCCAGTCCATCTCATCGAGTTCGAGCGAAAGGAAATGATGAAGAATTTCGGTCACCTGGGACCCCGAATGCGTCTTCTGCAGGTCGAATCCGCGTCGAGTGTGGGAGGAAGACGGACTCGCGGTCTGTTCTGATCCAGCTCCCCTTCGGCAGGGTCACCTCCTCATCTACACAACCGAGCACTATCCATCGGCCGCAGACATGGATGCGCAGGCGGCAGAGCGGCTCGACGCATTGGAGGCCGACCTCGGTAAGCGCATCTGTGCAGAGTTCGGGGACTACGTTCTGTTCGAGCACGGGCGTACCGGTCACTGTCTTCGAAGTCGTCCTGGAGAGCGCCTCTGTCATCACATGCACGTCCACATGATCCCCGGCGCCCTAGACCTGCGGGGCTATGCAGGAATAGCGCAAGAGATCGAGATCTCATCATGGCGAGACGTCCTAGCCCTTGGTAGCGATGTCGATGGCTACGTTGTCATCGGCAATGCGCACGAAAAGGTCGTCGCGCCATTGACGCGCTCTCTTCCTCCGCATCACCTGCGTACGGTGATCGCGCGAGCGAACGCAACTCCAGATCTCGCCGACTGGGAACTCGCTCTCGCGGGAGAAGAGGTGGGCCTGGTCGCCGCTGCATCGCATTCGACTGTCGTCGCGCTCGTTGAGAATTTTCGGTTTGCGAGGGCGACATGAAGCGCCCCGTTGTACTGCATGTCTCGTGGGGAAGGGGGAACGGCCACGTCACGCGCCTGGTAGCCATAGGTCGGGCTTTTCACTCCGCGGGTTGGGACTGTGTTCTACTCGGTCGGCAGAATGCGGTGCACGATCGATTGGTCTCGAAGGCGGGAATCTTCACGACAGCCTATTACCGCGAAGGTGTCGCAGACATCGACCCATGGGCAGAATGGGGAGATCCTGGCGTGTTCGATAAAGCAGTCGTTGCTGACGTCGCTGTGCTCCAGCGGTTCAGGCCGGACCGGGTGATCAATGATAACCGATTGTCGATGATCGTAGCTTGCGCTTCGCTCTCCATCCCGATCGTCACGCTATGCCAAGACAATCAGCTCGTCGGCTACCGCTATCAGGGCGAGGGAGTGTCCGAGATCTGGACCGGACCGCTCATGGCGGTCAACGAGGCTCTTGGGCGGCGAGGGCTTCCCCTGGTCGATCGAGATGTTCGAGAACTGTTCGAACGCGGGCTGATCGCAATACCGAGTGCGCCGAGTCTTGACGTAATGGAGAGCCGCGTCGGTATGAGAGAAGTGGTTTTCACTGGCGTTCTCGGACCGGTCAAAGCGGGTCTGCATGGATCCGGGTTGCTGTTCTATCGGACGGTAGGAGGAATCGACTCGGAGTTCCTGCACGCTTTCGAGAACTGGGAAGGAGAAATCTATGTGGCGACCGGAGACCAGGCGTCAGCGGATTCGTATCGACATGTCCCGGACGCCGTCCACGTCGCGGCTCTCTGGGATCTCGAAGAAGTGTTTCCGGAGCTGGCTGCCGTCGTGCATCACGGAGGACATGGAATCGCGACGACGTGCGTGGCATCAGGGGTGCCAGCCGTCATTCTTCCAGGTCACAATCCGGAGAGGCGTTCGAACGGGTATCGGGTGGAGTTGTCGGGGTGGGGGAAGGTGCTCGGTCCACTTTCAGCGGAGGGTACTCGATGGGGCCCGGCCGTCGATGTGACCGGAGACCGTCCTCCGTGGAGCGATGTCCGTGGTGCAGTCGACGCTCTCCGGGCCCCCGACGTCGACGCGGGCGGGTCCGTCGCGTCAGCATCAGAGCTCGTCCGGCTGCTGACATGACGAGGGAGAAGCTCGTCCGAGACGGTGTACCGGCACTGCTCCGGGGTCTCGGTGTCGACGCGCGCTTCAGATCCGTCGATGCCGGCGAGCGGCGGGCCTGGCTCCTGGCGAAGCTGAAGGAGGAATGCGACGAGGTCCTGGCTGCCCCGTCCGTCGAAGAGCTGGCGGACGTCGCGGAAGTCCTGCATGCGCTCGCGTCGGAGCTCGGAGTGGCCTGGAGCGAGGTCGAAGCGGTGCGCGAGAGGAAAGGAGCGGACCGCGGAGTGTTCGACGCCGGAGTCGTGATGCGACTCTCCGAGTAGCACTCTGCTCGCGCGGCGGCGTCGTACCCTCGTCTGCATGGGGTTCGTCTTCTCGCTGCTGATCATCGTCCTGACCGTGCTCGCGCTGGTCGACGTCGTACGGCAGCCGGACAACATCATCAAGAACCTGCCCAAGATCGTGTGGATCCTGCTGATCTTCTTCCTCCCGCTCATCGGCGTCTCGCTGTGGTTCCTGCTCGGGCACGACTGGAAGCGCGGCGACGGCGGATCCTTCGTGCCGGGCGGCCGAGTGCCCCGCCGCCGGAAGCAGGCGCCGCCGCCGATGGTGGTGCGGCCCGCTCCGAAGAGCACCGAGGAGCAGCTCGCCGACCTCGAGCGCGAGGAGGCGCACTACGCGCGGCTCGCCGAGGAGCAGCGTCGCCGCCGCGAGGGTGAGCGGCCGCTCGACGCGTGAGCGGCCGCTCCGGAGGCCGCTACTTCGAGAAGTTCGACGCCGCCCACTGGATCGAGGCGATCTTCGCCTGACCCGCGACGCTCGGGTGGAAGTAGTCGGTGGTCCCGATCAGGCCCTTGGTGACGGGGGTCGCGGTGAGCGCTCCTCCGTCCCAGTCGCAGAGCTGACCGGCGGCGCTGCACGCCGTCTGCAGCGCGGTGTTGTACTGCGTCGTCCGCGTCTTCGCGGCAGCGGCGGAGGCGGCCGCGGCGGTGCTGCTGAGCCTGCGGCCGGTGGAGCTGACGCCGCGCGTGGTCCGGCAGAGGTCGCCGCCCGCCCAGACGAGCGCGCCGACTCCGGTCTTCACGACCGACCACTCGGAGGCCACGTTCGGCATCGACGAGAGGACGATGCGGGCGGAGGGCCACGTGGTGCGGATCTTCGTGATCGCGGCGGAGGCTCCGGTGCGGAACGTGCTCGCCGGGGTCATCGTGTAGCCGTCGGAGGCGACGCGGTTGTCGGGCGAGCAGAGGTCGTTGCCGCCGATGAGCAGGGTGACGACGTCCGGCCGCACGCCGGCGGCGACCGCGGCGTCGATCCGCGAGGGGACCTGCGCGACGACGTCGCCGGTGGTGGCGAAGTTCGCGGTCGTGACGGTGGTGCCGGGGAGCGCGGTCCGCAAGCGGGAGGCGAAGGAGTTCACGGAGGAGCTGGTGCCGGTGGACCAGTTGTTGCGGGGGCAGTCCGCGAAGGAGCCGCAGGTCCCGTAGGCCTGGGTGATGGAGTCGCCGAGGCTCAGCACCGAGAGGGTGGCGGGAGTGGCGGCGGCGGCGGCCTGCGCCGGGAGCAGCGCGGCGGCGAGGGCGAGCGCGGCTCCGACGGCGAGGGCGCGGACGCGGCGGCTCGGGGTCGGCGGGCGGGAGAGGGAGAGGCTCATGGGGGACCGTTCTCGAGGGGGAGGACGGTGGGGGAGCCGTCGGTGCTGACGCTAGGGGAGCGGCGCCCCGGATGACCCCGAACGGGTGACCCCAGAACGGGCCGGATGTGCGCGACGGCAGCGGATCCGGTCGTCCGGCGGCGGAACCGTCTGGACGGCGAGCGTCCTCTCAGCCGCCCGCCACCGGCACGATCCGCAGCCGGCTCATCGCCCAGACCAGCGCCCCCGACGCGAGGAACGCGACCGCGATCCCGACGACGAACACCGACACCTGCCCGTACCCGGTCGCGGGATCCAGGAACGGATAGGGCACCCAGCCGTCCGTCGCTCCGCGGATCAGCACCACGACGAGCCAGACGATCGGGTAGACCACGACCAGCCAGAGCCTGCGCCACGGCAGCGGAGGGCGATCCGCGAGCAGCAGCCAGTCGAGCAGTCCGTAGACGGGGAACAGCACGTGCATGACGGTGTTGGCCCACTGCAGCGCCACTCCGCCCGCCACATCGGTGAGGAGGGTGTTGTACACGAGGCCGACGACGATGATGTACCCGGTGAAGGCACCCCGCACCAGTAGGAGCCCGCCGGGCGCGGGACGGCGGCGGAGCGCGAGCACGGCGGTGGCTCCGAGCACGACGGCCAGCACGATGTTGCTCTGGATGGTGAAGAAGCCGAAGAAGTTGAACGGGTTCAGCGGCGTCCGAGAGGCGGTGTCGACGGCCGTCGCGATCACGGCCACCAGAACGGCGGCGGCCACGAGGAGGCGGAGGAGCGCGACCGGCACGCGGGCCGACTCCGCCCGGGAGGAGGGAGCGGGCGGCGTCATCGCTCGAGCGTAGCGCCGGAGCGCCTACCCTGTCCCCGTGCTCACGATCGGTGTCGACCTCGCTGCGGAGCCGGTGCGCACCGCTCTCGCCGCCCTCGAGTTCTCCGGCGGCCGGGCCGTCGTCCGCTCGCTCGTACTCGGCGCCGAGGACGCGACGATCGTCGAGGCGTCACGGGACGCGGCGGTCATCGGGATCGACTGCGCGTTCGGCTGGCCGGTGGAGTTCGCGGCGTTCGTCTCCGCGCACACGCGACGGGAGGTCTCGCCGCGGACGCTCGCGGGACGCGACTGGCGCCGCCGCCTCGCGTACCGCGAGACGGACCGGGTGGCGCGCGAGGTCACCGGCCGCTGGCCGCTCAGCGTCTCGACCGACCGGCTCGGGATGACCGCGATGCGCTGCGCGGAGCTGCTCGACGCCTTCGCCGCGAGCGGGGAGGACGTCGACCGCTCCGGGCGCGGACGGCTCGTCGAGGCGTACCCGGCGGCGGCGCTGCGGCTCTGGGGAGTGGACACCACGGGGTACAAGACGCGACCGGAGGCCGTGGCGCTCGCCGCGGAGTCGCTGCGACGGGCCGCACCCTGGCTCGATGTGCCGGCGCCCGCGCTCGCGCTGATGAGCCGCTCCGACGACGCGTTCGACGCCGTCGTCGCCGCTCTCAACGCCCGCGCCCACGCCCTGGGCGCGACCATGCCCGTGCCTCCCGAACTCCAGGAGGCGGCGGAGGCCGAGGGGTGGATCGCGGTCCCGACCGGATCGCTCGCGGAGCTCGCGGGCTGATCCGGCCGTCTCGACGGGTGTGCGCTCAGGCCGGGATCTTGGCCCCCAGCAGGCCGGCGGCGACCTCGGCGGCCCGCTCGGCCTCCTCGACGGTCGAGAAGGGTCCGGTGGGGACGAGGGAGGGCGCGGTGGTCAGTCGGGCGTCGATCTCGAGTCGGAACCGGGGCAGCTCCGCCCCGGGAACGACGACGATCCTGACTCCGTTCCGGCTCCATCGCGCGGGTTGGATAGAAGAAATCTGTGTCATGGTGCTCTCCGCTTTCGCGATCATCCGCACGGGTGGCTGACGCCTCGACCGTGCACGCTTCACGCTACGTCCGGTGCCCGTCTCTCCGAACGGGCTTGACCTCTCAGGCTCGTCGGGCGTAGCGCCTCATTGCAGTCGGTCGAGGGTGTCGCTGATCCGCCGCAGGCACTCGATGAGGACCGACACCTGCGCGGCGTCCAGGTCGGCGAGCACCTCGCCCTCGGCGGCGACGAGATTCCGCATCGCCTCGTCGACCCGCTTCGTGCCCCGCGGGGTGAGCGAGACGATCTTGCTGCGCGAGTCGGCGGCGTTCTGCTCGCGGACCACGAGCCCGCGGGCCCCGAGGCGGTCGACGCGGCTGGCGAGGTTGCCGCTGGACAGCGCGAGGTGCGTGGCCAGGGCCGAGGGCGTCATCCCGCCCTCCCCGCGCTGCCGCAGCAGCGAGAGGAGCTCGAACTCCCACGGGGCGAGATCGCTGACGGCGAAGGACTGCCGCCGCACCTCCTGCACGCGCGGGCTGAGCCGGCGGAGGCGGGAGACGACGTCCAGAGGCGCGAAATCGAGGTCGGGCAGGGCCCCGGCCCACGCGTCGATCACCAGATCGACATCGTCGTCTTCGCGCATGCCCCGATTATCCCCGGACGGCGCGGGCGTCGACGACGGGTGGTCTGGGGAGGCCGGCGGGCCTAGCCTGTGCGGACGACGGGCGGACCGGTCAGGCGCGGGCGGCCCGGACGTAGGCGACGATCGCGTTGGCGTGGCCGTGGCCCAGGCCGTGCTCGGTCTTCAGCCAGGTGACGACCTGCATGTGCGGCTCGGAGCGCAGCCGCTCGTCGGCGAGATCGAGCCAGTCCTGGACGGGACGGCCGTAGGTCTTCTCGATGCTCGGGAAGTACGAGGCCGGTCCCTTCGGCTTCGCGCCGTCGGCGGGCGGTTCGGGAGCGAGCACACGGTCGGTCATGCGGTCACGATAGCGAGCCGCGGTCAGGTCGTGTAGGCCGAGGGGTCGAACCGGCCGAGCTCCTCGCGGAAGGCGAAGGCGAAGTCGGGCCAGAGCAGCGTGAGTCGCCGGTTGTCGTCCAGGTACCAGCTCTCGCAGCCGCCGTTGGTCCAGACGGTGTCGGCGCTGAGGGCGTCGAGGCGGGCGACGGAGGCGGCCTCGGCCTCGGCGGTGACCTCGAGCCGGTCGGCGCCGGAGACCGCGAGGTGGTCGAGCGCGGCGAGCACGTAGGCGATCTGCGTCTCGATCATGTGCACCGCGGAGTTGTGGCCGAGGCTCGCGTTGGGGCCGTTGACGACGAAGAGGCTCGGGAAGCCGTGGACCGCGGTCGACTCGTACGCGACCATGCCGTCGGCCCAGCGGTCGGCGAGGAGGACGCCGCCGCGGCCGCGGATGCGCCGGGCGAAGGGCGGCCGCGTGGAGTGGAAGCCGGTCGCGAAGACGAGCACGTCGACCCTGTGCGGGACACCGTCGTCGCCGAGCGCGGCGCCCTCCTCGAGGCGCCGGAGCGGACCGGGGACGACGCGGACGTGCGGCTGCGCGAGAGCGGGGTAGTAGTCGTCCGAGAGGAGCACGCGCTTGCAGCCGATCTCGTAGTCCGGAGTCAGCACGGCGCGGAGCGCGGGATCGATGATCTGCGCCTCGAGGTGGCCGAGCGCCTCCGCCCGCAGCCGATCGATGGCCTCGGGCACGGCGACGCGGCCGGCGAAGCCGAGCTCGGCGCGCCAGAACAGCTCCTCGCGGAGCCTCGCCAGGGCCCCGGGCGCGCGGGAGAGGGCTCGGCGCTCCTCCGGCGGGTACGGGCGGTTCCGGCGGGGGACGACGTACGGGGCCGAGCGCTGGAAGAGCACCACCTCGGCGGCGCGCTCGGCGAGGTGCGGCACGATCTGCACGGCGGAGGCGCCCGAGCCGACGATGCCGATGCGCTTCCCGTCGAGATCGACGTCGTCCCGCCAGCGGGCGGAGTGGAAGGCAGGACCCGCGAACGAATCCAGGCCCGGTACGGCCGGGAGGCGTGGCTCGGAGAGGCGCCCCGCGCAGACGAGGAGGACCGCGGCGGAGTAGTCGCCCCGGGAGGTGCGCACCCGCCAGCGGTGCGCCTCCTCGTCGAAGACCGCCTCGAGCACCTCGGTCCCCAGCCGGAGCCGCGGCGCCAGGCCCTCCTTCTCGACGACGCGCTCGAGGTAGGCCTGGATCTCGGCCCCGGGGGCGTAGAACGCCGACCAGTCGGCCTCCGGGGCGAAGGAGTAGGAGTAGAGGTGCGAGGGGATGTCGCAGGAGACCCCGGGGTAGACGTTGTCCCGCCAGGTCCCGCCGATCCGCTCGGCGCGCTCCAGCACGACGAACGAGGTCCCACCGCGGCGCTCCAGGCGGACCGCGGCTCCGAGGCCGGCGAACCCGGCGCCGATCACGACGACGTCGACGTCCATCAGACCGTCGTCCTCGCCAGGACGCTGCCCGCCGGGTCGCGGTGCGGATCGGCGAGGAAGTGCTCGAGGACGGCGAGGAGCTCGGCGGGCCGCTCGGCGAGCACCGCGTGACCGGAGTCGAGGACGGCGTAGCGGGCGTCGTCGATCGCGCCGAGCAGGGCCTCGGCGCCCTCGACTCCTGCGACGGCATCGGCGGAGCACCCGACAACGAGGGCGGGAACCCGGCAGTCCATAGCGGCCGCAGCGACGTCGGCCCGGGCGGAGGCGGCGAGCATCCGCGCGACGTCGGCGCCCCACGGGGAGGAGGCGGTGGCCGAGCGGACGGCGAGGAGCCGAGCGGCCTCCTCCTGCGCGTCGGGCGGCAGCATCGGCCAGAGGCGCGCCGTGCGGAGGAGGCGCTCCGTCGGGCGCAGCCATCCGGCCACGAGGGCGAGGGCGCGCACCCGCCGATCGCCCGCGGCGAGGGCCACGGCGGCTCCGAGCGAGTGGCCGATCAGGACGGCCTCCTCGGCGCCGAGCGCGTCCAGGGAGGCGCGGACCGCGGCGGGTCCGTCGAGCCAGGGGTCGCCGAGATCGGCGAGCTCGAGCGCGGCGACGCGGTGGCGCCGCGCCAGCATCGGCAGCAGCAGTCCGGTGTCGCTCCGCGCGCCCCGGCCGACGCCGGTCAGCAGCAGGACCGCGCGCGGGCTCTCGGCGCCCGCGGTCAGCAGCCGCACGGTGGCGCTGTCCGACTCGATCCGCTCCTCCCGTACCAGCTCGGCCTGGCGCCGCAGGTACTCGGAGCGGGTCATGACGCCCGGCGGGTCCCGCGGACCGGGAGGCGCATCCGCTGCGGACCCGCCGCTGCGACGGACTCCGCCCGCAGCGCCCTCTCCGGCGCGACCACGCCGTACGTCGTGGTGCGCTGGCGCCAGCCGCGGCCGATCTCGCCGCTCAGCCGGGCGACGGTCGCGATGTCGAGCGAGCGGTAGGCCTCCGCTCCGGCCTCGGGCCGCAGGGCGCCGTCGAGCAGCAGACCGCCGAGGTCGTCCGCCCCGCCGCGGAGGAGGACCTGCGCCGCGTGCAGTCCGAGCTTGGTCCAGGCGGTCTGCACGTGGGCGATCCGGCCGTGGAGGACGAGCCGTGCGACGGCGTGCACGGCGCGGGTCTCGCGGAGGGTCGGCCCGCCCCGGCTCGCGCGCACCACGGCCGGAGGCGCCTCCGCCGGGACGAAGGGCATCGCGATGAACTCGGTGAAGCCGCCCGTCTCGTCCTGGATCGCCGCGAGCGTGCGCAGGTGCGCGAGCTGCTGCTCGGGGGTCTCGACGTGTCCGTAGACCATGGTCGAGGTGGAGCGGAGGCCGCTGCGGTGCGCGGCCGTGATCGCCTCCCGCCACTCGGCCACGGTCGGGTCCGTCCCCTCGCTCAGGACGGCGCGGACGTCGTCGTCGAGGATGCGGGCGGCGGTCCCCGGGACGGAGTCCACGCCGGCCTCGCGCAGAGCGTCGAGCATCGCGGGCAGGGTTCGGCCCGTGCGCCGGGCGACCTCGAGGATCTCGCCGGGCCGGTAGGCGTGCAGGTGCAGCGAGGGCTGCCGCTGCTTCAGCGTGCGGACGATCAGCAGCAGATCGTCGCCCGGGTGCTCCGGTCCGATCGCGCCCTGGAGGCAGAGCTCGGTGGCGCCGAGCGCGACCGCCTCGTCGGCGAGCTCCTCCAGCCGCTCGACGGTCAGCCCGCCGACTCCCCAGAGGGAGGTGTCGATGTTGCGGTTGACGACGACCGAGACCTCGTCGCCGGCGGCGTCGTGCCGCAGGTCGTCCGCCAGAGCGGAGAGGGCGTCGAGGTCGTCGCCGTCGGCTGCGAGCAGGGCGAGGTAGTCGGCGTCCTCGAGACCGGCGGGGTCTGTCTCCGCCCGGGCGAGCACGGCGCCGAGGGCAGGTGCCACCGGCCGGGGCAGGGCGTCGAGCGAGTCGCGGTAGGGCCGGGGGAGGACCGCCGCCGCCTCGTCGGCGAGCCAGGTCCCGCGGTCGGCGAGTGCCTCGACGTAGGGAGCGACGCGCGGATCGATCCAGGTGGCCGAGTCGCGGAGGTACTGCGGGTGGGCGGTCAGCCGCTCGTGCAGCTGGTAGCCGGCCGCCGCGGTGAGCCGCGCGAGGTCGTCGATGTTCGGCCAGGGGCGCTCCGGATTCACGTGATCCGCCGTGAGCGGGCTGACACCGCCCCAGTCGTCGACCCCGGCGCGCAGCAGCAGCCCGAGCTCCTGCTCGTCGGTGAGGTTCGGCGGCGCCTGGATCGTCGCGTCGGCGCCCAGCACGAGGCGCGCGACCGCGACGTTGGCCACGTACTCCTGCAGCTCGAGGTCGACCTCGTTCTGCATGGCCGTCCGCGGCTTCGCGCGGAAGTTCTGGACTATGCACTCCTGCACGTGGCCCCACCGCTCGTGGGACTCGCCGATCGCGAAGAGGGCGTCCGCCCGCTCCGCCGCGTTCTCGCCGATGCCCAGCAGCACGCCGGTGGTGAAGGGGATGCGGCTGCGGCCCGCGTCCTCGAGCACGCGCAGGCGCAGCGCCGGGTCCTTGTCCGGGGAGCCGTAGTGCACACCGCCCTTCTCGGACCAGAGGCGCTCGGCGGTCGTCTCGAGCATCATGCCCATCGAGGGCGCGACCGGGCGGAGCCGCTGCAGCTCGGCCCACGACATCACGCCGGGGTTCAGGTGCGTGACCATGCCCGTCTCGCTCATCACCAGGACGGCCATCGCGCGCACGTACTCGAGCGTCGAGGCGTAGCCGTGCTCGGCGAGCCAGGCGCGGGCGATCGGCCACCGGTCCTCCGGGCGGTCGCCGAGCGTGAACAGGGCCTCCTTGCAGCCGAGCGCGGCACCGGCGCGGGCGACCTCGAGGATCTCCTCCGGCTCCATGAAGGTCGACTCGCGCTTGGCCGCGAGCCCGCGCGGTGTCTCCACGAAGACGCAGTAGTGGCACCGGTCGCGGCAGAGCTTGGTCAGCGGGACGAAGACCTTCCGCGAGTAGGTGACGACGCCGGGCCGTCCGCGGCGGGCGAGTCCGTCGTCGCGCAGGCGGCCGGCGGCCTCCAGCAGCAGGTCGAGGTCGTCGCCGCGCGCGCCGAGGAGCTCCTCGGCGGTCTCGCGCGTCAGCGCCTCGCCGCGGTCGAGCCGGGCGAGCAGGGTGGCCGTGGTCATGCGGGAGCGGCCCTTCCGAAGGGGGTCGTGGCGGAGGCGGGAGGTCAGAGCGCGCGCAGCCGCGGCGCGAGGTCGCGCTCGAAGGCGTCGAAGAAGCGCTGCTGGTCGTCGCCCGGGGCGTGGAAGACCAGGTGGGTGAAGCCCGCGTCGACGTAGGGCTTGATCTGCGCGACCGTCTCCTCGGGGTCGGAGCCGACGATCCAGCGCTTCGCGACCTGCTCGATCGGCAGCTCGTCGGCGGCGCGCTCCATGTCGACCGGATCGGTCAGCGAGTGCTTCTGCTCCGGCGACAGCGAGAGCGGCGCCCAGAAGCGCGTGTTCTCGAGCGCGAGCGCCGGATCGGGATCGTAGGAGAGCTTGATCTCGATCATGCGGTCGATGGTCGAGGAGTCGCGATCGGCCGCCGCGGCGCCCTCCTCGACGGCGGGGAGCAGCTTCTCGGTGTAGAGCTCCATGCCCTTGCCCGACGTGCAGATGAAGCCGTCGCCCGCCCGGCCGGCGTACTTGGCGACGACGGGGCCGCCCGCCGCGATGTAGACCGGCACGCCGCTCTCGGGCTTGTCGTAGATCGACGCCTCGTGCGTGGAGTAGTACTCGCCGTCGAAGGTGACGCGGTCGCCCGCCCAGAGCGCGCGCATGAGCCGCACGGCCTCGCGCAGGCGGGCGAAGCGCTCCTTGAAGTCGGGCCAGGTCTGCTCGCCCGCGCCCTGGTAGCCGGTGGCGACCTCGTTCAGCGCCTCGCCGGTGCCGACGCCGAGCATGATCCGCTCGGGGTAGAGCACGCCGAGCGTGCCGAACGCCTGGGCGATGACGGCGGGGTTGTAGCGGTAGTGCGGGGTCATGACGGAGGTGCCGAGGGTGATGGTGGAGGTGCGCTCACCGGCCGCGGCGAGCCAGGCGAGGGAGAACGGCGCGTGCCCGCCCGTGTGCCGCCACGGCTGGAAGTGGTCCGAGACGACCGCGGTCTCGAAGCCGTGCCGCTCGGCGCCGACCGCGAGCTCGACGAGCTCCCGGGCGCCGAACTGCTCCGCCGATGCCTTGTACCCGAGCGTGATCGTCATCTGCAGCCTTCGTGAGAGGTGGGACGGCTCCCGGAGCGGGAGCGGCCCCTCCATTCTGCGCCTGCCGCGGCGCCCGGCGGGACGGGTGGACGCACCCGGGGGAGGCGTGCCCCGATCCCGCGCTGGGGAGGAGCGTCAGGCCGGCGGAGCGGCGATGTTCACCATCCAGCCGACGCCGTAGCGGTCGACCAGCATCCCGAAGCGGTCGCCCCAGGGCGAGGCGACCAGCGGCTCGACGACCGTGCCGCCCTCGGCCAGGCCGTCCCAGTAGCCGCTCAGCTCGGCGTCGTCGTCGCCGAAGAGCGCGATCGTGATGCGGGCGCCGCTATCGGCCGGGCTCGAGGAGGGGGAGTCGGAGCCCATCAGGATCATCCCGCTCGGCGTGACGAGCTGGGCGTGCATGATCCGGTCCTGGTCGGCCGGATCCGCGCTCATCCCGAAGTCGCCGAAACGGCTGGAGCTGAGCTCGCCGCCGAGGACGTCCCGGTAGAACTCCATCGCCTCCTGCGCGGAGCCGTCGAAGCCGATGTAGGGGCTCAGTGAAGTGGGCACGGCACGCCTTTCCGTCGAGGTGCGCCCAGTATCTCCGCGTCCCGACGCGAGCACCAGGGGCGTCCTGCAGAAGGTCCGCCCCCGGTCCTCAGAGCTCGTCGCGGGTGGGCGGGTTCGCGCCGGAGCGGGAGGTCGTGATGCCGGCGACGTGCGCGGCGTGGCGGCCGATCGCGTGCAGGGCGGGGCCGTCGAGCAGCATCCCGTTCGCGGCGCCGAGGCCCTGGCGGAACGCCTCGTCGAGGATCGCGCCCATCGCGGAGTCGCCGGCGCCGATCGTGTCCGCCACCACGATCCGGGCGGCGGGCACGGTCACCCGCGTGACGGCCGAGGCCAGCAGCAGTCCCTCCGCGCCGCGGGTGACGACCGCGAGCTGCGACCCGAGGGAGAGCAGCCGGCTGAGGACCTCGTCGAGCTGCATCGTCGGGTAGAGCCACTCCGCGTCCTCGTCGCTGAGCTTCACGACCTCGCACGCGGCGGCGATCCGCTCGAAGCGCGCGAGCGCCTCGGCGTGCGCGCCGACCAGAGCCGGGCGGATGTTCGCGTCGACGCTCGCCGTCACTCCGGCGGGCAGAGCCTCGAGGAGCCCGAGCACGGCGGATCCGCCCGGCTCGAGGAAGATCGCGATGGAGCCGGTGTGGACGTGGGAGGCGCCCTCCGGGTCCGCCGCCGGCGGGTTCCAGGAGAGGTCGAAGACGTAGCGGGCCGACCCGTCCGCGGCGAGGACCGCCCGAGCGGTGCTGGTGCGCTCCGAGTCGCCGTGCCGGACCTCCACGCCGGAGGCCTCGAGGTGGGCGCTGATGCGGCGGCCGCGCTCGTCGTCGGCGATGTCGGTGACGAGGGTCGCGGGCCGCCCGAGTCGGGCGAGCGTGAGGGCGACGTTGGCCGGGGAGCCGCCGACGTGCTCCGTGGCGCTGCCGTCGCGCTCGACGATGTCGATCAGCGCCTCGCCGATGACCAGGGTGCGGGAAGCCGGGCTGACGCGCTCGTCGGTGGAGGACATGCCGACATCATGCCGGGTGACGGGGTCGCCCCGCGACGCGCGGGGCCGACCGGCGCGAGCGGCTCGCGTCCCGACCGCGGTCTCAGCCCCGGTCGCGCAGGTCCGCCAGCACCGCGTCCACGCTCGTGATCTCGATCAGCGGCGCGTACAGGGACATGGCGTCGAGCGCGCGCTGGTGGTCGGCCTCGGAGGCGCCCGCGCAGGCGTCCGCGGCGACCCTGACCCGCACTCCGGCGTCCGCGGCCGCCAGCGCCGTCGAGAGCACGCAGCAGTCGGTCGAGACGCCGGTGAGCACGACCTCGCGGGAGTCGTCGAGCTCGGCCTCGAGCTCGGGCCCCCACTTGCCGAAGGTCGTGGCGGTGATCGTGCGGTGGCCCTCGAACCCGGCCACGAGCTCGTAGAGCCGGTCGCTCTCGGGGACGAGCGCGAACGGCCACTCGCGGTAGTAGGGGATCCACGCGCCGGCGGGCCGCTCCGGGGCGACGAATCGGGTGGTCACGACCCGCTCGCCGAACGCCGGGAGGAGCCGGCGGGTCCCCTCGGCCGCGCGCTCGAATCCGCCGGATCCCCACGGCGACTCGGCGTCGGCGAAGACGTGCTGCAGGTCGATCGCGACGAGCAGGCTCACGCCGAGGCCTCCTGGCGGCGGACGGCCCCGCGCGAGAGGGCGAGCGTTCCCGCGAAGCCGATCACGAGCGCCACGAGGACGCCGAGATTGGCGCCGGCCCAGTCGCCGTCGCGGCCGCCGAGCGGGCCGAGGAGGTAGCCCTCCCACTCGAACCCGGGGGAGTAGTTGACCACCAGGCCCCAGCCGACGACCGCGCCGATCAGCACGAGGGCCACGGGGACCGCCGAGACGCTGCCGTAGCGGCCGCGGGAGTCGTACAGAGCCTCCTGGTCGTAGTCGCGCCGACGGAGGAGGAGGTCCGCGAGGAAGACGCCGAGCCAGGCCGCGATCGGCACGCCGAGGGTGATCAGGAAGCCCTGGAACGGGCCGAGGAAGTCGCCCGCGACGAACACGACGTAGACCGCTCCGAGGACCATCAGCACGCCGTCGATCCCGGCGGCCACCGGCCGCGAGACCTTGAGCCCCGTGCTGAGCAGCGCCAGGCCCGAGGAGTAGATGTCCATCACGGCCCCGCCTATCAGGCCGAGCAGCGCGACGACGATGAAGGGGAGCAGGAACCAGGTCGGCAGGATCCCGGCGAGCGCTCCGATCGGGTCCGCGGCGATCGCGTCCGAGAGCTCCTGCGAGGAGCCGGCCAGCAGCAGGCCGACGACCACCAGCACGACGGGCGCGACCGCTCCGCCGATCGTCGTCCACGCGATCACTCCGCTCGTGCGGGCACCGCGGGGGAGGTAGCGGGAGTAGTCGGCCGCGGCGTTCACCCAGCCCAGCCCGAAGCCGGTCATCATGAACACGAGCCCGCCGATGACCGCGGCGGCCGAGCCCGCGGGCAGGGCGCCGACGGCGGCGAGGTCGATCCGGTCGAGGACGAGCACGACGTAGACCACGGTCAGCACGGCGGTCGCGACGGTGATCGCGAGCTGGAGCCGCATGATCAGGCGGAAGCCCGCGATCCCGGCGATCACGATGAGCGCGGCGACCACGATCAGCGCGACCACCTTGGTGAGCACGCCCCCGTCCCAGCCGAACTCCTCGAACACCGTCGCCGTCGCGAGCACCGCGAGGGAGGCCAGCACCGTCTCCCAACCCACCGTGAGCAGCCAGGAGATCACCGAGATCAGGCGGTTGCCGTCGACCCCGAAGGCCGCCCGGCTGAGCACCATCGTGGGGGCGGAGCCGCGCTTGCCGGCGACGGCGACCAGACCGCAGAAGAGGAACGAGACGACGATCCCGATCACGCTGACGAGCGTCGCCTGCCCGAAGGAGAGGCCGAAGCCGAGGAGGAAGGAGCCGTAGCTCAGCCCGAGCACGGACACGTTCGCGGCGAACCACGGCCAGAACAGGTCGCGGGGGCGGCCGTGCCGCTCCGACTCCTGGATCGTGTCGAGGCCGTTGAGCTCGATGCCGCTCGCGGGGCGGGTGCTCGGACGATCGGGGGAGGTCATCGCGTCCTCGTTCTCACGGGTGCCGGCCCTGCGCCGGAGCTGTGACGAACCTACAGCGCCCCGCGCTCGAACAGCAGCCGGAGCGATTCGAGGTCGTCCGCGACCCGCGCGCAGTCCTCGTCCCAGTCGTCGAGGCTCATCCCGGGGCGCCGCCGCACGGTGAAGGCCACCTCGGCGCCGTTCCCGTTCACGAGCACCCGGAGCGGATTGTCCACCACCGTCCCGTCGGGGAGCGTGACCTCGTGGTCCGCGACGCCGAACGGGTTCTGCGGGGCGAAGCGCACCTCGACCCGGCCCATCGGCGAGTCGGCGAACCAGCGTCCGTCGACCTGCTCGAGCGCGGAGGAGGCGAGGCCCGCGGCCCACCGCGGGAGGTTCGCCGGGTCGGAGACGAAGGCGTACACCTCCGCGGCCGGAGCCTCGATCACGACGCCCACGGGGCGCGATTCGTACAGGGTCATCCGCTCGTCCTTCCTCTGCAGCCGGTCAGTGCTCGTCGCCGAAGCTGGCGACCAGCAGCGCGGCGAGCGCCGTCCGCTCCAGCATGCCCTCGATGCCGATCGCCTCGCTGCGCGCGTGCGCACCCTCGCCCGGGGCGCCGAGCCCGTCGAGGACCGGCAGGCCCAGCGCGGCGACGAGGTTGCCGTCGCTCGCCCCGCCGACCGCGATCTCGCGGAGGGGGACGTCGATCCGCTTCGCGACCCGCTCGGCCCTGCGGTAGAGCGCGGCGACGGAGGCGGTCCGCTCGAAGACGGGCCGCTCCCAGGAGCCGCGCACCTCCAGCCGGATGCGCGGGTCGGCGGCGGCGAGCGCGTCGAGCTCGGCCTCGACGCGGGCGGCCTCGGCGGATCCGCGGATCCGCGCCTCCAGCTCCAGGCGCACGCGGGCCGTCGTCACGTTGACCCGCGAGCCGCCGGAGACCACTCCGATGTTGACCGAGGTGCCCTCCTCCTCCCGCGCGATCGCCAGCACCCGCGGGATCAGCGAGCCGAGCTCGTGGATCGCGCTCGCCCCCTTCTCCGGTTCGACCCCGGCGTGCGCCTCGACGCCGACCACGTCGATCACGAAGCGCCCGATGCCCTTGCGCGCCGTCTTGACCGCGTCGCCGATCGCGCCCTCGAACACCAGGACCGCGTCGGCGCCCGCGCACTGCCGCTCCAGGAACGGGCGGGAGGCGGCGCTGCCGATCTCCTCGTCCCCGCTCATCACCAGGCGGACGGCCGGATGCGGGACGCCGGCGTGGCGGAGCGCGGCCACCAGCCACACCATCTGCACCAGCCCGGCCTTCATGTCGTAGCTGCCCGGGCCGCTCAGGCGGTCGCCGTCGACGGCGAAGGGCCAGGAGCGGGTCGTGCCCAGGGGCCACACCGTGTCGTAGTGGCCGAGCAGCGCCACGAACGGACGCGTGCCCCGGTGCGGTCTCGCGCCACCGCTCGCCGGGACGGTCCAGCTGGTCGCGGTCGGCGCGTCCTGCGCACGCCGGTGCTGCACGTCGGCGTCGTGCCCGAGCCGCTCTCCCACCCAGTGCACCAGGAAGGCGTGCAGCTCGCCGAGCGCCTCGAGGGAGTCGCTGGGGCTCTCGATCATCACGAGGTGCCGGACGTCGTCGAGCATCCGCGAGCGGTTGTCGCGGAGGAAGGAGCGCACGCGGGCGGCGTCGTCGGCATCGGGGAAGGTCATCGACTCCGGAGTACCAGAGTGCGGCCGCTCGCGCGAACCGGCTGAACCGTTCGGGCCCCCGTTACGTTGGTGCAGGAAGAGGTGGAGATGTCCGAGGATCAGGCCCAGATGCTGCGTGCGCTGCACGACGAGCACGCCAGCGCGCTCTGGCGGTTCGTGCTGCGCCTGACCGGCGACCGCCAGATGGCGGAGGACGTCGTGCAGGAGGCGCTGCTGCGCGCCTGGAAGCACCCCGAGATCCTCGCCCAGGGCGAGGCCGCCGCCCGCTCCTGGCTCTACACCGTGGCCCGGAACCTCGTCATCGACGACCGCCGCAGCGCCCGCTACGCCCGGGAGCTGGGCACGGACGAGGTCCCCGAGCGCCCGACCGCCGACCGCACCGACCAGGTGCTCGACGCCTGGCTGCTCTCGGACGCGCTCAGCGGACTGAGCCACGACCACCGCGCCGTCATCGTGCACGCCTACTACGGCGGCCGCACGGTCACCGAGATCGCCGCGCTGCTGGGGATCGCCCCGGGCACCGTCAAGTCGCGGATGCACTACGGGATGCGGGCCCTCAAGCTCGCACTGCAGGAGCGGGGGGTGACGGAGCTGTGAGCCGCGACCCCTCCTCCGACGACCGGCACGACGACCCCTTCCGCGACTGGGACGCCGCGTACCTCCTCGGATCCCTGACCGCTGCCGACCGCCGCGAGTACGAGCTGCACCTGCGCGCCTGCCCCGGCTGCCGCGAGTCCCTCGCCGAGTTCGTCCCGCTGCCGGGCCTGCTGGCCCACCTGCCCCAGGACGAGGCGATGCGCCTGGTCGAGGAGCCGGAGGCGGCCGGCGATCCGGCTCCGGCGGCACTGCTGACCCGCCTCGCCGCGGCCACCGACTCCGTCCGCCGCCGCACCCGGCTGCGCATCGCGGGCCTGGTGCTCGCCGCCGCGGGCGTCTCGGCCGCCGCCGCCGTCGCCCTGCCGCTCGCGATCGGTCCGTCCCTCGCCCCTGTCGAGACCGTCGGCTCGACCGTCTCGCTCGCCGCGGCTCCGGGCGTCCCCGTCGAGGCCTCCGTACGGTTCGTGCCGCAGCAGTGGGGCACGCGGATCGACATGGACTGCAGCTGGGCCGACACGGCCGAGCAGTACGCGGGCTCGGCCGGCTACGTCCTCTACGTCACGGACACCTCGGGCGGCACCGAGGCCGTCGGATCGTGGACGAGCGCGCCGGGGACGACGATGGAGCCCAGCCTCGCCACCGGGCTCCCGCTCTCCGAGATCGCCTCGGTCGAGGTGCGGCTGCAGGGATCGGACACCGTCGTGCTCACCGGCCGCCCCTGAGCGGGCCGCCGGATTCCCAGGTGCGCGCTCGGCGGACTGAGTAGCTTCTCAGTCATGACGATCGCGACCCTCGCCCTCGCCCCCGCCTCCGTGGCGACCGCCTCCTCCTCCGACAGCATCGACGAGCTCTCCGGACTCGTCGGCGTCGCCGCGCGGGTGATCGCCGCGCTCGGAGAGGCGGGCGTCGGCCTGCTGACGCTGATCGAGACGGTGTTCCCGCCGATCCCGAGCGAGCTCGTGCTGCCGCTGGCCGGCTTCCTCGCCCAGCAGGGCCGGATGAACCTGGTGCTGGTCGTGATCACGGCGACCCTCGGCGCCTACCTCGGCGGCCTGATCCTCTACGCGCTCGGCCACCGCATCGGCACGGAGCGCTCGATCCGCCTGCTCTCCAAGCTCCCGCTGGTCGACCGCGAGGACTTCGAGAAGGCGGTCGGCTGGTTCCGCCGGCACGGCACCTGGGCGGTCCTCTTCGGTCGCCTCATCCCGGGCGTGCGCAGCCTCATCTCGCTCCCCGCGGGGGCCGAGCGGATGAACCTGCTGCTGTTCTCGGGACTGACGATCCTCGGCTCCGGCGTCTGGAACGGCCTGCTGATCGGCCTCGGCGCAGCCCTCGGCACACAGTACGAGCTCGTCGACCAGTACGCGGGCGTGCTCGACGCGATCATCTACAGCGCGTTCGGCGTGCTGCTGCTCGCGCTCGTGGTGCGCCGCGTGCGGCGGCACCGTGCCGCGGCGCGCACCGGATCCCGCCACTGACCTGCGTCCACGGGCGGGCGGGCGCAAGGCCCCGCGCCACCCCGCCCCGGTGCCCTAACGTTCGAGGGGTCCGCACTCCCCGACGCGAAGGAACGCCATGTCCGAGACCGCCGCGCCCACGATGTCCCGCACCTCCGTCGAGCGCTGGTGGATCATCGCCGTCTCGCTGATCGCGATCGTGCTCGGCGTCATCGCCGTCCTGATCCCCGGTCCGACGCTGCTGACCGTCGCCATCGTCTTCGGCATCCACCTGATCGCCGCGGGCGTCTTCCGCCTGCTGCTGGCCTTCACCGCCTCGCGGCTCGATGCCCGGGTGCGCTGGCTCGCGGGCCTGCTCGGCGCCCTGATCCTGGTCGCGGGCATCCTGTGCCTGTCGAACCCGTTCGAGTCGCTGAGCGTCCTGGGCCTCGTGATCGGCGCGGGCTGGATCCTCGACGGCGTCTCGAGCATCACCAGCGGCCGCACCGTCGCCGGCCCCGCGTGGCTGCCGATCGCGGCAGGGATCGCCTCGGTCATCGCGGGCGTCCTGACGATCATCATGCCCGTGCTGGCGCTGGCCTCCTTCGTCACGGTCGCGGCCATCCTGCTGATCGTCGTGGGCGTCTCGGGCCTGCTCCTGCTCCCGGGCCGCACGAAGCGCCCCGAGAGCGCCGAGGCGTAGACCGCGCGGATGGCCGATCCCGATCTCGTCCCCGAGCTGCTCGTCGCCGACCTCGACCGGAGCCTGGGGTTCTGGTGCGGTCCCTGCGGGTTCCGGATCCACTACGCCCGGCCCGAGGAGGGCTTCGCGTACCTGGTCCTCGGCTCCGCGCACGTGATGCTCGAAGAGGCGGGGCGGGGCCGCAACTGGATCGCGGCACCGCTGGAGCGCCCGCTCGGCCGGGGGATGAACCTGCAGCTGCACGTCGACGACGCCGACCGGACGGCGGCGGCGCTCGCCGAGGCCGGGACGCCGCTGTTCTCGCCGCTCGAGACCCGCTGGTACCGGGTCGGAGCGGAGGAGGCGGGCGTCCGTCAGCTGGTGGTGGCCGATCCGGACGGGTACCTTCTGCGGTTCCAGTCGTCGCTCGGACGCCGACCGGCTCGAGCGGACGTCCCCGTCGCTCCCTGACCGGCCGACTGCGCCACCATCCGCTCGGCTCAGGACGTCATGCCAGCGAGTGACGACCGTGACACCGCGCGGCTGGTTCCCTCGGAGACATGATGCAGCACCCCGCCACCGCGACCCTCCCGCAGGTCCCGGCCGCCGCCCTCTCCGAGCCCGCGAGCGAGCAGGCCGCCTCGGCGGAGCACGAGCCCCTCGTCCGTCCGGCAGACCTGGTGTCGGCGCTCACGGGCGTCGCGCTCTGCTTCTTCTCCCTCTTCGTCTACGCCATCGCGCACTGGCAGTACTTCGGCACGGACGTCGACGAGGTGAGCGTCCTCGGCTGGCTCGCGCCGCTGATCGCCGGCGTCGCCTGCCTGCTGTCGGCAGTCGTGTCCGTCGGGGTCCGCGCCTCCGGGCGCCGCGCCGAGCGGACCGCGGCATGATCCCCGTCCTCGCCGGGCCCGGCCTCGAGGCCGCGGAGCAGCTCCTCGTCCGCGCCGGATGCCTCCGCCCCGAGCACCCGTGGGCGGCCGGTGCCGCCACGGAGGCCGCGCCGCGGATCGACTTCGCCGTCCTCGCCGAGCAGGCGTGCCTCCTCGACCTCTCGGAGGAGGCGGTCGCCCGCATCGCCGTGTCGCTCGCCACCGGCCGTCCCGTCGATCTGCGGAGCGCCTTCGGGCATCTCGCGCGCGACCACGCTCAGCTCGTCATGACCGCGGTCGCCGCTGCCGCCGGGCACGATCGCGTGAGCAGCCGGATCCGCGTGGTCGGCGACGAGCGCCGGGTCGAGACGGCGCCGCCCCTGGCCGTCTGGCCCTCCTGAGCCCCCCCGCCCGCCCCGATCGGGCGGGCGCGCTCGCCGATCCGACCCTGGGCTCCGCGTTCCTCCGATGCTCCGGCCCGGTGAGCCGTACGGAGGTGCCGTGCCGCCGACCCGCGTCGCTACGGCCTTTCGGAGGTGCCCGGTTTAGGGTGTCCGTGTGCAACGAGTCGACGATTTCCCAGGAGCCGGACCGGTGGCGACCTCACCCGAATCCGGTGACCAGGGGGAGGCGTCCGCGCATCGGCTCTCCCCGACGGCGACCTCTCCCGTGCAGGTGACGAGCGGCGAGGCCGGCTACCAGGGCGGCAACGTGGCCGATCCGGTGTGGCAG
This sequence comes from Rathayibacter sp. AY1H2, assembly GCF_002931985.1. NCBI lineage: Bacteria > Bacillati > Actinomycetota > Actinomycetes > Micrococcales > Microbacteriaceae > Rathayibacter > Rathayibacter sp. AY1H2. Next base: position 422,984 of record NZ_PSUV01000001.1, on the reverse strand, counting down.
TCGTGGCGCGACGAGCTCGCCAAGGTCGGCGGTCCGTCGCCCCTGCTCCACTTCGTGGACTCGCCCCGGACGCGCATCGAGCTCTCGACCACGCACCCCGGCGGGCTGCCCCCGTTCATCTCGGGCAAGACGACGCTCCTCTCCTCGCTCATCCGAGACGAGCTCGCCCTGCGCACCGCGAAGAACGCCGCGGGCGCGATCACCGACAAGGGGATCGAGCTGCGCTCGGTCCGCGGCATCGAGGGCGTCCACCTCGCCATCGGCCTCGCCCAGTGGCGCGCCGGCGACACGGAGTTCACCGCTCCCGTGCTCCTCCGCCCGCTCGCCATCCGCCGCTACGGCCGCGACTTCGAGCTCAAGCTCAAGGGCCAGCCCTACTTCAACCCGCAGCTCGCGCGCGCCCTCAAGCAGCAGTTCGGCATCACGATCGACCCCGAGCAGTTCGTCGAGCTGGCGGTGCAGAACGGCGTCTTCAAGCCGCAGCCGGTCATCGACCAGCTGCGCGGCCTGACCTCGCACCTGCCGTGGTTCGCCGTGCACCCGCGCCTCGTGGTCTCGAGCTTCGCCGACGTGGCGGGCGACATGCTCCGCGACGCCCGGATGCTCGAGCACCCCGTCCTCGACGCCGTCGCCGGGAACCCGGCCGCCAAGCGGGCGCTGCAGCAGTCGCAGAAGGTGGCGTCGATCATCCCGCAGGACGAGCGTCCTCCGGCGACCGACAACCTCCTCCTCGACGCGGACGCCGAGCAGGAGCAGGTGATCGCGAACATCGCGGCCGGCAACTCGCTCGTCGTGAAGACCCTTCCCGGCACGGGCGGCACCCAGACCATCGTCAACGCGATCGGCGCCCTGGCCGCCCAGCACAAGCGCGTGCTGGTCGTCAGCGCCCGCCGGTCGAGCCTCGACAGCATCCACCAGCGCCTGCTCTCGGCGGGCCTGGGCGGCATCGCGGTCGGGCCCCGCACGCTCCGCCGCGACCTCATCCAGTCGATCGGCCGCAACGAGAAGGCGGCGCGCCCCTCCGTCAGCGAGATCGACGACGCCCTGCTCCGGCTGCGGAAGGTGCTGCTCGACTACCGCGGCGCGCTCTCCCGGCGCGACGAGAGCTTCGGCGTCTCGGCGCTGCAGGCCCTCGAGGAGCTCGCCCGCCTCTCGCAGCTGCGGACGCCCCCGTCGACCGCCGCCCGCCTCGACCGCCGCTCCGTCACCGCTCTCGCGCACAGCCGCCCCGAGGCGACCCGGATGCTGATCGAGTCGGCGCGCCTGGGCGAGTTCCGCTACGGCCCGGGCGACTCGCCCTGGTACGGGGCCCAGTTCGACTCCACCGCCGACGCCGAGATCGCCCACGAGCTGGCCAAGCGACTGCACCTGCGCGACCTGCCGCGCCTGCTCGACCGCGCCCAGGACGTCATCGGCCAGACGCGGATGCGCCCGTTCGAGTCGGTCGCCGAGCTCGGCATCTACCTGCGCCTGCTGCAGGACGTCCGCGAGACGCTGGACAAGTTCCAGCCGGCCGTCTTCGACCGCTCGATCCAGGACCTCATCGTCGCCACCTCGCCGCGCCGCGAGGCCGCCGAGATGTCGTCCACCAACCGCCGGCGCCTGAAGAAGCTCGCCCGCGAGTACCTGCGTCCCGGCGCGCACGTCACCGACCTCAACGCGGCGCTCCGCCGGGTGCAGCAGCAGCGGACGCTGTGGCAGCGCTACGCGGTCGCCGGCACGATCCCCGAGGTCCCGGTCGGCGTCGCCGACGTGCAGGTGGCCTACCAGCAGGTGACCGACCAGCTGAGCCGTCTCGACGAGCCGCTCGGCCGCCGCGGGACGAACCTGCAGCTCGCCTCGCTCCCTCTCGCCGAGCTGGCCTCGATGGTGTCCGGCCTCGCCGAGGACAGCGAGGTGCTGGCCAACCTCCAGGAGCGGACGACCCTCCTCGCCACCCTGCGCGACTGGGGCCTGGACCCGCTGCTCACCGACCTCTCGCGCCGCCACGTGCCGGCCGAGCTGGTCGCGGGCGAGCTGGACCTGGCCTGGTGGCGCTCGGCGCTCGAGATCATGCTGACCGACGAGCGTGCGCTGCTCGGCGGCAACACGAGCGTGCTCGACCGGCTCGAGGCCGACTTCAAGCTCGTCGACGAGGCGCACGCCGCCTCGAGCGCCGAGCTGCTGGCCTGGAAGCTCTCCGAGACCTGGAAGATCGGGCTCGTCGACTGGCCGCAGGAGCGCGACGCGCTGCGCGCGCTGCTGCGCACCGAGGCGGCGACGACCCCTCAGGAGCTGCAGAAGGCCGCTCCGCACCTCTCGCGCGTGCTCGCTCCGGCCTGGCTCGCCTCGCCGTACGAGGTGCACCGCATCGGCACCGAGACGACCTTCGACGCGGTGTTCCTCGTCGATGCCGGGGCGACCACGCTGGCCGAGAACGTCGGAGCGATCCGCCGGGCCAAGCAGGTCGTCGCGTTCGGCGACCCGGTCACGCAGACCCCCACTCCCTTCGGCCTGCGCGTCGACGAGACGCCGGAGTTCGGCTCCACCGCCTCGCGGACCGACGTGGAGGCGCTGCACGCCCAGTCGGCGCTCGCCCGCCTCGGCGAGCTGCTCAACACCGTCACGCTCACCCGCAGCTACCGCGCGGGCGGCGAGGACCTGGCCGAGCTGGTCAACCGCCGCTTCTACGGCGGCCGCATCGACTCGCTGCCCTGGGCCGGCTCGTTCCTCGGACACGACTCGCTCCGCTTCCACTACATCGCGAGCGGGCACGGCATGCCCGAGAACGACTCCGGAGCCGTCGAGTCCGTCGACGCCGAGGTCGCGAAGGTGGTCGAGCTGGTGCTCGAGCACGCGGTGATCCGTCCGCGCGAGTCGCTGATGGTCATCACCGCGAGTCCTCGCCACGCCGTGCGGGTGCAGCAGGCGGTGCTGACGGCCTTCGCCAAGCGCACCGATCTGAGCGACTTCATCCTCGGCGACCGTCCCGAGCCCTTCGCCGTCGTGACTCTGGAGCAGTCGGTCGCGCAGAGCCGCGACCGCGTCATCTTCTCGATCGGCTACGGCCGGACGCCCCACGGCCGCCTGCTGTCGAACTTCGGCGCGCTCGCGGAGCCGGGCGGAGAGCGCCTGCTGGCGGTCGGGATGACCCGTGCCCGCCGCTCGATGGACATCGTCTCGTGCTTCCGCCCGGGCGACATCGACGAGTCGCGCATGCGCTACGGCATGGTCGCGCTCGCGCAGGTGCTGCAGGAGGCGGAGGACCGCGTCCAGCCGAGCGACCGCGACGACTACTCGGAGCCGATGCTGGTCGATCTCGCCGCGCGCCTCGAGCGCCGCGGACTCCGGGTCAACATCGGGCACAAGGGCAAGCTGGCCCTCGTCGCCGCGCACGGGACCCGTGCCGTGGTGGTCGAGACCGACCGCGACGTGAGCACGCAGAGCCTGCGCGTGTCGCTGCGCCTGCGTCCGGAGCTGCTGCGCCGGCTGGGCTGGCACTACCTGCGGGTGCACAACTTCGAGCTGTTCGCCGACCCCGAGGCCGTGGCCGCGCGGGTGGCCGGGCTGATCGATGCGACCGCGGGGGAGGAGCAGACCGCTGCTCCCGCCGCCGGCGAGGCTCCTGCTGCTCCCGCCGCTCCTGCCGCCGCCGCCGCTCCGGCATCGGGGGAGACGCAGCCCGTCGAGCCGCTGCCGCACGACTGATCGTGGCGCCGGATCCCGACGCCCCCGCGGGTGCCGACCGCCCGTTGCGGCGCACCCGCGGCGGTCGGCGGGCGACGCTCCCCGCGAAGCCGGGCACCGATCCGTCCCCGCACGACGCTCCGATCGCCGACCCCTCCGCGCCGCCCGCGCGCCCCGACACCGGCCCGAACGACGCGCGCCTGCGCCAGGACGTCCCTCCGCACTACTGATTCCACCCGCGCCGGTTGACGGTCCTCGAGTCGCCGCCGGTCCCGTCGACGACCTCGGGCCTCACCCCGGCACGCCCCCGCTCGACGAGCGGACACGTCACGCGGACGTCTGGCGACCGATCACGTCGGGCCCGTCGACGGTGGCCGACCGCTTCCCGTCCGATGGCCGCTGACGACCGCTTCCGTCCGGTGCCCGTTGACCGACCGCTTCCCGCCCGGTGCCCGCCGGTATCGAGGAGCGCGTGGAGACAGGGCCGATCAGCCCCCGTCGGAGACGCCGAAGGTCCCGTTCGGCGACCTCCCGAAGGTGCAGGTGCCGTCCGAAACGCGTGCCGACGTTTCGGACGCACCGTTCGCACAACGCTCTGCGAAGCGTTCCCCGATCGGGAAGCCGACCGCGGTCCTCTTCCGCCTCCGGCGGAAGGAGACAGAGCGACTCAGTCGACGTGCTTGCCGGAGTTCGCGGTGGTGGCGGTGCCGTTGTTGGCGAGCAGGTCGCGGATGTCGGCGAGGAGCTCGAGCTCGGTGGGGGCCTTGTCCTCCGCGGCGGGGGCGTCGGCGGTCTTCTTGGCGAACGCGGCGTTCTTGAGGTGGTTGATCGGCAGGACGAACGCGAAGTAGAGGACGAAGGCGACGATCACGAACTGGATCAGGGCCGAGATGACCGAGCCGTAGGCGATGACGGTCGGGTCCTCGCCGTTCTCTCCCGGTCGGATGGGCCAGGCCAGGGCCTCGAGGGAGGAGGCGTCGAAGATCACGCCGATGAGCGGGTTGAAGATCCCCGTCACGATCGCGTTGACGATGGTCGTGAAGGCGGCGCCGATGACCACGGCGACAGCCAGGTCGATGACGTTGCCGCGGAGGATGAACTCTTTGAAGCCGTTGATCATGATGGTTCCGTTTCTGCCGTGAGCGGTGGGTGGCGGGTCAGCTCCCGGAGGAGGAACCCGAGGAGGAGGACCCGGAGGAGCCCGAGGACGACGAGGAGGAGGACGATCCGGAGCCCGAGGACCCCGAGCCGGACGAGGAGCCGCCCGAGCCCGATGAACCCGAGGATCCGGAGGAGGAGCCGCCCGATCCCGAGGAGCCCGACGACGAGTCGGATGAGCCGGAGCCGGATGCGCCCGAGCCGGACGAGCCGGCACCCGAGGAGGAGGAGCCGCCCTCGCTCGACTTCCCGCCGGAGCGGGAGTCGGTGCGGTAGAAGCCCGAGCCGTTGAAGGTCACGCCGACCGCGCTGAACACCTTGCGCAGCGCCCCCTGGCAGCTCGGGCACTCGGTGAGCGTGTCGTCGGTGAACTTCTGCTGGATGTCGAAGGCGTTGCCGCACTGCGTGCAGCGGTAGGAGTAGGTGGGCACAGGGGGCTCCTCGGAGGCGGGTGGGGGAGAAGGAGGACGGGGTCAGTGGCGCAGGTCGACGATGCCGGAGGGAGTGACGACTCCGTCGACGGCCTGGTCGTGGACCTCGCTGGGCACCCGGTCGACGAGCTCGCTGTCGAAGACGACGGCGTAGACCGGCGGGCACTTCTCCATCGAGCCGAGGGTCTTGTCGAAGTAGCCGCGCCCCCAGCCCATCCGCATCCCCTGCCGGTCGACGGTGGCGGCCGGGACGACGATGAGGTCGACGTCGTTGATCGCGATGGGGCCGAGCAGCTGCCCGACGGGCTCGGGCATGCCGAACAGGCCCTGGGTCTCGGTGTGGCCGTCGCCGACCGCCCAGTCGAGCAGGCCGTCCTGGCGCGAGACGGGGAAGAGGACGCGGATGCCGTGGCTCTCGGCCCAGCCCAGGAACGGCCGGGTGCTCGGCTCGTCCGGAGCGGAGAGGTAGCACGCGAGGGAGCGGGCCCCCACGCGGGTGGCGAGCTCGATCAGGTGGGCGGTGATCTGCTCCGCGGCCTGGTCGCGAGCGGTCGAGGTCTGCGTGCGGCGGCGCTCGCGCAGCTCGGCGCGCAGCGCCCGCTTCTCGTGCGTGATGTCGGCTGGCATGCGCTCAGTCTAGAACCGGGCCCCGCGCCGGCCTCCGCGCGGACGACCCTGAGGGACGCTCGTCCCGGACCGCCCCGGAACGGGGACCGGCGCCTTCCGTCGCCGGTCCTGGCGCGAAACTCCCGCGACTTCCCCCGCCGCTAGGATGGCGCCCCATGGGCACTCGAATCCGCAAAGCAGTCATCCCCGCCGCAGGTCTCGGCACCCGCTTCCTGCCGGCGACGAAGGCCATCCCCAAGGAGATGCTGCCGGTCGTCGACAAGCCGGCGATCCAGTACGTGGTCGAGGAGGCTGCGGACGCCGGCCTCCAGGACGTGCTCGTGATCATCGGGCGCAACAAGAACGCGCTCGCCAACCACTTCGACTCGGTGCCCGAGCTCGAGCAGAACCTGTCCCAGAAGAAGGACGACAAGAAGCTCGAGCACGTCAAGTACGCGAGCGACCTCGCCGACGTGCACTTCGTCCGTCAGGGCGAGCCGAAGGGCCTCGGCCACGCGGTCTCCCGCGCGCAGCGCCACGTCGGCGACGAGCCCTTCGCCGTGCTCCTCGGCGACGACCTGATCGACGCCCGCGACCCGCTGCTCTCCCGCATGATCGACGTCGCCGAGCAGCGCGACACCACGGTGGTCGCGCTGCTCGAGGTCGACCCCGACCAGATCCACCTCTACGGCTGCGCGGCGGTCGAGGCGACCGACGAGGACGACGTGGTGCGGATCACCGGGCTGGTCGAGAAGCCCTCCAAGGAGGACGCCCCCTCGAACCTCGCGATCATCGGCCGCTACGTGCTGAAGCCCGACGTGTTCGGCGTGCTCGAGCACACCGCTCCGGGCAAGGGCGGCGAGATCCAGCTGACCGACGCGCTGGAGCGCATGGCGCAGGACCCGGCCGAGTTCGGCGGCGTCTACGGCGTCGTGTTCCGCGGCCGCCGCTACGACACCGGCGACAAGCTCGACTACATCAAGGCCATCGTGCAGCTCGCCTCCGACCGCGACGACCTCGGCAAGGACCTCAAGCCCTGGCTGAAGGACTTCGTCGCCGGCCTCTGAGCCCCGGCGAGCGCTCCTCCGGAACGGACGGGACCCCCTGCTGCGGCACGGGATCCCGTCCGTTCGTCCGTTCCCAGAGAGCACGGAACGCCGCGGAGTCCAGTCCCCCTCCCGCAGTGCGGCGGAGCAGTAGGGTCGCATCATGCCGCTCCCGATCCCGACGCTCACCGAGGGTCGTGTCACCGTCCGCCCCATCCGCGTGCGCGACGCCCGCCCTCTCGAGCGGGAGCTGATCGCGAACCGGTCGTGGCTGCGCCAGTGGGAGGCGTCCGACCCCCGGGGAGGCGCCGCGTTCGACGTGCGCGCCAGCATCCGCTCGCTGCAGCAGAACGCGCGGGCCGGCGGGGGAGTGCCGTTCCTCATCGACTGGGACGGCGAGCTCGCCGGGCAGCTCAACATCTCGAACATCGGGTACGGCTCGCTCTCCTCCGGGTCGATCGGCTACTGGGTGTCCGAGCGCTACGCCGGGCGGGGGATCACTCCGATCGCCGTGGCACTCGCTGCCGACCACGCCTTCCTCGACCTGGGGCTGCACCGGATCGAGATCTGCATCCGCCCGGAGAACCGGCCGAGCCTGCGCGTGGTCGAGAAGCTCGGCTTCCGCTACGAGGGCCTGCGGCGACGCTTCATCCACATCAACGGCGACTGGCGCGACCACTTCTGCTTCGCCCTCGTGGCGGAGGAGGTGCCCCGCGGCGTGCTCCGCCGCTACCTCGACGGGCAGGTCCCGTCGGAGGTCGGCGTGCCGACCGACGCGGATCTCCGCGCCTCGCGCCGCTCGGGTCTCTCCGGACCCTCCGACGGCGCCGGTGTCCCTCCGACGGGGCCCCGACTGATCCGCGATCCGCACGGACACACCTACCCGTAATGACGGACGGGAGTGCCCGGTGCTCCTAGCGTTGTCCGCATGAGTAGCGACTGGCTGGGCGGGGGCGTCGTCTGGGCGCTCGCCGCCGTTCTGTGGGTCGCCTACCTGATCCCCACGTGGATGCGCAGGCGGTCGTACAACGCGACCGAGCGCAACGCGGTGAGGCTGCAGCAGACGCTGCGGATCCTCGCCGAGACCGCGGAAGTGCCCGAGCACGTGCGTGCGGAGGCGACAGCCCGCGAGGTGGCGCTGCAGCAGCGCCGGCTCCGGGTGACCGAGACACGACGACGAGCCGAAGAGAAGGCACAGGCGATGGAGCTGGCACAGGCGGAGAAGGCGGCGCGCGACGCGCTGCGACGGGCGACCGCGAGCGCACGGCGGAGCACGCGGTCAGGGCCCTCGGTCCTGCGCTGGCGCCAGGGCGCCGCGCTGGCCGTGCTGGTCGGGGCGGTCGCCGCGCTGGTCGGGCTCGTGATGCTGCCCTTCGGCGGCACGGGTGCGGTGCCGCTCGTCGGCCTGCTCCTCGCCGTCGCGGGGCTCGGCACGCTGATCCTGCTGGCTCCGGGTCGCCGGCGCGCGGCCGCTCCGGCCGCAACAGCGACGACGGCCGCCGCGACCGAGCGCCGGCGCGCCGAGGTCTTCGAGGCCGAGCTCGCCGAGGAGGCGGCGGACGACGCCTCCGAGGAGCTCGCCGAGGACCGTGCGAGCTGGACGCCGCAGCCGCTCCCCAAGCCGCTCTACCTCTCCCGGGGCACGGTCGCCGCCTCCGCGATGGCGTCGATCGACGCCGTGGAGCGCCTGCGCACCGCCGCGGCGGAAGCGGAGCTCGCCCAGCGCGCCGCCGCGACCGCTCCCGAGGTGGCGCCGCTGCGCGTCCCGCGTGCTGCCGCTCCCGCTCCCGAGGCGCCGCGTCCCTCCTCCCGCTTCGCCGCGATGGGCGTCGTGGACGGCGTCGACGCGATCGACCTCGACCAGGCGCTGCAGCGCCGCCGCGGGGCCTGACCCGAGTGCGAGGCGCCTGCTCGTCCGTGCTAGTGTGGACGAGTTGTTCGGGCCGGTGACGGCTCGGAAGGCACGGGTCCGTGGCGCAGTTGGTAGCGCGCTTCGTTCGCAATGAAGAGGTCAGGGGTTCGAATCCCCTCGGATCCACCACCACGGAAGGCCCGCTCGAGAGAGCGGGCCTTCTGCGTTCTCCCGGCGGCCGGATCGGGAACCTCGCCTGTTCGGCGGGTCGACCGCCTCGCGGCCTCGACGCGCTCGTCGGCGGAGAAGTGGTCCGTTGGATCGGCTTCGGTACTAGGCGTCTCCGCCGATCCTGGCTCGACCGCCGAGGACGGCGACTCCCGTCGAGACTCCGGCGACTGCGACCATCGCGACGATGCCCAGTGCCCGGAGCACGAACGCCTTGTGCTCCGAATCCTTGAGTGCTTCGTCGTCGATCGCTTCTTTGAACAGCCGAAGGACCGAGTAGCGGTCCGTCGCGCTCAGGGTGTCACGATCCAGTTCGCGGTTCAGGACGGCGCGGTACTCGGCGAAGGCCCTGTGAACCTTCTTCTGACTCTTCCAATTGGCTCGAACGGCTGAACTCGCCTGATCTCGCACCTCACTGAACGAGTCGAGGACGAGATTCTTGAAATCCGGGAACTGCTCGACGACCTTCAGGGCGAGCTCCTCGCTCATGTTCGGCAGCTCGGATGCGAACGCGATGAACTTCTCTTTCGACAGATTCCTCCAGGAGTCGATACCGATCCTCTGCTTGAGATCGTCCTCGTTCGAGTGGTCCATGCTGATCCCTCTTCCCTCCACGGCGACGGCCGATCATCGCTTCAGAGTATCGAGGAGGAGCCGTCGGTCCACGTGCTCTCCGGGCGGGAGAGCGCGCGGGCCGGTCGTGCAGGTCCTGACGATCGGGCGCCCGAAGCTGTGGGCCGCTCGCCTCCGTGCGTCCTCCGTGTCCCCCATCCGGGCCGCGCCTGACGGGAGCCGCCCTCCTCCGGTCCGTCGGGGGAGCCGCGGCGACGTACGCTCGCCCCTCGTGCTCTCGCAGCACGCGAGGCACTCGAACGATGGACGACCAGGGGACGGGACGACATGGGGACCACAGCACACAGGGCACGGCGGAGAGCAGCAGGGGTCGGCGCGGGGGCGATCGCGCTCCTGGCGGGGCTCCTGGCGGCACCGCCGGCGCAGGCGTCCGGGACGCAGACGCTGCTCGCGCTCGGCGACTCGATCACGCGCGCGGCCACGACCTGCGGGGTGAACCGCGACTGCGTCGAGAACTCCTGGGCGACGGGATCGGCGCCCGCGGTCGACTCGATCGCGAACCGGATGGCGCTGGCGGATCCGCGGACGGCGGTCCGCGCGGTGAACTACGCGAAGTCGGGCGCGGTCATCAGCGGAGTCGAGTCGCGGATCGACGCCGCGGTCGCGGCCGGGGAGGAGCCGGACGTGGTTACGCTGCTGATCGGCGGCAACGACCTCTGCTCGCTGAGCCTCTCGCCCGACTCCCGCGACGGCTACGCGATGACGCCCGCGGCCTCCTTCGCCGCGTCGGCGACCCGGATCCTGCGCTCGATCGGCGAGGAGTGGCCGGAGGCGACGGTGCTCGTCGGCTCGGTCCCGGACATCGAGTCGGAGTGGGAGGCCGTGAAGCCGACGCCGGGCGCCGCGATCTGGGCCTGGGGCGGGGTCTGCCGGACCCAGCGCGGAGTCGACGCCACGACCGGAGCCCCGCTGACCGGCTCGGCCTACACCGCCTCGCTCGCGGCGGCGGAGGACCGGGAGGCCGACTTCAACGAGGCACTGGAATCGGCCTGCGCGTCCGCCGCGAACGACTGCGTGTGGGACGGCGGCGCCCTCACGGCGGCTCCGATCTCGCTCGATCAGCTCTCGACGGACGTCGACTACTTCCACCCGAACGTCGCCGGCCAGGCGATGATCGCGGAGGAGCTGTGGACGGCCTGGGGCCTCGGCGACGAACCGACCCCGACTCCCACGTCGGCGCCCACCGCGGCTCCTGCTCCGGCACCCGCGGGCTCGCCCGCGCCGTCGCGCGACACGACGGCTCCGAAGACCGTCATCACCGCGCCGACGAGCGGATCGACGGTGCGCGGCTCTGTCACCCTGGTCGCCACCGCCAAGGACGACGTCGGCACGACGAAGCTGAGCTTCTGGAGCGGAGCCACGCGGCTGGGCGACGCGACGAGGGCGTCGGACGGCACGTGGCGCCTGACTGTCTCCGCCTCCTCCTACCCGGCCGGGCGGTACGCGATCGTCGCGCACGCCTACGACGCCGCAGGGAACCTCGGGCGGAGCTCTTCGATCACCCTCAAGCGCTGAGCGGCTGAGGGGGCCGTCCGTCACCGGCCCCCTCAGCCCCGCGCGACGAGCAGCACGTCGGGACGATCCCAGTTCTCGACGGTCTGCAGCACCCAGAAGATCCCGAAGAGGGCCAGCGCGACGGCCTCGCCGAGCAGGAGCCACTGCTCGCCGAGAAGCTCCGCTCCCCGCCCCGTGAGTAGCAGGAGCACCAGCGCCGCATCGACCGCGGCGATCAGCACCGCGAGAACGGCGTAGCAGCGGGAGTAGAAGCGCGGCGTCCCCGGCCCGCTCGCTCCCTCCGCGCGCACCGCGACGGCGTGCAGACCGGCGGTGACGGCGATGAGGAGGAAGAAGACGCCGGCGGCGGCGTAGTGGCCGAGCCGCAGGAACGACGGGAGCGTGCTCCAGGCCGCCAGGAAGATCAGGAGGGCGGCGGCGATCGCGGTGCGGACCAGTGCCCAGCGGTCGAGGACCCGGTCGAGGGCGAGCAGGATCACGGAGGCGACGAGGACGGCCGCGGCCGTGACCAGGTAGGCGGGCAGGGAGGCGGCGACCTCACCCGCGGCCGTCGCGGGAAGGCACGACGCCCCTCCCGCCGGGCACACCGCTCCCTGGAGGCGCTGCAGCTCCTCCGAGGCGAGGGGCACCGGCACGATCGCGATGACCGGCGCCGTCATGCCCGCCAGCAGCAGGAGGAAGCGCCGCACGCTCCTCCCGGCGAGGACGACCAGCGCGACGCCGACCGCGAAGAGCGCCCCGGTGAAGAGGGAGCGGACCGGGGTGTAGTACGAGGCGCTGATCGAGCGCAGCGGGCCTCCGACGACGAGCTGGTGGACGAGGCCGGCCGTGAGGAGCACCACGGCCGCCACCAGGGAGAGGCGGACGTAGCGGTAGGTGCGGAGGGAGGAGACGGCGCCGCCCCCGCCCAGCGCGTCGCCGCGGGCCACCCGGCTACTCCGCGCGCAGGCCGGAGGAGGCGAGGGCGAAGTCGACGTCGATGCGGATGGCGACGCGGAGGGGGTTCGGGCGCGGGGTGCGGTAGCGCTGGGAGTAGAGCTCGACGGCGTGCTGCACGGCGTCCGGCTCCTCCTCGATCGTCGCCGGACCGCCCAGGCTCAGCCACCGGATGCCGTCGACCTGCCCGACCGTCGCGGTGCCGCCCCGCCGGACGTTGAGCACCTTCTGGCTCTCGCGGGAGGTGATGACGCGGACGACGCCGTCCTCGTAGGTGAAGCCCACGGCGACCACATGCAGGCGGCCCTGGCGGCCGGGGGTGGAGAGGGTGGCCAGGTGGCGCTCGGTGACGAAGGCGAGGCCGTCGGCGCTCAGGATGCTCATCCCGCGAGCGTAGCCCGAGGCGCCGACGCGCTCCTGGGGGCGGACCGCCGGTCAGCCCTCGAGGATCAGCGCCTCGCCCTGGCCGCCTCCGCCGCAGAGCGCGGCGACGCCGAGCCCGCCGCCCCGGCGCCGGAGGGCCAGCGCCAGGTGCAGGGCCAGCCGTGCTCCGGAGGCGCCCACAGGGTGGCCGAGCGCGATCGCCCCGCCGTCGGGGTTGACCGCCTCGGGCTCGACGCCGAGATCGTCCGCCGACTGGAGGACGACGGAGGCGAACGCCTCGTTGATCTCGATCAGGTCCAGGTCGGACACCGCTGCACCGCGGCGGCCGAGCGCCCGGAGGATCGCCGCCGACGGCTGTGAATGCAGGGAGTTGTCCGGTCCGGCGACCTGCCCGTGCTCGGCGACGGTCGCGAGCCAGGGCAGTCCGCGCTCGCGGGCCCAGCCGCGGGACACGACGACCAGCGCGGCGGCGCCGTCCGTGATCGGGGACGAGCTGCCCGCCGTGATCGTGCCCTCGGGCGAGAACGCGGGGGCCAGCCGGGCGAGCGTCTCGACCGTGCTGTCCTCCCGGATCCCGTCGTCGGCGGACACGACGAGGTCCGGTCCGCGCCGCTGCGGAACCGCGACCGGCACGATCTCCTCGGCGAGCACGCCGGTGGACCGTGCCGCGGCGGCCCGCTGGTGCGAGAGCGCGGCGAAGGCGTCCTGGCGCTCGCGGCGGATGCCCCGTGCGGCGTTGCCGTCGTCGGTCACCCTCCCCATCAGGCGGCGGTCGAACGGATCGAGCAGGCCGTCGTGGAGGAGTGCGTCCTCGAGCGGACGCGGACCGACACCCAGGCCCGAGCGGGATCCGAGCAGGAGGTGCGGCGCGTTGGTCATCGACTCCTGCCCTCCGGCGACGACCACCTGCGCCTCGCCGAGCCGGATCATCCGCGCCGCGTCGATCACCGCGGTGAGACCCGACAGGCAGAGCTTGTTGATCGTGACCGCCGGGACGTCCCAGCCCAGGCCCGCGAGGACCGCGGCCTGCCGGGCGGGGCCCTGACCGGCTCCGGCCTGGATCACCTGGCCGAGCACGACCGCGCCGACGTCGGCCGCGGAGGCGCCCGAGCGCTCGAGAGCCCCTCGGATGGCAGCGGCGCCGAGCTCGACGCCCGAGAGCGGCGCGAAGGCTCCGGAGAAGCGGGCGAACGGGGTGCGGGCGCCCCCCAGGATCACGGGGGTGGTGTCGTCAGTGGACACGGGGACTCCTTCTCGACGGTGAGAGCGGGGGAAGCGGTGGGGAGACGGATGCCGGGAGCCGGCCCGGCTCAGGGAACGAGAAGGATCTTCCCGCGGACGTGGCCGTCCTCGCTGAGCCGGTGCGCCTCTGCGGCCTGCTCGAGCTGGAGGCGCGGACCTGTCGCGACCGCGAAGCGCCCCTCGCTCGCCAGCCGGGCGGCCAGCGGCACCCCCTCGCGGCGGAGGCGCTGCTCCTCCTCGGTCAGCGGCACGGGACTGCCGCCGCTCCAGGCCCGGATGCCCAGCTCGGCCGCCCGAGGACCGGCGACCACCGTTCCGACGTGCTGCGGATCCTCCACCAGCGCGAGCGAGGCGGCGAGCGCCTCGTCCGTCCCGGCCGCGTCGAGCACGCGGTCGACGCCCTCGGGCGCCGTGGCACGCAGCCGCTCGAGCAGTCCGGGCCCGTAGGCGACCGGCACCGCTCCGAGCGCGCGCAGCGCCTCGTGATTCGCCGGGCTCGCCGTGGCGATCACCCGGGCTCCGCGGTCGACGGCGAACTGGATCGCCGCCCGGCCGACCGCTCCGGCGCCCGCGTGGACGACGAACGTCGATCCCTCCGCGACGCCGAGCGAGACCACCGCCTGGTAGGCCGTGGAGACCGGGATGCCGAGCGCGGCCGCCTCCTCGAAGCCGAGTCCGTCGGGGAGCGGATCGAGGGAGTGGGGGGAGACCGCGACGGCGGTCGCGTAGGTGCCGGTGGCGCCGCTGACGATGACCCGGTCGCCGACGCTCCAACCGGTCACTCCCGGACCGACGGCGGAGACCACGCCGGAGCCGTCCGACCCGAGCCTCCGCGGACCGTCGAACGGCGGGCTCGGGCGCAGGCCGGAGCGCACCTTCCACTCGATCGGGTTCACACCGGCCGCGCGGACGGCGACCACCACGATTCCGGGCCCCGCCTCGGGCTCCGGCGCCTCGACGGTCTCGAGCACCTCGGGCCCGCCGATCCGCTCGTACTGCACGATCCTCGCCATGTCGTCCTCCTCCTCGCGGGCCACCGCCCGCTCCGGTCGACTCAGTCCAGCAGACTCTCGCGCACCTGGCGGCGCAGCACCTTGCCGATCAGCGAGGTCGGCAGCTCGTCCACCGGGACGATCCGCCTGGGCACCTTGTAGGGCGTCAGGTGCAGCCGGCAGAAGTCGCGCAGCGCCTCCGGATCCACGGCCGTCCCGGCCCGCAGGACCACGGCCGCCGCGACGCTCTCGCCGCCGTCCTCGCGGGGGAGCCCGACGACGGCCGCGCGCGTCACGTCCGGGTGCGACTCCAGCACTCCCTCGACCTCGGAGGGGGAGACGTTGAAGCCGCCGGTGATGATGAGCTCCTTGGCCCGGTCGACGATCGTCACGAAGCCGTCGGCCGAGACGGTCGCGATGTCGCCCGTGCGCAGCCAGCCGCCGGGGATGAGGGCCTCGGCCGTCTCCTCCGGCCGCTTCCAGTACCCCTGGAACACCTGCGGCCCCCGGAGCAGGAGCTCGCCGGACTCGCCCGGGCCGCGGTCGACCGACGGATCGGCGGGGTCGACGAGGCGGATCGTCGTGCTGGGGAACGGCACGCCCACGGTGCCGGGCCGGCGGGTCGGGCCGACCGGGTTCCCGAGGGCGACCGGCGAGCTCTCGGTCATGCCGTAGCCCTCGACCAGGAGTCCCCGGCTCGCGCGCTCCCAGCGGTCGACCGTCGCGACCGGCAGGCTCATCGCTCCCGAGATCGCGAAGCGGATGCCGCGCAGGTCGAGCTCGTGGCGCTCGGAGGCGCGGGCCAGCGCGTCGTACACGGGCGGCACCGCGGGGAGGAAGGTGGGCGGCGACGACTTCGCGGCCGCCTTCACGAGGCCGACGTCGAAGGTCGGGAACAGCACGACCTTCGCGCCGATGCTGATCGCGAAGGTCAGGCACAGCGTCAGCCCGTAGGCGTGGAACAGGGGGAGCACCGCGTAGAACGTCTCGTCGCCCTCGCGCAGGCCCGGCACCCAGGCGCGGCCCTGCAGGGCGTTCGCACGGAGGTTCGCGTGCGAGAGGATCGCGCCCTTGGGCGTCCCGGTGGTGCCGCTCGTGTACTGCAGCAGGGCCGTGTCGCCGAGGACCGGGCGGGGGTGCGAGCGCGCGATGCGGCGGTTCTTCAGCAGCGACGCGAAGGGCACCAGGGAGCGGCTGCGGGGGGTCGCGGTCAGCTTCTCGCGCGACCGGCGCACCGACGGCAGGGGGAGCCGGAGCGCCAGGCGCTTGCCGAGCGGGAAGGAGCGGGTGAGGTCGACGGAGACGACGCGCTCGATGCCCAGGTCGGCGGGCATGGTCGCGACGACGTCGGCGATCTTGTCCCAGACGACCGCGAACCGGGCGCCGTGGTCCTCGAACTGCCGCCGCAGCTCGCGCGGCGTGTAGAGCGGGTTGTGCTCGACCACGATCGCTCCGAGGCGGAGAGCGGCGTAGAACGCCACCACGTGCTCCGGGCAGTTCGGGAGCACCAGCGCGACCCGGTCGCCGGCGCGCACGCCCAGGCGCCGCAGGCCCTCCGCCGTGCGCGCGACCTGCTCGCCGAGCTCGGCGTAGCTGGTCTCGGCGCCGAAGAACTCGAGGGCGGTGCCGCGGCGGTACCGCGCGACCGAGTCCTCGAGCAGGTCGACGAGGGTCTGGGTGGGAGGGTCGATCTCGGCGGGCACGCCCTCCGCGTAGGAGGTCAGCCACGGCTTCGTCGCCAGGTTCGAGGATCCGGAGGTCACGGGCCGAGTATCGGGCACCCGCCTCCGCACTTCCTCCGAGGCGCGCGGAGGGGGTGCCGCACCGGGCGCGGGAGCGGCAGGCTGGCGGCATGAGCGCAGCCATCGACCTCCTCCGCGACGCCTTCGGCCGGGTGCACGAGAACGTGCACGCCGTCCTCGACGACAGCACCCCCGATCAGCTCGCGTTCCGCGCGGACGCCCGCTCGAACTCGCCCGCCTGGCTCGTCTGGCATCTCGTCCGGGTGCAGGACGACCACCTCGCCCCGCTCGCCGGCCACGAGCAGGTGTGGACGGCCGACGGCTTCCACGGCCGGTCCGGGCTGCCCTTCGGGCCCGACGAGACCGGCTACGGGCAGGAGCCGGCCGAGGTGGCGGCGCTCGCCGCGTTGCCGGCCGCGCTGCTCGCGGAGTACGCCGACGCCGTGCACCGGCAGACGCTCGCCCTCCTCGACACGCTCGGAGACGAGGACCTCGAGCGCGTCGTCGACGAGCAGTGGGATCCGCCGGTGACCCTCGGGGTTCGGCTGGTCTCGGTGATCGACGACGACACGCAGCACGTCGGCCAGGCCGCGTACGCGAAGGGTCTCGCCGAGCGCTCGGCGCGCTGAGCCCGGCCTCTACGCTGGCGGGATGCGCGCGCTCCGGACCCTGCCCGCGAGCGCGGTCCTCGCCCTCGCCACCGCGCTGACCCTCGTCGGCTCCTGGATCCCCTCCTACTGGAACGACGAGGCCGCGACCCTCCGCCTGGCGCGGCTCCCGGTGGGCGAGCTCCTCGCCTTCGTGCAGGAGAAGGACGCGGTGCACCTGGTCTACGGCCTGCTGATGCACGGCTGGATCGCGATCGCCGGGGAGTCGGAGCTCGCGGTGCGGGCGCCGTCCGCTCTCGCCACGGGAGCGGCGGCGGCGGGCGTCGTCGTCCTGCTGCGCTCGTTCGACCGGCCCCGGGCGGCACTCCTCGCCGCCGCGGTGCTCGTGCTGCTCCCGCGGTCCTCGTTCTCGGGGACCGAGGCGCGGTCCTCCGCTCTGGCCACCGCGCTCGTGGTGGGAGCGGCGGTCCTCGTCGTGCGGGCGGCCCGCTCCGGAGGAGCCCTGCGCTGGACCGCGTTCGCGGCCGTCGCAGGTCTGGCGGACGCCGTGTTCCTCTACTCCGTGCTGGTGCTGCCGGCTCTCGTCGCTCTCGCCGCGGCCGCGGCGCCCCGGGGTGCCGTGCGGGCTCTTCCGGCGAGCGCCCTCTCGGCACTGGGCGCAGTGCCGGTGCTGCTCCTCGCCGCAGGGCAGAGCGGCCAGGTCGGCTGGCTCCGCTCGCAGCCCGTGACCGCGTTCACCGTCCTGGTCGAGCCGTTCTTCGGATCCGCGTGGTGGCTGGCCGGGATCGCCGTCGCGCTCCTCGCGGTCGCCGCGGTGCGGGGCGGCCTGCGCGGGCCGCTCCTGCCGGCCCTCGTCCTCTGGATCGTGCTGCCGACGGCGGTGCTGGTGCTCGGGACCCTCCTCGTCGAGCCGATGTTCACTCCGCGCTACCTCGCGTCGAGCACGCCCGCTCTCGCGGTCCTCCTCGGCCTCGCGCTCGACTCGTTCAGGGCCCGGACGGGCGTCGCCCTCCTCGCCCTGATCGCGGTGGCCGCCCTGCCGGTCCTGGTGCAGATGCGCACGGTCACCGGGAAGCCGGCCGGGCAGGATCTCCGCGGTCTGGCGGCCGCCGTCGAGGAGCGGGCCCGTCCGGGCGACGCCGTCCTCCTCGGCTCCTCCGGGACGGTCTCGCTCCGGCCCCGCCTGGCGCTCGCCGCCTACCCGGAGGCGTTCGCGGGCGTGGACGATGTCGCCCTCGCCGCTCCGTACAGGACGACGGGCACGTATTCGGACGTCCTGCTGGAGGGCGAGGCGCTGCGCGCCGCGCTCGCCGGGGAGGACCGGGTCTGGCAGGCGCTGCCGGAGGGCGAGGCGGACGCGGTGCTCGCTGAGGCGGGGTTCGTCGCGCGCGAGCGGATCCGGGTGCCGACGACCGTGCTGACGCTGTGGGAGCGTCCGGAGGGCCGCTGATCCGGAGCGCTCGGGGCGTCGCAGCCCCGGAGTGGAGAGACGCCGGAGTGCCCGGAGCCCCGCCGACGGGGAGCCGCTACCCTTGTCCCCGGCGCCGTCGCAGAGCGGTGGCGTCCGCGGAGCGAGGACCGCGCCACCGAGAGGACCCGAACGTGACGTTGCCCGAGACCACCACCACCGCCATCGCGAAGCGGAAGGGGCGCGACGTCGCCCCCGAGATCGCGCGCTCCTGGCTGCTGGTGAACGCCACCCGCACCGAGACGTTCGACGCCGCGCACGCGTCCCGCGCCGACCAGATCGTCCTCGACATCGAGGACGCGGTCGACCCCAAGGCGAAGCCCGACGCGCGGACCGACGTCGCGGAGTGGCTGACCGGCGAGAAGCGCGCCTGGGTCCGCATCAACGACCACTCCACCCCGTTCTGGTCCGACGACGTCGACGCGCTGAAGGGCCTGCCCGGCCTCGCCGGCGTCATGCTCGCCAAGACCGAGGCCGCCGAGCACGTCACCGAGACCTTCGACCGCCTCGGCGGCTCCACCCCGGTGCTCGCCCTGGTCGAGTCCGCCCTCGGCATCGAGGAGGCGGTCTCGATCGCCCGCGCCCGCGGCACCTTCCGCCTCGCGTTCGGCAGCGGCGACTACCGCCGCGACACCGGCACCAGCGCCGACGACCTCGCGATGGCCTACCCGCGCTCGCGCCTGGTCGTCGCCTCGCGCATCGGCGACCTGCCCGGCCCGATCGACGGCCCGACCGTCTCGAACAGCCACCCCGTGCTGCGCGAGCAGTCCGCGCTCACGGTCTCGCTCGGCCTCACCGGGAAGCTCTGCCTCGACACCGAGCAGCTCGCCGTGATCAACGAGGTCATCAGCCCGACGCCGTCCGACGTCGCCTGGGCCCGCGACTTCCTCGACGACTTCGAGGCCCGCGGCCGCGTCATCCGCGACGGCAGCGACCTGCCCCGGCTGGGCCGCGCCAAGAAGATCGACAAGCTGGCCACGGCGTTCGGCGTCAACCCGCTGTGATCCGTCGCGGGGAGGGCGCCACCGCGGCACACTGAGGGAGCCGCGGAGACCCTCCCGCGCAGGACGGAGACTCCGATGGGCGCGGTCAGCACCTTCCTCTGGTTCGACGACGGCGCGGGGGAGGCGGCGCGCTTCTACACGGAGCTGGTGCCGAACTCGCGGATCACCGGAAGCCAGGTGCTGCCGGAGGGCTCCCCGTCGCCCGGCGAGGTGCTGTCGGTGACGTTCGAGCTCGACGGGCAGCGGTTCCAGGCGATCAACGCCGGGCCGCGGTTCCCGTTCACCGAGGCCGTCTCGATCGTCGTGACCGTCGGCGACCAGTCCGAGCTCGACCGGCTGTGGGACGCCCTGATCGCGGACGGCGGCGAGGAGAGCCGGTGCGGCTGGCTCCGCGACCGCTGGGGGCTGTCCTGGCAGATCGTGCCGGAGGTCCTCCCGCGTCTGCTCGGAGGCGCCGACCCCGAGGCGTCCGCGCGCGCTCTGCAGGCGATGCTCGCGATGAGCCGCCTCGACATCGCGGAGCTGGAGCGGGCCCATGCCGGCGCGTGACTCCGCCCGCCCGCGCCGCTCGACCTCGCTGCGGCGCGCGTACCTCCGCGACTACCGCTACGCCTACGGCTCGCGCTTCGTGCACCTGCGGGAGGGCTGGGACGTGTCGCGGTACGCGTCCGGCGACGGCGCTCCGGTGCTGCTCATCCCCGGGATCTACGAGACGTGGCAGTTCCTCCGGCCCATCGCCGAGAGGCTGCACGCGGCGGGCCATCCGATCCACGTGCTGCCCGCGCTCGGCTACAACACGCGGCCGATCGTCGCGTCGGCCGGACTCGGCCAGGACTACCTGCGCGAGCACGATCTGCGCGGAGTCGTCGTCGTCGCGCACAGCAAGGGCGGCCTGATCGGCAAGCACATGATGGTCGTCGACGACCGCGAGGACGGGCGGATCGAGCGCATGATCGCCGTCTCGACCCCGTTCAACGGCTCGTCGCTCGCACGGATCGCCCCGGCGCGGGCGCTCCGGGAGTTCGCACCCCACCGCCCGCTGATCCGCACCCTGCTGGCCGAGCGCGAGGCCGACGCGCGCATCACGTCGATCTACGGGATGCGCGACCAGTACATCCCCGGAGGGAGCCGCCTCGCCGGGGGGCACGAGAACATCGCGGTCTCGGTGGTCGGCCACTTCGCGCTGCTCTCGAGCCCGAAGGTGCTCGACCTCATCGCGGCCCGGGTCTGAGGCCGGACCGGATCCGCTGGGCTCGCCGCCCGCGTGAGGCGCCTGCCGTGCGGCGCGACCTCGACCGGAGGACGGCCGCCTCAGCGACGGGCCGAGCCGCCCGCCGCGCTCAGGACCAGGGAGTGAGCAGCACGAGCGGGATCTGCCGCTCGGTCTTCGTCTGGTACTCGGCGTAGTCCGGCCACGCGGCGACCGCGCGCTCCCACCAGGCCGCGCGCAGATCGCCCTCGAGCACGCTCGCGGCGTAGTCCTTCTTCACCGGCCCGTCCTGCAGCTCGACGTGCGGCTCCTTGAGCATGTTGCCGTACCAGACGGGGTGCTCGGGCGCGCCGCCTTTGGACGCGACGACCACGTACTCGCCCTCGTGCTCGACGCGCATCAGCGCGGTCTTGCGGAGCTTCCCGCTCTTCGAGCCGACGGTGGTCAGGACGATGATGGGGCGGCCGCGGAGGAGGTTCCCCTCGGCTCCGCCGGTCCGCTCGTAGAGCTCCGCCTGCTCGCGGGCCCACTCGGACGTGCTGGGTTCGTACTCTCCGGTCAGCGGCATGCCTCCGATCGTACGGCCGCGGCGGCCCCGGTGGCCGACCCGTGTGCAGGAGGATGGAGCGGTGTTCTCCGCAGACCCGTTCGACCGAGCCCGTATCGCCCTCCTGCGCGACGACCTGATCCGCGCCCGCTACGGCGTGGACGCCGTGCGGGGGCTCTGGGGCGACGAAGCGGCCGAGGCGCTGCACCGCGGCGATCGGGTCCCCGCCCGCCGCGCCCTCGAGCGCAGCGGCGACCACGACGCGCTGGCCACCCTCGCCCGCCTGTTCCTCCTGGCCGATCCCGTCTCGGCCGACGACGCGGACGAGGCGTTCGGCGCTCTCGCGCTGGAGGGGGCGGTGGAGCTCGGCCTGGTGCGCGTCGAGGCCGGAGCCGTCGTCACCGCGGCCCTCGACCTGCGCCCCTACGACGTGGTCGACCAGCGCGGCGCTGCCTCCTGGTGGATCGCCTCCGACCTCGGGGAGCTCGCCCTCGGCCGCGCGCTCGACGAGGACCACGTGCTCGGCGTCGGCGGCGCGAGCCTCACGCTGACCGGCCTGATGATCCAGCGGCCCGTCGGCCGCGTGCTCGACCTGGGGACCGGCTGCGGGATCCAGGCGCTGCACGCCTCCCGCCACGCCGAGCAGGTGGTCGCCACCGACATCTCCGAGCGCGCGCTCGCGCTCGCCTCTTTCACCGCGGCGCTCAACGGGATCGAGAACATCGAGTTCCGCCTCGGCAGCCTCTACGAGCCGGTCGCGGGGGAGCGCTTCGACCACATCGTCACGAACCCGCCGTTCGTCATCACGCCGCGAGTCGAGGGCGTCCCCTCCTACGAGTACCGCGACGGCGGGCTGGAGGGCGACGAGATCGTGCGCCGCGTGATCCTCGGAGCAGCCGAGCACCTGGTGCCCGGCGGTGTCGCGCAGCTCCTGGGGAACTGGGAGTACCGGGAGGGCGCGGACGCCTTCGACCGGATCGCGGACTGGCTCGCCGACGCCCGCAGCCCGCTGGAGCAGGCGCTCGAGGCGGGGCCCGAGGGGCTCGACGCCTGGATGGGCGGGACCGCCTCTCCTCTGGACGTCTGGGTCGTGGAGCGCGAGCGTCAGGATCCGGCGGTCTACGCCGAGACCTGGATCCGGGACGGCGGCACGACTCGCGGCCCCGCGTTCGACGCGCTGGTCGACGCCTGGCTGACCGACTTCGAGCGGCGCGGGGTGACCGGCGTCGGCTTCGGCTACGTCACGCTCCGCCTGCCCGAGCAGCCCCGCCCGCCGATCCGCCGCCTCGAGCGCATCACCACGCCGGTCGCGACCGCGGGCCTGGGCGGCCACCTCGCCGCCTGCCTCGACGCGGCCGAGGCCCTCGCGTCGCTCGACGATCGCGCTCTGGCGGGTCTCGCCCTGGTCGTCGCCGGAGACGTCACGGAGGAGCGGCACTACTGGCCGGGCAACGACGATCCGACGGTGCTGCGGCTGCGCCAGGGCGGCGGCTTCGCCCGGGTCGAGGAGGTCGACACGGCTCTCGCCGCCGTGGTCGGCGCCTGCGACGGCGAGCTCTCGGTGGCGGCGATCGCGGCGGCGGTCGCCTCGCTCCTCCAGGTCGAGGAGGAGGCGGTGTCCGACTCCGTGCTGCCGCGGGTGCGCGAGCTGGTGGCGACGGGGCTGCTGCGGCTGCCCCAGGGGGAACGCGGCTAGAAGAGGGTGGCGGAGTCCTCGACGGGGGGCGCAGCGGCCGCGGCGGGCGCGGCGGCGGCCGTCGGCCATCCGGGTCCGGCGTCGACGGGCTGCCGGCGCTGGTAGGCGGTCGCGGCGCTCCGGGCGCGGACGTCGGCGGCCTCGTTCATCCGGTGGTTGGCGTGCCCCTTCACCCACTCGAAGGTGACAGCCCGGCCCTGCAGCTCCTCGTCGAGCGCCTTGATGATCTCGACGTTCATCACCGGCTTGCCGTCGGCCTTGCGCCAGCCCTTCCGCTTCCAGCCCGGCAGCCACTCGGTGCAGGCCTTGATGGCGTACTGGCTGTCGCAGAGGATGTGCAGCGGCTCCTCCTCCTGCGCGGTCGCGCGCAGCAGCTCGAGCACCGCGGTGAGCTCGCCGATGTTGTTCGTGCCGTGCGACCAGCCGCCCGCGGCCCAGCGCTCGTCGTCGACGTACCAGGCCCAGCCGGCGGGGCCGGGGTTGCCCAGTGCGGACCCGTCTGCGGCGGCGATGATGCTCACGTGCGTCTCTCCTCGTGCTCTCGGTGCTCGCGCCGGTGCGGCGCCCTCCGAGGGTAGTCGGCGGGCGGGGCGGTCCGCGGCGCGCGGCGCGGAGTCAGGCGGAGGAGGAGCGGCGCGCGATCGTCACGCGCGTCGAGTACGGCATCGCGACGGTCCCGCTCCCGCCCGACTCCTCGTCCACCACGGCGTCGACCGCCGCGAGGACCGCGGCGCGCTCCTCCTCGGGCATCGCGATGACGGAGCTGCGGGACGCGAACATGTCCCGCACCCCGGCTCGGTCCAGCTCGAAGGACCACTCGAAGGCCGCGAACGCCACCCGCTCGAGAGCGGAGCCGAGCGGCGGCCGGAGCGTCTCGAAGCGCTCGGCGGTGGAGGCTCCGGCGACCTCGCCGAGCCGGCGCACCCAGGGGACCGACTCGTCGCGGATGTTCCACACCAGCGCGAGCACGCCCTCCGGCACCAGGACGCGGGCGACTTCGGCTCCCGCGCGCTCGGCGTCGACCCAGTGCCACGACTGCGCGGCGGTGACGAGCTCCGCGGAGGCGTCCGCGGCGGGGATCGCCTCGGCCGTCCCCTCCTCGGGGCGGACCCCCGGCAGATTCGAGGCGAGCCGCGCGAGCATCTCCGCGTCGGGCTCGACCGCGGTCACGGCGAGGCCGCGGGACGCGAGCGACGCGGTGAACTTGCCCGTTCCCGCGCCGAGGTCCACGGCGCGCAGCCGATCGGAGGCGTCGGCTCCCGCCGCGCGGGCCCGCTCCGGGATGAAGGCGCCCGCCACCCGCGCGGGGGCGTGCCCCACGATCCAGTCGACGGCGTCGTCGGGGTAGCCGGGCCGCCCGCGGTCGTAGGCGTCGACCGCGCTGCCGAAGGAGCGTCCGAGGCCGCTCATCGCTTCTCCGCCGCCCGCGCGAGCACGTCCACCGCGTAGCCGTAGCCGGCGATCCCCGCGCCGACGATCACGGCGATCGCGACGTCCGAGAGGTAGGAGTGCTGCCGGAACGGCTCGCGCCGGTGCACGTTGCTCACGTGCACCTCGACCATCGGCAGCTCGGTCGCGAGGACGGCGTCGCGGATCGCGATCGACGTGTGCGTGTACGCCCCGGCGTTGAGCACCACTCCCGAGACGGAGCCGCGAGCCGCGTGCAGCCGGTCGACGATCGCGCCCTCCGAGCTGCTCTGGAAGGTCTCGACCGTGAAGCCGTGCCGCTCGGCCGCCTCCGCCGCCAGCGCCTCGGCGTCAGCGAGGGTGTCCGAGCCGTAGAGCTCGGGCTCGCGGGTGCCGAGCAGGTTCAGGTTCGGGCCGTTGAGGACGAGGATCGGCAGCTTCACGCTCCGACCCTAGCGCCGGCCGTCCCCGCGAGCGGGAGCGACGGCAGCGCCGCGCGCAGGAGGATCAGCTCGCGCGCATGGGCGTCCAGACGCCGGTCCTCCTCGGTCCGCAGCTCGAGAGGCGGAACCGGCTCGGCCGCCCCGTCGGCGCCCCGCACCACGAAGACGCTCCGGCACTGCGTGGTCAGCTCCAGCTCGCCGGTCCGCGGGTCCCCGGAGCGCACGTGCACCGCCAGGTGCATGCTCCGGGCGCTCGTGTGGATGAGGCGCGCCTCCACCTCGACGAGGTGCCCGATGCGCACCGGACGGTAGAAGTGGATCCCGCCGGAGTAGACGGCCACCGCGTCGCGGCCGGTCCAGCGCTGCGCGACCGCGTCGGCCGCCTCGTCGATCCAGCGCATCACGATCCCGCCGTGGGCGTTGCCGCCCCAGTTGACGTCGCCCGGCGCCGCGAGGAAGCGGAACACGATCCGCGGACCGGTGCCCTCCTCGGTGTACTCCTGGGCGCGCATCACGTCGTGCAGCCGTCGGCGGCCCTCGATGCGCGCGGCGGCGCCCTCGGCGAGGGACAGGTCCTCGATCGAGCGGGGCCGCCACTCCAGGACCGACCGCGGCCTCTTCTCGTCGTCGACGGCCACGAACACGAGGAGGCAGTGCGTGGCGCCCTCGTAGAGGCCGGTCCGCGGATCCGCCTGCGCGACCTGCACCAGCACGTGCATGCTCGTGCGCCCGGTGTGGATGACGCGGGCGGTCGCCTCGATCAGGTTGCCGACCGAGATGGGCCGGGTGAAGTGGACGTTGCCGACGTACGCCGTCACGCAGTAGCCGCCGCTCCAGCCCACGGCGCAGGCGTAGCCGGCCTTGTCGATCCACTCGAGGACGCGGCCGGCCTGGGCGCTGCGGCCGTCGGCGGTGGCGTCCTGCGGGGCGGCGAGGAAGCGGAGCGTGATGCGGTCGGTCATGGTGCCCGTCGACGTGGGAGCGGAAGGGGGGAGTGGACCCGCGGGGGTGCGAGGAAAGGGGGATGATCCGCCCGCGGGCCACAGGGGTGTCCGGCAGGAGCCGGCTCGGTCAGGGGGATCAGGCCGCCAGCGGCAGCTTCTCGGCGAGGAGCCGGAGCCGCAGGGCCTGGAGCTCGGCGGTCAGCTCGGGCGGCAGCCGGTCGCCGAACCGCGTGAAGAACTCCTCCGTGAGCGCGCACTCCTCCAGCCACGCCTCCACCGGGACGGAGAACAGCTCCTCCTTCTGGGCCGCGGAGAGCCGGAGCCCGTGCGTGTTGATCGCGACCGGCAGGTCGCCGAGGGGGCTCCGCCGCGCCTCCGCCAGCCCCTCCAGGCGGCGGACGAGCCACTGCAGCACCCGTGCGTTCTCGCCGAAGCCGGGCCAGAGGAACTCGCCGTCCGCGTCCTTCCGGAACCAGTTGACCTGGAACACCGCCGGCGCCGCATCGCCGAGCTCGGCGCCGATCGCGAGCCAGTGCGCGAAGTAGTCGGCCATGTTGTAGCCGCAGAAGGGGAGCATCGCGAACGGATCGCGGCGCAGCTCCCCGACCGTGCCCTCCGCGGCCGCGGTCTTCTCGGAGGCGACGGTCGCACCCAGGAAGACGCCGTGCTGCCACGAGGTGGCCTGCGTGACCAGCGGGACGTTGCTCGCCCGTCGGCCACCGAAGACGATCCCGTCCAGCGGCACGCCCTCGTGGGCGTCCCAGTCGGCGGAGAGCGACGGGCACTGCGCGGCCGGCGCGGTGAAGCGGGAGTTGGGGTGCGCGGCGGGCGTGCCGGACGCCGGCGTCCACGGCTGCCCGCGCCAGTCGGTCAGCCGCTCCGGGACCTCGTCGGTCAGGCCCTCCCACCACACGTCGCCGTCCTCGCGGAGCGCGACGTTGGTGAAGATCGTGTTGCCCCAGAGCGTCTGCACGGCGTTCGGGTTCGAGCTCTCCCCGGTGCCGGGAGCGACGCCGAAGAAGCCCGTCTCGGGGTTCATCGCCCAGAGGCGTCCATCCTCCCCGCGGCGCATCCAGGTGATGTCGTCGCCCAGCGTCTCGACCCGCCAGCCGGGGATCGCGGGCTGCATCATCGCGAGGTTGGTCTTGCCGCACGCGCTCGGGAAGGCGGCGGCGACGTGGTAGCGCCGTCCCTCGGGCGAGACGATGCGGATCAGCAGCATGTGCTCGGCGAGCCAGCCCTCCTCGCGCCCCATCGCCGAGGCGATGCGCAGGGCGAAGCACTTCTTCGCCAGCAGGGCGTTGCCGCCGTAGCCGGAGCCGTACGAGACGATCTCGCGCGTCTCCGGGAACTGGGTGATGTACTTCACCGGGCTGCACGGCCAGGCGACGTCCTCGCGGGTGACGCCGTCCGCGTCGCGGAGAGGCAGCCCCACGGTGTGCACGCCGCGGACGAACGGGGTCTCCTCGGTGAAAGCCGCGAGCGGCTCGGA
This sequence comes from Rathayibacter sp. AY1H2, assembly GCF_002931985.1. Taxonomy (NCBI): domain Bacteria; kingdom Bacillati; phylum Actinomycetota; class Actinomycetes; order Micrococcales; family Microbacteriaceae; genus Rathayibacter; species Rathayibacter sp. AY1H2. The sequence continues at coordinate 395,734 of NZ_PSUV01000001.1, read as the reverse complement.
GCCCACGCGCGCCATGATCCGCAGGTTCAGCACCGCGTAGGCCGAGTCGGTGACCTGGACGCCCAGCTGCGAGAGCGGACCGCCGACGGGCCCCATCGAGAACGGGACGACGTACATCGTCCGTCCGCGCATCGCTCCGTCGAGGAGGGGAGCGAGCTCGGCCCTCATCGCGGCGGGCTCGCGCCAGTTGTTGGTCGGTCCCGCGTCGGCCTCGTCGGTCGTGCAGATGAAGGTGCGGTCCTCGACCCGGGCGACGTCGTCCGGGTCGGTGCGGGCCAGGAACGAGCCGGGCCGCCACTCCGGATTGAGCGGGAGGAGCGTGCCGGAGGCGACGAGCCGCTCGGTCAGGCGGTACCACTCCGCGGGGGAGCCGTCGCTCCACTCGATCGCGTCGGGCTGGAGGATCGCGGCGGTCTCGCGCACCCAGCGGCGGAGGGCGAGGGGCGCCGGCGGCACGACGGGCGCGGGGACGGACGTCGGCGCGGTCATGGTGCTCGGCTCGAGTCGGACGGTGTTGCTGTAGATGCTCATGCTGGCTCCGCTTTCGGTGGTCGTCGTCGACGGGGGTGGGGAGTCGCCGGCCGCAGCCGGGAAGAGGCCGGCCGGGCCGGGAGGGGCGCTCAGTGGCGCCTGAAGCCAGGATGGAGGAGGATCAGGAGGTATTCCCGGCGCTCAGGCGGTCAAGAAACCGTCTTTTTGCGCTTTCGTCACAACCGACCGCTGGAGCTCGCCGTGACCGATCCCTCGACACCCGCCCCGGGCTCCGACGCCGTGCTGCTCGGGCAGCGCCTGCGCCACTTCCGCACCCGGCGCGGGCTGACCCTCGGGCAGCTCGCCGAGCGCGTCGACGTGTCGGGGAGCCAGCTCTCGCTGATCGAGACGGGGCGCCGCGAGCCGCGCCTCTCCCTCCTGCAGCGCCTCGCGGCCGCGCTCGGCGTCGAGCTGGCGGCGCTGCTCTCGGACGAGCCGCCGAGCGAGCGGGCCGCGCTCGAGATCGAGCTGGCGCGCGTGCAGAAGGGGTCGCTGTACCGCTCGCTCGGCCTGCCCGAGTTCAAGGTCAACAAGGGGCTGAGCACGCCCGTGCTGGAGGCGTTCCTCGGCGTCTACCGCGAGCTCGCCCGTCGCCGGAGCGAGGCGAGCGCCACGCCGGAGGAGGCACGCCGGGCCAACACCGCCCAGCGGCTCCAGCTGCGCGAGCGCAGCTCCTACCTGCCCGAGATCGAGGAGGTGGCGGGCGAGATGCTCCGCACCGTCGGGCACCGCGGAGGAGCACTGACCCACAGCTCCGTCTCGAAGATGGCCCGGCACCTCGGCTTCGAGATCATCCACGTCGGCGACCTGCCGCACTCCGCCCGCTCGGTGATCGACCTCGCGAACGGCAGGATCTACCTCCCGCCCGCCTCGATCCCCGGGGGGCACGGCCTGCGGGCGCTGGCGCTGCAGGCGATGGCGCACCGCCTCCTCGGGCACGAGCGGCCGGTGACCTACGCCGACTTCCTCCGTCAGCGCCTCGAGATCAACTACTTCGCCGCCGCGTGCCTGATGCCGCTGGAGCCGGCGGTCGCGTTCCTCCAGGAGGCGAAGCGCGAGCGGGACGTCTCGGTGGAGGACTTCCGCGACGGCTTCGGCGTCACCCACGAGGCCGCCGCCCTGCGCTTCACGAACCTGCTCACCTCGCACCTCGACATCCGGATGCACTTCCTGCGGGTGCTGGGAGACGGCTCGATCCAGAAGGCCTACGAGAACGACGGGCTGCCGCTGCCGACCGACGTCACCGGGGCCGTCGAGGGCCAGGTGGTCTGCCGCTACTGGTCGGCGCGCTCCGCGTTCACCCGGACCAACCGGACGACGGAGTACTACCAGTACGTCGACACCCCGGCGGGGACCTTCTGGTCGGCGTCGCAGACCGGCACGACCGCCACCGAGGAGTTCTCGATCACCGTGGGCGTCCCGTTCGCCGAGGCCCGCTTCTTCCGAGGCCGCGACACCGACCGCCGCGAGCTCTCCCGCTGCCCCGACGAGTCCTGCTGCCGGCGCGCCCCGTCGGAGCTCGCCGCGCGCTGGGACGGCAACGCCTGGCCGAGCGCGCGCCTGCACGCGCACGTGCTCGCGCCGCTGCCGTCGGGGACCTTCCCGGGCATCGACGACGCCGAGGTCTACGAGTTCCTCGACGCGCACGCCCGCGAGTCCTGACCGCTCCCGCGAGACGCCGCTCCGGTGCGCCTGTGTCGGCGTGCCGCGTACCCGAGCGGCGTCCCGCGGAGGGGGCGGGAGGCGTCAGTCCGAGATGAGGGCGCGGGCCGTTCCCTCGTCGAGGATGAGGTCGGTGATGAGACCGGCCGCCAGGGCGCCGCGCAGGCCCGGCAGCTTCGAGGCGCCCGAGACGACGCAGATCCGGCGCGACGCGCGGCGCACGGTGGAGAGGTCCGGACCGCTTGCACGTTCGTTCATGGGGATGTCGTCCCAGCTGCCGTCGGACCGGTAGAACACCGTCGCGACGTCGCCGACGACCCCGGAGGCGCTGAGCGAGGTGAAGTCGCTCGGCTCCAGGTAGCCGCCGATGTAGACCTTCGAGGGGACCGCCGCGAACGGCGACCCGAGCCCGAACAGCGCCACGTCCATCCGCTGCTGCAGCTCCAGGACCCGTCGGGTGGAGCGCTCGCGCCACACCGCCTGCTTGGTGGTCGGGTCGTCGAAGAACGCCGGCACCGGGAACTGCTGGACCTTCGCCGCGTAGGCGTCACCGAAGCGGCGGAGGATCTCGCTCGAGTAGTTGATGCCCGTGGTCTCGGTGTTGCCGGCGCCGTTCAGCTGCACGATCTGCGTGTTGTGCGTCTCCTTGGCGATCAGGTGGCGGCTGATCGCGCTCATCGTGGAGCCCCAGGCGATGCCGACGATCATGTTCGAGTCGATGAACTGCCCGAGGATCCTCGCTGCGGACAGGGCGACCCGCTCGAGCCGGTCGATCTCGCTGGTGTGGTCCGGCACCGGCACGATGTGCGCCGTGATGTCGAAGTGGGACCGCACCTCGGCCGAGAGGGCGCTCGCCCGGTCGAGGGGGGAGCGGATCTGGATGTCGACCAGGCCGGTCGCGCGGGCGTGCGAGAGCAGGCGCGAGACGGAGGAGCGCGACGTGTGCAGCTCGTGCGCGATCGCGTCCATCGTCAGATCCTGCATGTAGTACAGCTGGGCCGCACGCAGCGCGTCCCGCGTCTTGTCGGGATGGGTCGCGTGGGTCGTCTCGTCGAGTTCGACGACCGGTCTCACCGGGGTCATAGCGCTCCCTGCACGGATTTCCACCCGTCTTGACCGGATGTGTTGTCGGGTCAAGGATGGCTGTATTCCTCCGCGAAATCAATCGGTCATCTCCCCGGTGCACGCTGGTGCGGAGGCCTCGACGACACCCCTACGACACGAAGGCGAGTACGAAGTGGCACAGTCCGACGGAACTCCCGGAAACTCCGCTCTGCGCGAGAGCGTCGCTGCTCTCCGCGACAACCCCCGCGCCACGGTCCTGGTCATCGGCGGTGGCATCAACGGCATCGGGACCTTCCGCGAGCTCGCGCTCAACGGCGTCGACGTCGCCCTCGTCGAGCGCGGCGACTACGTCTCCGGTGCCTCGAGCGCCTCGAGCCACATGATCCACGGCGGCATCCGCTACCTCGAGAACGGCGAGTTCCGACTCGTCAACGAGGGCGTGCACGAGCGCAACGGCCTGCTGAAGATCGCTCCCCATTACGTGAAGCCGCTGCAGACGACGATCCCGATCTACTCGACGTTCTCGGGCATCCTCGCGGCTCCGCTGCGCTTCCTGACCCACAAGTCGGGCAAGCCGCAGGAGCGCGGTGCGCTGCTGATCAAGGTCGGCCTCACGATGTACGACTTCTTCTCCCGCGACGGCGGCACGGTCCCGCGCCACCAGTTCCACGGGCGCAAGCGCTCGCTGAACGAGCTCCCCAAGCTCGACCCGAAGATCAAGTACACCGCCACCTACTTCGACGCCTCCGTGCACGAGCCCGAGCGCCTCGCGCTCGACGTGCTCCACGACGCGCTGATCGGCGGCAGGAAGGCCCGCGCGGCCAACTACGTCGAGGCCGTCGGCGCCGACGAGAAGGGCGTCGTCCTCCGCGACCGCGAGTCCGGCGAGGAGTTCACCTTCGCGGCGGACGTCGTCGTCAACGTCTCCGGACCGTGGACCGACTTCACCAACACGGCCCTCGGCACGTCCACGAAATTCATGGGCGGCACCAAGGGCTCGCACATCGTGCTCGACAACCCCGAGCTGGTCGAGGCCTGCGAGGGTCGCGAGATGTTCTTCGAGCACAGCGACGGACGCATCGTCCTCATCTACCCGCTCAAGGGCCGCGTGATGGTCGGCACGACCGACATCGACGCCGACCCCACGAAGCCGGCGGTGTGCACGGAGGAGGAGATCGACTACTTCTTCGAGCTCGTCAACCACGTCTTCCCGGCCATCCGCGTGAACCGTTCGCAGATCGTCTTCAAGTTCTCCGGCATCCGCCCGCTGCCCCGCCACGACGACGAGGCCCCGGGCTTCGTCTCCCGCGACTACCGCATCGAGCCCTCGACGCTCCCCGGCAACGGCTCGCCCGTGCTCAGCCTGGTCGGCGGCAAGTGGACGACGTTCCGCGCCCTGTCGGAGCACCTCTCGAACGAGGTCTTCAAGCGGATCGGCGTGACCCGTCGCGTCTCCACCGTGAAGACCCCCATCGGAGGCGGCAAGGGCTTCCCGCGCACCGACGCGTCCCGCGCGCAGTGGATCAGCCAGCACCGCTCCGGGCTCTCCTCGGCCCGCACGGGCCAGCTGCTCGAGCGCTACGGCACCCGCGCGCAGGAGGTCATCGAGGCCCTGGCCGACGGACACGACGAGGCGCTCGACTTCGACAAGGACTTCACCACCGGTGAGATCCGCTACCTCGCCCAGCGCGAGAGCGTGGTGCACCTCATCGACCTGGTGATGCGCCGCACCAACCACGCCTTCACGGGCGGCCTGAGCCGCGAGCTCCTCGAGGAGCTCGCCGAGCACACGGGCGCCGTGCTGGGCTGGGACGACGCCGCCCGCGCGTCGGAGGTCGACGCGACCATCGCGCACCTCAAGGAGTACAACGGCGTCGACGTCGGGGGCACCTCGGTGCAGACCCCGACGGCCGTGCCCGCCTCCTGATCGGCGATCAGGCGCGGATCGACGGAAGCCCCGGACCGAGGACCACCTCGACCGGGGCTTCCGTCGTGACAACGCACAAACGTGCACGCGCCGTTCCTTGTCGCTAGGACAGGGCGCCGATAACTTCACACCGTCGGGCATCGAAGCCCGCCGCGGACGCCTGTGCGCGTCCGTCTTACGAAAAGGAAAAGGTCAACGTGGACAATCTCGGAGTGGTCTTCCTCGCCGAAGTCGTGGGAACGGCCATGCTCGTGCTCCTCGGCTGCGGTGTCGTCGCCAACGTCGCGCTCGTGAAGAGCAAGGGTCTCAACGGCGGAACCCTCATGGTCAACATCGGCTGGGGCTTCGCGGTCTTCGCCGGTGTGATCGTCTCGTACAACTCGGGGGCGCACCTCAACCCCGCGGTCACCCTGGGCCTCGTCGCGAGCGGAGCGACCGAGTTCGGATCCGGCGTGCCCGTCAACATCGTCTCGATCCTCGTCTACATCCTCGCCCAGATGATCGGTGCGATCCTCGGTGCCGTCTTCTGCTGGCTCGCCTACAAGCAGCACTTCGACGAGGAGCCCGACGCGGCGAACAAGCTCGGCGTCTTCTCGACCGGCCCGGCGATCCGCTCGTACGGCTGGAACTTCGTCACCGAGGTCATCGGCACCTTCGTCCTCGTCTTCGTCGTCATCGGCTTCGGCGGCGGACGTCAGGGCGACGGCGGTCTGGCCGCGCTCGGCGCGCTGCCCGTCGCCATCCTGGTGATCGCGATCGGCGCCTCCCTCGGCGGCCCGACCGGCTACGCCATCAACCCCGCCCGCGACCTCGGCCCCCGCATCGCGCACGCTCTCCTGCCGATCAAGGGCAAGGGCTCGAGCGACTGGAGCTACGCCTGGGTGCCCGTCGCCGGCCCGATCGTCGGTGGAGTGCTCGCGGGCCTCGCCTCGCTCGTGCTGCTCCCGGTCCTCTAGACCGCCGCGCTTCCTTTCACCCCCGTTACGAAGGAGTAATCATTCATGGCTGACTACGTCATCGCTATCGACCAGGGGACCACGTCGTCCCGCGCGATCATCTTCGACAAGAAGGGATCGATCGTCTCCACCGGCCAGAAGGAGCACGAGCAGATCTTCCCGCGCGCCGGCTGGGTCGAGCACGACCCGATCGAGATCTGGAACAACGTCCGCGAGGTGATCGGCCAGGCTCTCTCCCGCGCCGACCTGACCCGCCACGACATCGCCTCCGTCGGCATCACCAACCAGCGCGAGACCGCTGTCGTCTGGGACAGGACGACCGGCAAGCCCGTCTACAACGCCATCGTCTGGCAGGACACCCGCACCCAGTCGATCGTCGACCGCCTCGCCGGCGACGAGGGCGCGGACCGCTTCAAGTCGATCGTGGGCCTCCCGCTCGCGACCTACTTCTCCGGCACCAAGATCGTCTGGATCCTCGAGAACGTCGAGGGTGCTCGCGAGAAGGCCGAGGCGGGCGACCTGATCTTCGGCACGACGGACACCTGGGTCCTCTGGAACCTGACCGGCGGCATCGACGGCGGCGTCCACAAGACCGACGTCACCAACGCCTCCCGCACCCTGTTCCTCGACCTCGAGACCCTCGAGTGGCGCGACGACATCCTCGAGGCCTTCGGGGTCCCGAAGTCGATGCTCCCCGAGGTCTGCTCCTCCTCCGAGGTCTACGGCCACGTCGAGTCCTCGTCGCTGCTGCGCGAGGTCCCGATCGCCGGCATCCTCGGCGACCAGCAGGCCGCGACCTTCGGCCAGGCGGCGTTCGACCCGGGCGAGGCGAAGAACACCTACGGCACCGGCAACTTCCTGATCTTCAACACGGGCACCGAGATCGTCCACTCGAAGAACGGTCTGCTCACCACCATCGGCTACAAGCTCGGCGACGGCGAGGTGCACTACGCGCTCGAGGGCTCGATCGCGGTCTCCGGCTCGCTGATCCAGTGGCTGCGCGACAACCTGGGCCTCATCGGCTCGGCCCCCGAGGTCGAGGCGCTGGCCGCCACGGTCGAGGACAACGGAGGCGCGTACTTCGTCCCCGCCTTCTCTGGTCTGTTCGCCCCCTACTGGCGCTCCGACGCCCGCGGAGCCCTCGTCGGCCTCACCCGCTACGTCAACAAGGGCCACATCGCCCGCGCCGCGCTCGAGGCGACCGCCTTCCAGACCCGCGAGGTCCTGGACGCGGTCAACGCCGACTCCGGCGTCCCCCTGCAGGAGCTCAAGGTCGACGGCGGCATGATCGCCAACAACCTGCTCATGCAGTTCCAGGCCGACATCCTCGGCGTCCCGGTCGTCCGACCGGTCGTCGCGGAGACCACCGCGCTCGGAGCGGCCTACGCAGCCGGACTCGCGGTCGGCTTCTGGGAGAACCTCGACGACCTGCGCCAGAACTGGCAGGAGGACTCGCGCTGGACCCCGCAGATGGACCAGGACGAGGCCGCCCGCCAGTACCGCCTCTGGAAGAAGGCCGTCACCAAGACCTTCGACTGGATCGACGAGGACGTGCAGTAGTTTTCTCCGCGGCAGTCCCTGCCTGCCGCGGCGCGGTCGGCTCGTCGAGGCGGTCTCGTCTCGGGGAGCGGGTCGCGTCCGGCTAGGGGACGACGCTGACACGCGTTCTCCCCGTTCACCTCGTGCGGCGAGCGGATGACGTGAGTCCGTTCACGGTGAAGCGCCCTGTCCGACCCTCGGGTCGGGTGGGGCGCTTCGTCGTTCCGACGACGGCGCAACGGCTATCGCAACGGGGTGGTTCGGGGACACCCATGCTGGTCGAGTGGTCGCCGCAGACGGCTCATCGAGACCCGGCAATTCGGACCTGCATGCTGGTCGCGCAGTCGCTGCAGGCGGCTTATCGAGACCCGGACCAGGCGGGGCCTCAGTCCGCCGGCAGCCCGAGCTGCGCGTCCAGCTCGTCCAGGGAAGCGATCCGGCGCACGCCCAGCTCGACCGCCTCGGGCGGCAGCATGCGGCCGTGCTCGGGACCGCCGACGCGGTCGAGCCAGACGCCGCGCAGGCCCGCAGCGGCCGCTCCGACGGCGTCGGTGCCGAGCCGGTCGCCGACGTAGAGGGCCTCCTCCGGAGAGACCCCGAACCGCTCGCAGGCGATCGCGAAGATCCGCGCGTCCGGCTTGGCGACGCCGACGTCGCCGGAGGCGATCACGTGCTCGAAGCGACCGGAGAGGCCCGTGCCCTCGATCTTCCCCCGCTGGAAGTCGAGCACGCCGTTGGTGATGACGCCGAGGCGGACTCCGGCGGCGTCGAGCCGGACGAGGACGGGCAGCGCGTCGTCGTGGAGGGTCCAGGCGGCGACGTAGCGCTCGAGGTACCCGCGGAACCAGGAGCTCGCCTCCTCGGGAGTCAGCCCGACTCCGGCCTCCGCGGCGAAGTCCGTGGCGCGCGCCCGGCGCTGGCCCTCGTAGTCGAGCTCGCCCGCGAGGTAGCGGTGGTAGTGCTCCTCCTCGAGCAGGTGCCAGCGGCGCTGCACGTCGGCCGGCTCGCCGGCGTAGGCGGCGCCGAGCGAGGCGGCGTACGCGACGATCCCCTCCCGCACAGCGCGGGCATGGGCGAAGAGGGTGTCGTCGAGGTCGAAGAGCGCGAGCCGCAGCACGGCCGCCTCAGCGGACGCGGCGGAGGAGGCCGACGGAGTCGTAGACGGCGGCGAGCGTGCGCTCCGCGGTCTCGGACGCGCGGTCGGCGGCGAGGGCGAGGACCCGGTCGAGCTCGGCCGGGTCGGCGAGCAGCTCCGCGGTCCGCGCGCGGATCGGGTCGAAGGTGGCGGCGACCACCTCGACGAGGCCCTTCTTGAGGTCCCCGTAGCCGCGGCCCGCGTACTCCTGCTCCAGCGACTCGACGGAGCGGTCGGCGAGGACCGAGTAGATCGTCAGCAGGTTCGAGACGCCGGGCTTCGCCGCCCGGTCGAAGCGCACCTCCGACTCGGTGTCCGTCACGGCGCGCATGATCTTCTTCGCGGTCGCCTTCGGCTCGTCGAGCACGCTGAGCAGGCCCGCGTCCGACTCCGCCGACTTCGACATCTTGGCGCCCGGGTTCTGCAGGTCGAAGATCTTCGCGGTCTCGCGCACGATGTGGGGCTCCGGCACGGCGAAGGTCTCGCCGAAGCGCGAGTTGAAGCGCGCGGCGAGATCGCGGGTGAGCTCCAGGTGCTGGCGCTGGTCCTCGCCGACCGGCACCGCGTCCGTCTGGTACAGCAGGATGTCGGCCGCCATCAGGATCGGGTAGGTGAACAGGCCCACCGAGGCGGCCTCGGCGCCCTGCTTCGCCGACTTGTCCTTGAACTGCGTCATCCGGCTGGCCTCGCCGAAGCCGGTCAGGGTGTTGAGGACCCAGGCGAGCTCGGCGTGAGCGGGTACGTGGGACTGGATGAAGAGGGTCGAGCGCGCGGGGTCGATGCCCGCGGCGATGTACTGCGCGGCGGTCGCGCGGGTGCGCTCGCGGAGCTGCTGCGGGTCCTGCGGGACCGTGATCGCGTGCAGGTCGACGACGCAGAAGTAGGCGTCGAAGTCCTCCTGCATCGCGACCCACTGGGTCAGCGCGCCGATGTAGTTGCCGAGGTGCAGCGACCCGGAGGAGGGCTGCATGCCGGAGAAGATGACGGGCTTGGCGCCCGGGGTGCTGGGAGTCATGGGTGGCCTCGAGGGGTCGGTTCGCGGGGGAGAGGGTCAGAGCTCGTAGTCGACGACCACGGGGGAGTGGTCGGACCAGCGGGTGTCGTAGGAGGCGGCGCGGTCGACCTCGTAGCTGCGGGCGAGGTCGGCGAGCGCGGGCGTGGCGAGCTGGTAGTCGAGGCGCCAGCCGGTGTCGGTGTCGAAGGCCTGGCCGCGCTGGGACCACCACGTGTACGGTCCGGGCACCTCGCCCGCGAACCGGCGGCCGAGGTCGACCCAGCCCAGTCCGGCACCGGCGTTGTAGTCCGGGTCGCCCTCGGCGCCGACGAAGCGGTCGACGTAGGCCCGCTCCTCCGGGAGGAAGCCGGCCTTCTTGACGTTGCCCTTCCAGTTCTTGATGTCGAGCGTGCGGTGGCCGACGTTGAGGTCGCCCATCACCACGGCGAGCTCGCTGTGCGCCTGGATCTCGGGCAGGCGCGCCTCCATCGCGTCGAGGAAGCGGTACTTCTCGACCTGCTTGGGGGTGCCGACCTCGCCGGAGTGGACGTAGGTGGAGACGACGGTGAGCGAGCGGCCGCCGACCTCGTAGTCGGCTTCGAGCCAGCGTCCGGCCGAGTCGAAGTCGTCGGCGCCGAACGTCACGCGGTGGATCGTGGCGCGCCTGCGCGAGGCGAGAGCGACTCCGGCGCGCCCCTTGGCGGTCGCCTCGTCGTGCAGCACGTCCCACTCGTCCCCGAGGAGCCCCGTGAGGTCGTCCGTGGAGGCGCGGACCTCCTGCAGGGCCAGGACGTCGACGTCGCGGGCGGCGAGCCAGTCTCCCATCCCCTTGCGGTAGGCGGCGCGGACGCCGTTCACGTTGACGGAGGCGATGCGGAGGGTGCTGCGAGTCACCGGAGCAGTCTATTCGGAGCCGCGGAGCGGGCCGCCCGGCCGCGCTCGCACCCCGGAACGCGGAAACCGGCGGCCGCCTCGCGCCACTCCCTCGGAGAGGGGGAGGAGCGCGGAGGCGACCGCCGGCGGGACCGCTCAGGACGGTCGGTCGGAGGGGATCAGGCGGGGACGGCCTGCGCGGTGGCGGGCTCGGGCACCTCGGCGACCACCGGGGCGCGCTTGATGCTCTTCGCGATGATCACGCAGACGGCCGTGACGACCATGCCCACCAGGATGGCGACCAGGTAGAGGATCGGCTGCCCGACGAGCCCGGTGACCCAGACGCCGCCGTGCGGGGCGCGGAGGGTGGAGCCGAAGAGCGCGACGAGCGCACCCGTGACGGCCGAGCCGACCATGGCGGACGGGATCACGCGCAGCGGGTCGACCGCGGCGAACGGGATGGCCCCCTCCGAGATGAAGGACGCGCCCAGCAGGTAGGCGGCCTTGCCGTTCTGGCGCTCGGCGTCGGTGAACAGGCGCTTGCGGAGCGTCGTGGCCAGGGCCAGACCCAGCGGCGGGGTCATGCCGGCGGCCATGACGATCGCCATCACCTTGAACTGCACGGAGTTCGGGTCGCCGTCGGCGGGGACGGAGGCGAGGCCGGTGGTCGCGAAGGCGTAGGCCACCTTGTTGACCGGACCGCCCATGTCGAACGCCATCATGAGGCCGAGGATGATCCCCAGGATGATCAGGTTGCCGCCCGAGAGGCCCGAGAGCCAGGACGACAGGCCCTCGCTCAGTGCGCGGAGCGGCGCTCCGAGCACCACGAACATCAGGAAGCCGGTGATGAAGGTGGCGATCAGGGGGATGATCACGACGGGCATCAGCGACTTGAACGCCGCGGGGAGCTTGATCCGCGAGATGTAGAGGGCCGCGTAGCCGGCGATGAAGCCGGAGGCGAGGCCGCCCAGGAAGCCCGCGCCGACGGTGACCGCGACCGCGCCGCCGAGGAAGCCCGGCGCGATGCCGGGACGGTCGGCGATGCCGAAGGCGATGAAGCCCGAGAGCACCGGCACCAGGAACGCGAAGGTCGCGCTTCCGATGAGGAACATCACTCCGGCCCAGTCGGTGATGTTCGCGACGTTGAAGCCGTCGTCGATGATCTGCTGGGCCGTGAAGTCGACGATCCGGTAGCCGCCGAACAGGAACGACAGCGCGATCAGCAGACCGCCCGCCGCGACGAACGGGATCATGTAGGAGACGCCGGTCATCAGGTTCTGGCGGATGCGCGTGCCGACGCCGACCTTCTTCGGCGCGGCGGGGGCCGCGGCCGGAGTCGAGCGGGCGGGGGCGGACGCGGCGGAGCCGGAGCCGCGGAGGGCCAGAGCGCGGTCGAGGACCTCGTCCGGCTTGGACAGGGCCTCGGCGACGCCCACCTGGAGGATCGGCTTGCCGGCGAAGCGGTCCTTGCCGCGGACCTCGAGGTCGGCGGCGAGGATGACGACGTCCGCGGCGGCGATGTCGGCCGCGGTCATCTCGTCCGAGCCGGCCGCGCCCTGGGTCTCGACGTGGATCGGGTAGCCGCGCTTCTTCGCGGCCTGCTCGAGCGCCTCCGCCGCCATGTACGTGTGGGCGATGCCCGCGATGCAGCTGGTCACGGCGACGAAGCGCGGGCCGGAGGCGGGGTTCGCGGCGGGAGCGTCCTGCACCTTCGCGACGGCGCGGTCGATGACGTCGGCCGCCTTCGCGAGCGCCTCCGACGTGCCCACCTCGAGGGTGGGCTTCCCGGCGAAGCGCTCCTTGCCGCGGACCTCGAGGTCGGCGGCGAGGATCACGACGTCGGCGTCGGCGATGGTCCGGTCCGACATGGGATCGGAGCCCGCGGCGCCCTGGGTCTCGACCTGGATCTCGTACCCCTTCTTCTTCGCGGCCTGCTCGAGGGCCTCGGCCGCCATGTAGGTGTGCGCGATGCCGGCGATGCAGCTCGTGACGGCGACGATCCTCATGAGACGACGACCTCTCGGGCGATGATGTCCGCGACCTCCTGGCCGCTGGCGGCGGCGCGGAGGGAACCGGTGAAGGACTCGTGGATCAGCTTGCGGGCGAGCTGGGCGAGGATCTTGAGGTGCGCCTGGTCGGCGCCGTCCGGAGCCGCGATCAGGAAGATCAGGTCGGCCGGGCCGTCGGGGGCGCCGAAGTCGACGCCCTGCTTCGCGATGCCGACCGCCACGCTGGGCGAGACGACGTGGGAGGAGCGGGCGTGGGGGATCCCGATGCCGCCGGGCATCCCGGTCGCCATCTGCGACTCGCGGTCGCGGACGTCGGCGAGGAAGCCGTCGAGGTCGGTGACGCGGCCGGCGTCGGCGAGCGTCTTCGCGAGCTGCGCGGTGGCCTCGTCCTTCGTGGCGGCGGTGAGGTCGACGATGACCGTCGACGCCTCGGTGAGAGCAGTCATGCGCTCAGTTCTCCAATCGGGAGGGTGGGGTCGGGGTTCTCGACGACGGAGACGTCGTCGAGGCGGAGGGAGTCGGGACCCGGGGCTTCGCTGCCCGGGAGCTGGACGGCGGCGGTACCCCACGCGACTGCTGTCGCGAGGCGCTCCGCCTCCGTGGCGTCGACGGCCGAGAGGTAGCCGGCGAGCGTGCTGTCGCCGGCGCCGACGGTGCTGAGGGGCACGACGGCGGGGGCGCCCGCCCACCACGACGCGTGCGCCGTGACGAGGAGGGCGCCGTGCTCTCCGAGGCTGACGAGCGCTCGCGCGTCGGGCAGCTGCAGGAGTTCACGGGCTCCGGCGACGACGTCTCCGACCGTCGTCAGGGAGCGGCCGAGGAGCTCCTCGAGCTCCTCGAGGTTGGGCTTCACCAGGGTGGCGGTGCCGGCCGCGATGATCGCGGTCAGGGGGGCTCCCGAGGTGTCGACGGCGAGGGGGACGCCGAAGTGCAGGGCGAGGCGGCCGAGAGCGGGGTAGAAGTCCGCTCCCAGTCCCGGGGGGACGCTGCCGCAGGCGACGAGCCAGCGGGGCGAGGCCGAGACGTGCTCGCCGATCAGCTCGGAGAGGGCGTGGGCCTCCTCCTCCGTGACGGCGGGGCCGGGCTCGTTGATCTTGGTGGTGCGGCCCGTCCGGTCGTCGACCACGGTGATGTTGGTGCGGATCGGGTGGGCGATCGCCGCACTGGCCGAGCGGACTCCGGCGGCCCGGAGCATCGTGGACAGGTCGAGGCCGGTGGAGGCGTCGGCCGGGTAGACCGCGGTCGCCTCGACGCCGTTGCGGGCGAGGGCACGGGCGACGTTAACACCCTTGCCGGCCGGGTCGCGCCGCACGTCGTGCGCGCGGTTGACCTCGCCGACGGCGAAGCCGCTCGTGGAGAGGGTGACGTCGATGCTCGGGTTGGCGGTGACGGTGACGATCATGCGCGGACGACCTCCGGGCCGGCCGACTCGATGTCGTCGGCGAGCTCGTCGTCGACATCGGCGTCGGTGATGACGGTGTCGACCGCGGACAGCGGAGCGACGTGCCCGAAGTCCTGCCGGCCGAACTTCGAGTGGTCGGCGAGGACCACGACCCGGCGCGCGGAGGCGATGATCGCGGACTTGACGACGGCCTCGTCGAGATCGGGGGTGGTGAGCCCGCGCTCGAGGCTGAGGCCGTTCGTGCCGATGAAGGCGACGTCCACCGAGACTGTGGAGAGGGCCTGGGCGGCCCACGGCCCGACGGCGGCCTGCGTGACTCCGCGCAGGTGCCCGCCGATGAGGTGGAGGTCGATGTTGGGCCGGCCGACGAGCGCCATCGCGACGGGGAGGGAGTGGGTGACGACCGTCAGCCGGCGGTCCAGGGGGAGCAGCTCCGCCAGCCGCACCGTGGTGGTGCCGGCGTCGATGGCGATCGAGCCGCCGTCGGGCACCTCGGCGAGGGCCGCGGTGGCGATGCGGTCCTTCTCGCCGGCGAGGTGTCCCTCGCGGGCGGCGACCTCGGGCTCGATGCCCAGCCGCTCGACGGGGATGGCTCCGCCGTGCGCACGGCGCAGCAGGCCCCGCTTCTCGAGGCTGGTGAGATCGCGGCGGATAGTCTCCGGCGTCACGGCGAGGGAGAGGGCGAGGTCGCGGACCTCGACACGCCCGTCGATGCGGGCGCGGTCCAGGATCGCCTGGTGCCGCTCCGGTGCGTACATGTGGACTCCGTCGTCTCGCCGTGGGTGGTGCGCCGGATCCGCGGTGTCGTTGCCGACCTCGGATCTGCGTTTACCTCTTTTTAGACCCGTTCAGGAGGGAAGTCAACAGAAACGGACAGAATCGGCAGGCGGAATCGGGCCCGGCGACGCAGGGCTGGACGGAAGGAGGACCGCCGGGTCAGGCGGCGAGCTGCTCGAGCTCCTCCTCGAGCTGCGCGAGCTGGCGCTCCAGGCGCCGTCGTTTCAGGAGGGACGCCTCCGGCAGCGCGGCGCGAAGCCGCTCGCGCTCGGCCTCGGCGAGGGTGCGGCGGGCGGTGCGCAGCTGCTCCTCCCGCTCCTTCTCGCGCTCCTCCGGCGTGAGCTTGCGCGCCGAGATCCCGGCGTCGCTCATCCCGACGGAGATCCACGACGCGGCGATCAGGATCACCTGGCAGACGAGGTTGAACCAGATCAGCAGACCGATGAGGACCGCGAACGAGGCCAGCAGCGGATTGCGGGAGGCGCCGCCCAGCAGCTGCGTCCCGAGGACCTTGAGCGCGCCGAGAGCGATCCCGCCGAGCAGCGACCCCGCCCAGAGGTTCTTCCAGGGGATCGAGATGCCCGAGAGGATGCGGAAGGAGCCGGCGAGCGTGCCCGTGTCCAGGGCGAGCATGATCAGCAGGCCGACCGCGCTGCCGGCGAGACGGGCCGGCATCGACTCGCTGCCGATCCCGAGGAAGCCGAACGCCACGTCCACCAGCGAGGTCGAGAACACGGAGAGACCCGCCGAGACCAGCAGCACCGCCCCGAAGACCAGGGCGAGCCCCGCGTCCTTGAGCTTGAGCAGGACGAAGAGGGTCGTGGGTCCGGGGAGCGAGAAGAGCAGCCGGACCGCCTGGCGCAGGCTCCCCAAGAAGTTGAGCGCCGTCCAGAGCAGGCCGGCGGCCGCGATCGCACCCGTCCAGCCGAGGATCGACGAGTCGAGCAGGTCGTCGACCGACACGAGGGCGTTCTTCCCGCCGATCAGGCCGGGGACGGAGCGGGTCACCAGGTCGAGGAGGGAGTCGCGCAGCACCGAGTCGTCGCGCACCCAGAAGCCGAAGACGGCGAAGAAGACGAAGAGCGCCGCGAAGACCGCGAACAGGGCCTGGAAGGCGAGTCCGGAGGCGAAGAGGGGCCCGCCGGTCTCGGAGTAGTGGAGCATCACCCGCACCGGCCGCGTCCGCATGACCCGCTCGAACAGGCCCGGGATCCCGCGGGGAGTGTCGGCCGCCTCGGTCATTCCTCCAGCGTACTGAGGCCTCGCGGCGCTCCCGTGCACGCGCCCGCCTGCACGCTGGAACGCGTCCGGCCCGCCGGATCCCGGCGGGCCGGACGCGTTCGCGAGGGGGAGGATCAGGCGCGGCCGCGGATGACGGCCTGCTTCACCTCGGCGATCGCCTGCGTGATCTGGATGCCGCGCGGGCACGCCTCCGTGCAGTTGAAGGTCGTGCGGCAGCGCCACACGCCCTCCTTGTCGTTGAGGATGTCCAGGCGCGCTCCACCGGCGTCGTCGCGCGAGTCGAAGATGAAGCGGTGGGCGTTCACGATCGCCGCGGGGCCGAAGTACTGCCCGTCGGTCCAGAACACGGGGCAGGACGACGTGCACGCGGCGCAGAGGATGCACTTCGTGGTGTCGTCGAAGCGGGCGCGGTCGGCGACCGACTGCACGCGCTCCTTGCCCTTGGGCGCCGGGGTGTTGGCGACCAGGAACGGCTGCACCTCGCGGTAGGAGGCGAAGAACGGCTCCATGTCGACGACGAGGTCCTTCTCGAGGGGCAGTCCCTTGATCGCCTCGATGTAGATCGGCTGCGAGATGTCGAGATCCTTGATCAGCGTCTTGCAGGCCAGGCGGTTGCGGCCGTTGATCCGCATCGCGTCGGATCCGCAGATGCCGTGCGCGCACGAGCGGCGGAAGGTCAGCGATCCGTCCTGGTCCCACTTGATGCGGTGCAGGGCGTCGAGGACGCGGTCGGTCGAATACATCTCGACGTCGAAGTCCTGCCAGCGCGGCTCGGCGTCCACCTCGGGGTCGAAGCGGCGGATGATGAACGTGACGGTGAACGCCTCCGGGGCCGCGGGGGCGGCGGGCGGCTGCTCGAGGGTAGCGGTCGACATGGCTAGTACTTCCTCTCCATCGGCTGGTACCGGGTGATCACGACGGGCTTCCAGTCGAGCCGGATGTGGTCACCGGCGTCGGAGGAGTGGGCGTCACCGGAGAGGTACGCCATCGTGTGCTGCATGTAGTTCTCGTCGTCGCGCTTCGGGAAGTCGTCGCGCATGTGGCCGCCGCGGCTCTCCTTGCGGTTGCGCGCCGAGTAGACGACGACCTCGGCGAGGTCGAGCAGGAAGCCCAGCTCGACGGCCTCGAGGAGGTCGGTGTTGAAGCGCTTGCCCTTGTCCTGCACCGAGATGTTGCGGAACCGGTCGCGCAGGCGCTGGATGGTCCCGGTGACGGCCTCGAGGGACTCGTCGGTGCGGAACACCTGGGCGTTCTTGTCCATCTCGTCCTGCAGCTCCTTGCGGATCGAGGCGATCCGCTCGGTGCCGGTCGCGGAGCGGAGCGAGGCGAGCATGTCGCGGATCGCGCCGGCCGGGTCGGCGGGCAGGGGGGTGAAGTCGACCGTCTTGGCGTAGTCGGCGGCGTTGTTGCCGCTGCGCTTGCCGAAGACGTTGATGTCGAGGAGGGAGTTGGTGCCGAGGCGGTTGGAGCCGTGCACCGAGACGCACGCGCACTCGCCGGCGGCGTAGAGGCCGGGGACGACGGTCGTGTTGTCCGAGAGCACCTCGGCCTTGACGTTGGTCGGGATGCCGCCCATCGCGTAATGCGCGGTCGGCATGACGGGGACCGGCTCGACGACGGGGTCGACGCCCAGGTAGGTGCGGGCGAACTCGGTGATGTCGGGGAGCTTGGTCTCGAGGACCTCGGCGCCCAGGTGGGTGCAGTCCAGCAGCACGTAGTCCTTGTGCGGTCCGGCGCCGCGGCCCTCCGCCACCTCCTGGACCATGCAGCGGGCGACGATGTCGCGCGGCGCGAGGTCCTTGATGGTGGGGGCGTAGCGCTCCATGAAGCGCTCGCCCGAGGCGTTGCGGAGGATCGCACCCTCTCCTCGCGCCCCCTCGGTGAGGAGGATGCCGAGGCCGGCGAGGCCGGTCGGGTGGAACTGGAAGAACTCCATGTCCTCCAGGGGGAGGCCCTTGCGCCAGATGATGCCGACGCCGTCGCCGGTGAGGGTGTGCGCGTTGGAGGTGGTCTTGTAGATCTTGCCGAAGCCGCCGGTCGCGAAGATGATCGCCTTCGCCTGGAAGACGTGCAGCTCGCCCGTGGCCAGCTCGTAGGCGACGACGCCGGAGGGCTTGGCCACTCCGTCGACCTCGGTCATCACCAGGTCGAGGACGTAGAACTCGTTGTAGAAGTTGATGCCGAGCCGGACGCAGTTCTGGAACAGCGTCTGCAGGATCATGTGGCCGGTGCGGTCGGCCGCGTAGCAGGCGCGGCGGACGGGCGCCTTGCCGTGGTCGCGGGTGTGGCCGCCGAAGCGGCGCTGGTCGATCTTGCCCTCCTCGGTGCGGTTGAAGGGCAGGCCCATGTTCTCGAGGTCGATGACCGCGTCGATGGCCTCCTTCGCGAGGATCTCGGCCGCGTCCTGGTCGACGAGGTAGTCGCCGCCCTTGACGGTGTCGAAGGTGTGCCACTCCCAGCTGTCCTCCTCGACGTTCGCGAGGGCGGCGGCCATGCCGCCCTGCGCCGCTCCGGTGTGGGAGCGGGTCGGGTACAGCTTCGAGATCACGGCCGTCCTCGCCTTGGGGCCGGCCTCGATGGCCGCGCGCATCCCGGCACCGCCGGCGCCGACGATGACGACGTCGAACTGGTGGTAGTGGACGCCGTCGGGTCCGACCGTCTGCGCGAAGGCGCTCTGGTCGGCGCCGGTGTGGGAGTGGCCTGGTGTGCTCACGGGGTGGGTGCTCCGTCGTACGGGGATGGGAGGGGGAGGTGCCGGGACGCGGTGCCGCGGACCGGGAGGGGCGCGGGCCCCTCTCCGATCCGCGGCACCGTGGTCACGCTGCGCAGAAGGAGGGCAGCAGGTCCGCGGCGGTGCCGGCGGGGCACGGGTCGAACGCGAAGACGACCCAGGTGCCGAGCGCGATCAGCGCCACGACGGCGACGAGGATGCCGCCCTTGAAGGCCTTGGCCAGCAGGGGCGAGGTCGCGTAGTCGTTGACCAGCGTGCGCATGCCGTTGCCGCCGTGGATCAGCGCGAGCCACAGCATGAGGACGTCCCACCACTGCCAGAACGGGTTCGCCAGCTTGCCGCCGACGAAGCCGAAGTCGATGGCCTTGATGCCGTCGCCCAGCAGCAGGTTGTAGATGAGGTGCCCGAAGATCAGGACGATCAGCACGACGCCGGAGGCGCGCATGTAGATCCAGCCCCACTTCTCCCAGTTGGTGCCGGAGGAGCGGGTCGGGGTGTGCGGGGTCCGCGGTGCGGCGACGGTGCTCAATGCGCACCCCCCTCGCTGAAGACGTTGATCAGGTGGCGCGGCGCGAAGCCGAGCATCAGCACGACCCAGAGGCCCATGACGACCCAGAAGAGGACGCGCTGGTTGCGGGTCGCCCAGCTCCAGAAGTCGACCAGGATGATCCGCAGGCCGTTCAGCGCGTGGAACGCGATGGCGCCCACGAGCCCGGTCTCGCCGAGTCCCATGATCGGGTTCTTGTACGTGCCGATGACCGCGTTGTACGCCTCGGGGCTCACGGCGATGAGAGCGGAGTCGAGGACGTGGACGAGGAGGAAGAAGAAGATGGCGACACCGGTGATCCGGTGGAGCACCCACGACCACATGCCTTCGCGACCGCGGTACAGGGTGCCGGCCGGACGCCGGATCTTCCCCTGCTTCCGGGGTGCGAGGGTTTGAGCAGCTTGAACTGACACGAACAACCCTCCCTGGTTGTGCTCCGACGGCCTGACCTGTTCCCACGTCGCGTGGACGGGGACGGGGCGGGGAGCGACGAGAAACTCGCCCTCCGATTCTAAGCGCGCTCGCAGGCGGGCGCGGCTTAGGCGAGCCTTAGCTGCGGGGCAGGGCGAGGGCGGGCGCCCCCGCGGTCGCGTAGTGCGCGAGGAGCTCGTCGGTGAGCGCGCTCCAGGTGCGGTGGAGCACGCGGCGGCGGCCCGCCTCGCTGAGCCGGGCGCGCAGTGCGGGATCTCGGACCAGGCGCTCCACCTGCCGGCGGAGGTCGGAGTCGCTCTCGGGCGCGTAGAGCAGGCCGTCCACGCCGTGCTCGATGAGGTCGGTGGGGCCGCCCGCGTGCGGCGCGACCACGGCGGTGCCGGACGCCTGCGCCTCCTGGACCGTCTGGCCGAACGTCTCCTCCGTGCCGGTGTGCACGAAGACGTCGAGCGCGGCGAAGACCGCCGGCAGCCGGTCGCCGTCGAGCCGGCCGAGCATCCGCGCCGCCGGGCCGAGGGCGGCGGCGACCCGGGCGGAGGAGGGGCCGTAGCCGCCCACGACCAGCTCCGCGTGCGGGAGGGAGGCGAGTGCCGCCATCCGCTCCACCCTCTTCTCGGGGGAGAGGCGCCCGATGTAGCCGACGAGCGCGTCGTCGGCGCCGAGTCCGGCTCGGACGGCCTGCGCGTAGGGGGAGGAGCGGCGGCGCGGGTGGAAGCGCTCGCTCTGCACGCCGCGGCCCCACAGCGCGGTGCGCTCGATGCCGGCGGCGGCGAGGTCGTCGAGGGCGCTGGTGGAGGGGGCGAGGGTCAGGTCCGCCCCGGCGTGGATCTGGCGGATCACCCGCCAGGCGAGGGCGCGGGCGCCGCGGATGCCGTAGCGGGCCGCGAATCGCGCGACGTCCGTCTGGTAGATCGCGACACTCGGCACCCCGAGCCGGCCGGCCGAGGCGATGGCGCGGGCGCCGAGGAGGAAGGGCGAGGCGACGTGCACCACGTCGGGCTCGAAGTCGGCCAGCTCCCGGGTGAGGGCCAGCGTGGGGATTCCGACCGGGAAGTCGCGGTAGGCGATCGCCGGGTGCTCCACGACGCGGTGGCCCGCGTAGTGGCCCGGCGCCCCCGCGGCCGGGCAGACGACGAGCGCCTCGATCCCGCGCTCCGCGAACTCGTCGAGCACCCGCAGGACGCTCGTGGTCACGCCGTTCAACGACGGCAGGAAGCTCTCGGTGACGACCGCGACTCTCACGCCCCGGACGCTACGGCGGCGGGATGAACGGCGGCGCGCGCCCGGGTGAACGGACGGTCGCGCTCGGGCTCCCTTGTATCCTGCGGACATGACATCACCTGAGACCGATGGCCGCGCCCCGCTCGACCGCTTCTACAGCGTGATCCCCGCCGGCGGGATCGGCTCGAGGCTGTGGCCGCTCTCCCGGGCCGACGCCCCGAAGTTCCTGCACGATCTGACGGGGTCGGGGCAGACCCTCCTCCGCGACACCTGGGACCGCCTCGCGCCCATCTCGGGCGCCGACCGGATCATGGTCGTGACCGGCCGCGCGCACCGCGCCGCCGTCGAGGAGCAGCTCGAGAGCCTCGAGGACCTCAACGTCGTCCTCGAGAGCGAGCCGCGCGACTCGTCCGCCGCGATCGGCCTGGCCGCCGCCATCCTCGAGCGCCGCCAGCCCGGCGTGATCATCGGCTCGTTCGCCGCCGACCACGTCATCAGCGGTCAGCAGCTGTTCCACGACGCGGTCGCCGAGGCCGTCGTCGCGGCGGACGCGGGCTACATCGCGACCATCGGCATCACGCCGACCGAGCCTGCCGTGGGCTTCGGCTACATCCGCACGGGGAAGCACCTCGGGATCGACGGGGCGACGCACACGCTCGCCGTCGACTCCTTCGTCGAGAAGCCCGACGCCGACACCGCGCGCGCCTATCTCTCCAGTGGTCAGTACCTCTGGAACGCGGGCATGTTCATCGCCCGCGCCGACCGCCTCCTCGAGGAGCTCGGCCGCGCCAAGCCGAAGCTGCTCGCCGGACTGCTCGAGCTCGCCGCCGCGTGGGACACCCCGGAGCGCGGCGCGGTCGTCGACCGCATCTGGCCGGGCCTGGAGAAGATCGCGATCGACTACTCCGTCGCCGAGCCGGCCGCGGCCGCGGGCAAGCTGGCCGTCGTGCCCGGCCACTTCTCCTGGGACGACGTGGGCGACTTCGCCTCGATCGCGAAGCTGCACTCGAGCGGACTCCGCTCGGACCTCGCCATCCTCGGCGAGGACGCCCGCGTGCTGGCCGACTCCGCGACGGGCATCGTCGTCAGCGGCGGCAACCGCACCATCGCCCTCATCGGAGTGAAGGACATCGTCGTCGTGGACACCCCCGACGCGCTCCTGGTGACCACGACCGAGAACGCCCAGAAGGTCAAGGGCGTCGTCGACGCCCTGCGCCTCTCCGGCCGCACCGACGTCCTCTAGCCCTCCGTCCCACCCGTCGAAGCGCGGCCCTCCCCCCGGAGGCGCCGCGCTTCGCCGTTCCGCCCCTCGCCTCTTGCGCGTGCGGAGGTCCCGATCCGCCGTTCGCGCGGCCACTCGACCGCCCTCGGTGAGGGCCTCGGCCGTCGCCCTGGGTGCTGATGGCTGGGTCTCGATAGGCCGCTTCCGCGGCAACTCGACCACTATGGAGGAGCATCGCGTCGAGCCCGACCGCGCGCAGCGCGGAGCTCCTCCGAACGCCTTCGACATCCGGCAGCAGGGGAGAGGGCCGCGAGCCGGAATCGCGTGCCAGCGATTCAGGCCAGCCCGACGCGACCCGCTCTGCGGAACGCACCCGTCGCGAAGCCGACCGCGCCGAGCCGCTCCGCGGCTCGGAATCGAGCCCAGCCGACCGCGCCGAGCCGCTCCGCGGCTCGGAATCGAGCCCAGCCGACCGCCCCGCGACACGCTCCGCATGTCGCGAAGATCAACACTGTGTAACTCTTCCTGACCACCACCGTCCGGGCGGCTGAGCGGCTTGTCACATTGGGTAACGTGTGGGAATCGACGCCCTGTTGCGCTCGTCGCGCGGGGCCGCATTCCTGGAGGACGACATCTTGACTATCACCTCGCGTAAGGCCGCGTTCGGCGGTCTCGCCGCCCTCGGCGTCACCGCGCTTCTCGCCGGTTGCGCCTCCGCCCCCGAGGAGAGCGGCTCCAGCGCCGCCGCCGGTGGCGACTTCCTGCCCTGCATGGTCTCCGACGCGGGCGGGTTCGACGACAAGTCGTTCAACGAGCTCGGCTACAACGGCCTCGTGAAGGCCTCGGAGGACCTCGGTGTCACGCCGAAGACCGTCACCTCGGAGTCCGAGACGGACTACGCCCCGAACCTGACCAGCCTCGTCGACCAGGGCTGCAACCTGATCATCACCGTCGGCTTCGCGCTGGCGGAGGCCACGTCGGCCGCGGCCGAAGCGAACACGGACATCGACTTCGCGATCATCGACGACGCGTCGATCGACCTGCCGAACGTCAAGCCGATCACCTTCGACACCTCGCAGGCGGCGTTCCTCGCCGGCTACACGGCCGCGTCGTACTCCAAGACCGGCGTCGTCGGCACCTACGGCGGCCAGCAGTTCCCGACCGTCACGATCTTCATGGACGGCTACGCCGACGGCGTGAAGTACTACAACGAGCAGAAGGGGAAGGACGTCAAGGTCGTCGGCTGGGACGTCGACGCGCAGACCGGCTCCTTCACCGGCGGCTTCGCGGCGGGCGTCGAGGCCAAGTCGGCCGCGCAGTCGCTGATCGACCAGAACGCGGACGTCATCCTCCCCGTCGGCGGTCCGATCTTCCAGTCGGCGATCGAGGCGATCCGCGACTCCGGCAAGGACATCGCGATGGTCGGCGTGGACGCGGACCTGTACGAGACCTACCCCGACGGCGCCGACCTGTACCTGACCTCGATCCTCAAGGGCATCGAGGCCGGCACGACCGACGTCACCAGCTCCGCCGGAGCCGACGACTTCGACCCCACTCCCTTCGTGGGCACCCTCGAGAACGACGGAGTCGGCATCGCGCCGTTCCACGACTTCGAGTCGAAGGTCTCGGGCGACCTGCAGGGCGAGCTCGACACCATCAAGGCGGGCATCATCGACGGCTTCATCACCGTCACCTCCCCGTCCGCTCCCGCGGCGTCCTAGCCGTCTCCTCGAAGAGGCCGGCGGGCCCGAGCACACCTCGGGCCCGCCGGCCTCTTCGTCGGTCCGGCGGGCCGATCGGCTCCGCTGCGTCCCTCGATCCCGGCCGACGGCGCATCGTGGCGCGAACCGAAAGTTAGATTGGTCCCATGAAGCTCGAACTGCGTGGCATCACGAAGCGCTTCGGCGCGCTCGTGGCCAACGACCACATCGATCTCACCGTCGAACCCGGTGAGATCCACTGCCTCCTCGGCGAGAACGGCGCGGGCAAGTCGACGCTCATGAACGTGCTCTACGGCCTGTACCAGGCCGAGGAGGGGGAGATCCTGCTGGACGACGCGGTCCAGCACTTCTCCGGTCCGGGTGACGCCATGAAGGCGGGCATCGGGATGGTCCACCAGCACTTCATGCTCGTCCCCGTGTTCACCGTCGCCGAGAACGTCATGCTGGGCCACGAGGAGACGAAGGCCGGCGGGCGCCTGGACCTCGCCGCCGCGCGCGCCCGGGTGCGCGAGATCTCGGACCGCTTCGGCTTCGACGTGGATCCCGACGCCCTGGTCGAGGACCTCCCCGTCGGCGTGCAGCAGCGGGTCGAGATCATCAAGGCCCTCTCCCGCGACGCCCGGGTGCTCGTGTTCGACGAGCCGACCGCGGTGCTGACCCCGCAGGAGACCGACGAGCTGATCGCGATCATGCGCCAGCTGCGTGCGGCCGGGACCGCCATCGTCTTCATCACGCACAAGCTCCGCGAGGTGCGCGAGGTCGGAGACCGCATCACCGTCATCCGCCTCGGCAGAGTCGTGGGGGAGGCGTCGCCGACGGCGAGCAACGCCGAGCTCGCCTCGCTGATGGTGGGCCGCGCCGTCGAGCTGACGGTGCAGAAGGAGCAGGCGGTGCCGGGCGACGAGGCCCTCGTCGTCTCGAACCTCACCGTGCGCGACGCCAACGGTCAGGCCGTCGTCGACGACGTCTCCTTCGAGGTCCGCCGCGGCGAGATCCTCGCGATCGCGGGCGTGCAGGGCAACGGCCAGACGGAGCTCACCGAGGCGATCATGGGCCTGCAGGAGCGGGTCGAGGGCTCGGTGACCCTGGACGGGCGCCGCCTCGACGGGCTGTCCGTGCGCCGCGTCCTCGAGTCGGGGGTCGGCTTCGTCCCCGAGGACCGCACCGAGGACGGTCTGGTCGCCGAGTTCACGATCGCCGAGAACCTCATGCTCGACCGCAGCGACCGCGGTCCGTTCGTGAAGGGACTGGGCCTGCGGCTCAAGGAGCTCGAGCGCTTCGCCGAGGAGCGGGTGCGCGAGTTCGACGTGCGCGCCCAGGGGATCGGCACCCACGTCGGCCGCCTCTCCGGAGGCAACCAGCAGAAGGTGGTGCTCGCGCGCGAGCTCAGCCGGGAGCTGCGGCTGTTCATCGCGGCGCAGCCCACTCGCGGCATCGACGTCGGCTCCATCGAGTTCGTCCACAAGCGCATCGTCGAGACGCGCGACACCGGGGTACCCGTGATCGTGGTGTCGACCGAGCTCGACGAGGTCGCGGCGCTCGCCGACCGCATCGCGGTCATGTACAAGGGCGGGATCATCGGCATCGTCCCCGCCGACACGCCCCGCGAGGTCCTGGGGCTCATGATGGCCGGGCAGACGCCCGCCGAGAAGGGAGCGGCGGCGTGAGCGACGCGCAACTGCCCGCGGTCGATCCCGACGCGGAGACCGAGAAGGCGTCCGGGCTCGAGCCCGGCCAGAAGCCGGATCAGGAGGTGCGCCCCGGCCCGCTCGAGAGCGGCGCCTCCCGCGTCCTGCGCGAGATCCTCTCCGGCACCGCGCTGATGTCGGTGCTCGCCGTGCTGCTCTCCCTCATCGCGGGCGGCGTGCTGATCGCCGCGACCGACAAGGACGTCCAGGCGGCGTCGGGCTACTTCTTCGCCCGGCCGCTCGACACCCTGCAGGCGATCTGGCAGTCAGTCTCCGGTGCCTACTCCTCGCTCTTCCAGGGCTCGGTCTACAACTTCCGCCGCGAGGGCTTCGCCAACGGCATCAAGCCGCTGACGGACACCCTGGCCTTCGCGACCCCGCTGATCGCCGGCGGCCTCGGAGTGGCGCTGGCCTTCCGCGTCGGCCTGTTCAACATCGGCGGCCGCGGCCAGATGCTGATCGCCGCCGCCTGCGCGGGCTGGGTCGGCTTCTCCTTCGACCTCCCGTGGGGCGTGCACCTGATCGTCGCGCTTGCCGCCGGCATCCTGGGCGGCGCGCTCTGGGGCGGACTCGTGGGACTGCTCAAGGCCCGCACCGGCGCGCACGAGGTGATCCTCACGATCATGCTCAACTACGTCGCGTTCTACCTGATCTCCTACCTCCTGCGGACGCCCGGCGCCCTGCAGGCGCCCGGCTCGAACAACCCGAAGTCGCCCGGGATGAAAGAGACCGCGGTCTTCCCGGCGCTCCTCGGCCCCGGATACTCGCTCACGCTCGGCTTCGTCTTCGCGGTCCTCGCGACCGTGTTCGTCTGGTGGCTCCTGAACCGCTCGACGATCGGCTTCAAGTTCCGCGCGGTGGGGGAGAACCCGCACGCGGCACGGGTCGCGGGCATCGACGTGAAGAACAGCTACGTGTACGCGATGCTGCTCTCCGGCGGCCTGCTCGGCCTCGCCGGCAGCGCCCAGGTGATGGGGACGGTCACGACCGGCTTCACCTCCGGGATCGACGCGGGCATCGGCTTCGACGCGATCACGGTCGCGCTGCTGGGCCGCTCCCGACCCTGGGGCGTGTTCTTCGCCGGCATCCTCTTCGGCGCCTTCAAGGCGGGCGGCTACTCGATGCAGGCCGCCGAGGGCGTGCCGATCGACGTGGTCCTCGTCGTCCAGTCGCTGATCGTCCTCTTCATCGCCGCACCGCCGCTGGTGCGCGCGATCTTCCGCCTCCCGACGCCCGGGGCCGCCCCGAAGCGCCGCACCCGCCGCACATCGGAGGTGTCCGCATGAGCACCGCCGTCGCCACCGCCCCCGACCGCGTCGTGATCCGCAGCTGGAAGGCGCCGATCGCGTTCGGCGTCTTCGCGCTGCTCGCCGTCGTCCTCTTCGTGGCCCTCGGCCGCGACGGGACGAGCTCGTTCCGCCTCGCCGCGGGGACCGACTTCTTCGCGCTGCCGGACATCCCGTTCCCGACGCGGGGGACGGGCGTGGTCGTCGCGATCCTCCTGGTCGCCCTGGCCGTCGCGTCGGCCGGGCTCACCCGCGCCGGCCGCCGGATCCCGCTCTGGCTCTCGGCGGTCTTCGCCCTGGTCTTCCTGATCGGGTTCCTCGTCTGGGCGTCGGCCGGTGCCGCGCTGCCCGTCTCGGGACTGCTGCTCGGGACCGTCGGGCTCGCCACTCCGCTGATCTTCGGCTCGCTCGGCGGCGTCATCTCGGAGCGTGTCGGAGTCGTCAACGTCGCGATCGAGGGGCAGCTGCTCGCCGGCGCCTTCACCGCGGCGATGGTCGGCTCCCTCACCCGCCAGCCGGTGCTCGGCCTGCTCGCGGCGATGGTCGCGAGCGTCCTGGTGTCGTTCGTGCTGGCCGCCTTCGCGATCAAGTACCTGGTCGACCAGGTGATCGTCGGAGTCGTGCTGAACGTGCTGGTGACCGGCCTGACGAGCTTCCTCTACTCCCAGGTCCTCTCCGCCGATGCGTCGACGTTCAACTCGCCGGTGAAGTTCGACCGCCTCCCGATCCCGGTGCTCAGCCAGGTGCCGATCGTGGGCGCCGTCCTGTTCAACCAGACGGTGATCGTCTACCTGATGTACTTCGCGATCTTCGCGGTGTGGTGGGGCCTGTTCAAGACCAAGTGGGGCCTCCGCCTGCGCGCCGTGGGCGAGCACCCGCAGGCCGCGGACACCGTGGGCATCGATGTCGCCCGCACGCGCTTCTGGAACGTCTCCCTCGCCGGGGCGATCGCCGGAGTCGGCGGCGCGTACTACACGCTCGACGCGGTCGGCGCGTTCGGCAAGGAGATGACCGCGGGTGCGGGCTTCATCGCCCTGGCCGCCGTCATCTTCGGCCGCTGGGACCCGATCAAGGCGACGCTCGCGTCGCTCCTGTTCGGCTTCGCGACCAACCTGCAGAACGTGCTCGGCGTCATCGGCTCGCCCGTGCCCAGCGAGTTCATGCTGATGCTGCCGTACGTCGTGACGATCTTCGCGGTGGCCGGTCTCGTCGGCCAGTCCCGCGGACCGGCCGCCGCCGGCAAGCCGTACCTGAAGTCCTGAGAGGAGCCGTCGTGACTGACATCGACTGGGAGGCGCTGCGCGAGGCCGCGCTCGAGGCCATGAGCCACGCCTACGTCCCGTACTCGAAGTTCCCCGTCGGGGTCGCCGCGCTCGTGGACGACGGCCGGACGATCTCGGGCTGCAACGTCGAGAACGCCTCCTACGGGCTCACGCTCTGCGCCGAGTGCGCGCTGGTGTCCTCTCTGCACATGACGGGCGGCGGCCGGCTCGTCGCTTTCACCTGCGTCGACGGGAAGGGCGGCGTCCTGATGCCCTGCGGGCGCTGCCGCCAGCTGCTCTTCGAGCACTCGGCCGAGGGCATGCTCCTCCAGACCGTGTCGGGCGTGAAGACGATCGACGAGGTCATCCCCGACGCCTTCGGCCCGCGCACGCTCGAGGCCTACGCCGCCTCCTAGCGCCGCCGTCACCGCTCCCACTCCCGAACCGAGGACTCCGCATGACCCGCACCACCCCCGTCGAGGACTTCGACGCCGTCGACATCATCCGCACCAAGCGCGACCGCGGCACGCTCTCGACCGCGCAGATCGACTGGCTGATCGACGCCTACACCCGCGGCTACGTCGCCGACGAGCAGATGGCGGCCTTCGCGATGGCGGTCCTGCTGAACGGGATGGAGCGCGACGAGATCCGCGACCTCACCCTGGCGATGATCGCCAGCGGCGAGCGCATGCGGTTCGACGGACTCGGCAAGCGCACGGTCGACAAGCACTCCACGGGCGGGGTCGGCGACAAGATCACGCTGCCGCTGATGCCGCTGGTCGCCTCCTTCGGCGTGGCGGTGCCCCAGCTCTCGGGACGCGGGCTCGGCCACACGGGCGGAACGCTCGACAAGCTGGAGTCGATCCCGGGCTGGCGGGCCGACCTCGGCAACGAGGAGATGCTGGAGCAGCTGCGGACGGTCGGCGGCGTGATCTGCGCCGCGGGCTCGGGCCTCGCCCCCGCCGACAAGAAGCTCTACGCGCTCCGGGACATCACCGGGACCGTCGAGGCGATTCCGCTGATCGCGTCCTCGATCATGTCGAAGAAGATCGCCGAGGGGACCGACGCCCTGGTGCTCGACGTGAAGTTCGGCTCCGGGGCGTTCATGGTCGACATCGAGCGCTCGCGGGAGCTGGCGCGGGCGATGGTCGACCTCGGCAACGACGCGGGGGTGCGGACCACCGCGCTGCTGACCAACATGAACGTGCCGCTCGGTCTGGCCATCGGCAACGCGAACGAGGTGCGGGAGTCGGTCGAGGTGCTCGCCGGCGGCGGTCCCTCGGACGTCCGGGAGCTGACGCTGGCCCTGGCCCGCGAGATGCTGGCCCTCGCCGGGCAGCCGGACGCGGACGTCGAGCGCGCCCTCGACGGCGGCGCGGCGATGGACACCTGGCGCGCGGTCATCCGCGCTCAGGGAGGGGATCCGGATGCGGCGCTCCCCGAGGCCCGCGAGACCCACGTCGTGGTCGCCGAGCGCGACGGCGTCCTGGTGGAGCAGCAGGCGCTGCCGTTCGGCATCGCCGCCTGGCGCCTGGGCGCCGGACGCGCCCGACAGTCCGACGCGGTGCAGCACGCGGCGGGGATCGACCTGCACGCGAAGCCGGGCGACCGCGTCCGCGCGGGCCGGCCCCTGCTCACGCTGTCGGCCGACGAGCCGGAGCGCTTCGCCCGGGCGCTCGAGGCGCTCGACGGTGCCTACCGGATCGGCGACGACGGCGACGAGGTGCTCGACGGCGGCCCCCTCGTGGCGGAGCGCGTCTCCTAGCCCTGCGCCGCCCGGCACGGAGGAGGCGCCGCCCGGCGAGCCGCTCCCGCCGACCCTCTAGGGTGGTCGGCGAACCACCGCCGACCTGCGAGGAGCACCGTGACCGATCAGACCGAGGAGTACCTCCTCCCGGGCGAGGGCGTCCTCATCGACGAGCTCCCCAAGGTGTCGCTGCACGACCACCTCGACGGAGGCCTGCGGCCCGGGACGGTCCTCGAGATAGCCCGCGAGACGGGCGTGCCGCTCCCGGCCGAGGAGCCGGACGCGCTCGCCGAGTGGTTCCGTGCCACGGCCGACTCCGGCTCCCTCACCGACTACATCGCCACCTTCGAGACGACGGTCGCCGTGATGCAGACCGCGCCGGCGCTCGAGCGCGTGGCCCGCGAGTTCGTGCTCGACCTCGCCGCCGACGGAGTCGTGCACGGCGAGGTGCGCTGGGCGCCGGAGCAGCACCAGCGCGCCGGGCTCTCGCTCGACGCGGCTGTCGAGGCGGTCCAGGAGGGGCTGCAGCAGGGCGTGCAGGAGGCGGCGGCGCAGGGACACCGCATCCGCGTCGGCCAGCTGATCACCGCGATGCGGCACGCCGACCGCTCGCTCGAGGTCGCCGAGCTGGCGCTGCGCCACCGCGAGCGTGGTGCGATCGGCTTCGACATCGCCGGAGCCGAGGCGGGCTTCCCCGCCTCGCGGCACCGTCACGCCTTCGAGCTGCTCGCGGCGGCTCACTTCCCGACCACGGTCCACGCGGGGGAGGCGGACGGCCTCGACAGCATCCGCTCGGCCCTGCTCGACGGCCGCGCGCTGCGCCTGGGCCACGGCGTCCGGATCGCGGAGGACATCCGCATCGAGCGCCAGGACGACGACGCGAGCTACGTCACCCTCGGCGAGCTCTCGGAGTGGGTGAAGGACCGCGAGATCGCCCTCGAGCTCAGCCCCTCCTCCAACCTGCAGACCGGAGCCGTCGCAGCGTGGGGTGCCGATCTCGCCGACCACCCCTTCGACCTGCTCTACCAGCTGGGCTTCCGCGTCACGGTGAACACCGACAACCGCCTGATGAGCGCGACGACCCTCAGCCGCGAGCTCGCCCTCCTGTCCGACGCGTTCGGGTACGACCTCGACGACTTCGAGGCCTTCCAGCTGAACGCGGCCCACGCCGCCTTCCTGCCGCTCGACGAGCGCCGCGAGCTCGTCGAGACGATCAGCGCCGGCTTCGAGGCGGCCTGACGGTGCCGCTCGACGCGCTCCCCGAGGAGGCGGTGGCCCTCCGCCACTCCGCCGGATCCTGGCGGGAGGCCGTCCTCGAGGCGGGCCGTGCGCTCGAGCGAACCGGCGCGGTGGACGCCGCCTACTCCCGGCGCATGGTCGAGCAGGTCGACGTGCTCGGGCCGTACATCGTCATCGCGCCCGGGCTCGCCCTCGCGCACGCCCGGCCCGGCAACGACGTCCTCGCGGACGGCCTCTCCGTCGTCACGCTGGCCGAGCCCGTCGCCTTCGGCCACAGCACCAACGACCCGGTGTCGGTCGTCATCGGAATCGCCGCCACCCAGGCGCACGGACACGTCGGCTTCGTCTCCGGGCTCGCCGACGTGCTCAGCCGTCCGGACGCGGTCGGTGCACTCGCCGCCGCCCGCACCCTCCGCAGCATCAACGCCGTCCTCACCGACAGCACCCCGCACCACCCGCACCACGGAAGAAGCGCATGAAGATCGTCACCCTCTGCGGCGCCGGAATCGGCACCTCCGCCATCCTCAAGCTCGGCGCCGAGCGCGCCCTCGAGACCCTCGACCTCGAGGCCGAGGTGATCGCCTCCGACCTGGCCTCCGTCGACGCGCTCGCCGCCGACGCGCAGGTCATCCTCACCTCCGGTGAGCTCGTCGACCGCATCGGCCGCACCTTCGCCGAGGTCGTCGTCATCGACAACTACCTCGACCAGAACGAGATCACGGAGAAGATCGAGCGGGCGCTGGGCTGAGCTCGACTCTGAGCCGCTCCCTGCGCGGCTCAGCGCGGTCGGCCTCCCGACGGGGTGCGTTCCGCAGAGCGTATTCCGTCGGGCTGCCTCGAATCGCTGCCACGCGATTCTCGGACGCGCCCTCCACCTTGCGGTGAGAGGGCGCTCCCTCCTCCTGCTGGTCGAGTAGCCGCAGAGCGGCGTATCAAGACTCCCATTTCCAGGGCGCGATGTGTCTACCGTGCGGTGGGAGGGCGTCCGTCGTCCGCCCCTGCTGGTCGAGTGGCCGCGGAGTGGCGTGCCGGGAGCCGGGTCCCCGCGCGGACGGCTGCTCGGACCTCGGGGGGTCAGCGGGCGGCGAGCTGCTCGAGGACGGTGCCGATCAGGCGACGGGCGCGGGCGGGGGAGAGGCGGGCGGGCCGCTCGGCCGCGCGGGAGACCGCGATGCCGTCGAGGACGGCGAGGAGCAGCGCGGCGTCGTCGGCGCCGAACGACGCCGCGGGATGCGCGGCGCGCAGGAGCTCCAGGACGACGTCCTCCGTGCGCGACCAGCCGGCGGTGTGGATCGCGCGGATCTCCGGATCGGTGCCGGCGCGGGAGGCGAAGGCGGTCCACACGATCGCGTCGGGGACGTCCTCGTCAGCGACGCACGCGATCTCGTCGCAGAAGATACGTAGCCGCACCTCGGCCGAGGGTTCGGCCTCCAGGCGGCTCCGCATCCGCTCGCGGAAGCGCTCCTCGACCCGGGCCATCGCGCCGGCCAGCAGCGCCTGCTTCGTCGGGAAGTGGTGCTGGACGGCCCCCACCGAGACGCCGGCCTCGGCCGCGACGGTGCGGATGCTGAGGTGCTCCGCCCCGCGGGTCGAGAGGACGGCGACGACCGCCGAGAGGATGTCGCTCCTGCTCTCGCGCCGATCCGGCATGGCGTCCCTCTCGTTCGACTGCTCGAGCAGGCTACGCTCTCGGACATGACCAATACGACCGTATTGCCACCCCGTGCCGGAGCCGGCCGCCGCATCGCGACCCTGGACGTCGTCCGCGGTGTCGCGATCATCGGGACCCTCGGCACGAACATCTGGATCTTCTCCCACCCCTGGGGGATGCTCGGACTGCTCTCCGTCCCGGTGACGCCGGAGACCTCCTCCTCCGCCGGGACTGCGCAGCTCCTGCTGATGGCGCTGGCGCAGGGCAAGTTCCTCGCCCTCCTCTCCCTCGCCTTCGGGGTGGGCCTCGCGATCCAGCACGCCTCCGCGGTCCGGCGCGGGACGCGCTGGCCGGGCCGCTACCTCTGGCGCGCGACGCTCCTCCTCCTGGACGGCGCGGTCAACTATGTGCTGATCGCGGAGTTCGACGTCCTCATGGGATACGCCGTCACCGGAGCGGTCGTCGCCTGGCTGCTGCTCACCCGGCCGACGACGCAGCGCCGCGTGATCCTCGTCTGCGGCGCTCTGCACGTCGTCCTGATCTCGGCGCTCGTGGCGCTCGTGGCGCTCGTGGCGCTCGTGGCGGCGAGTCCGGACGGTGCCGGACAGGGGCCGACCGGCCGGAGCCCCTACGCGGACGCGTCGTTCCTCGGCCTCGCCCTCTTCCGGCTGCAGAACGCGGGCGTCTTCCGTGCGGAGCCGGTGCTCATCGGGCTCCTCAGCCTCGCGATGTTCCTCCTCGGCGCGCGCCTCCATCGGGCGGGGGTCCTCGCCGCCGAGGGCGCGTCACTCCGCCGTCGCATGATGGTCCTCGGCGCCCTCGCCCTCCCCGTCGACCTCGCGCTGGGCGTCGGGGGGAGCGCCGCCGGTCTGCTCGCCGAGCGCTACCTCGTCGCGCCCCTGGTCGGGCTCGGCCTGCTCGCGGCCCTCGCCGAGGCCTGCCTCCGCCGGGGCGCCGAGGGCTGGGCGGCACGACGGGCGCGGGAGGTCGGCCGGGTCGCCCTGAGCGCCTACCTCCTGCAGAACCTGCTCGGCGGCGCCCTCTTCTACGGCTGGGGACTCGGGCTGGCGGTGACCGCCGCGCAGTGGCGCGTCCCGGCGACCGTCGGAGCGTTCCTGCTCATCGCGGCGGTCGTCGTGCTCGCGGCGCACCTGTGGCTGCGCCGGTTCGAGCTCGGTCCGGTGGAGTGGCTCTGGAAGCGGGGCGAGCGGATCGGTGTCCGCGCGCCCCGCTGACCGGAGGGGGACCTACGCGAGGAGCTCCGCGACGCCGGTGCGCAGGGCGGCGAGGCGGGACGAGACGGCCGACCGGCGGGCGTCGGCGTCGGAGTCGTGCGACCAGGCGTCGAGGTAGAGCTTGACCTTCGGCTCCGTGCCGCTCGGGCGCGCGATGAGACGGGCACCGTCCAGGGAGAAGCGGAGCGCGTCGGTCGGGGGCAGCGCGCCGCCCTCGGCGAGCAGGTCCTCGCTCCGCTCGACGGCGAGCCCGCCGATCGCGGTCGGAGGCGTCGCGCGCAGTCCGGCCATGATCCGGCCGATCTCGGAGAGGTCGGTGACGCGGAGCGAGATCTGCTCCGATCCGAAGAGCCCGAACCGCTCGGCGAACGACTCCAGCTCGTCGTCGATCGTGCGCTCCTCGGCGGCGAGCGCGCTCGCGAGGGAGAGGAAGGCGAGCGCGGCCGAGACGCCGTCCTTGTCGCGGACCGTCCCGGGGTTCACCAGGTAGCCGAGTGCCTCCTCGTAGCCGAAGACGAGGTCGGGGACGCGCGAGATCCACTTGAAGCCCGTGAGCGTCTCGGCGAAGTCGAGGCCGTAGTCGGCCGCCACGGCACCGAGGGCGGGGGAGGACACGATC
The DNA here is from genome assembly GCF_002931985.1 of Rathayibacter sp. AY1H2. Classification (NCBI taxonomy): domain Bacteria; kingdom Bacillati; phylum Actinomycetota; class Actinomycetes; order Micrococcales; family Microbacteriaceae; genus Rathayibacter; species Rathayibacter sp. AY1H2. Next base: position 361,021 of record NZ_PSUV01000001.1, on the reverse strand, counting down.
GAGCAGGCGAGCGCTCCTCCGGTGCGGCCCTCGCGGCGGACCTGCTCGGCGGCGCGCCAGCCGAGCAGCGCTCCGACCTCGTTGCCGGTGAGGCGCCGGAAGCCCTCCGGGGCGGAGGCGTCGGGCACGGCGGCGGCGAAGCGGTCGGCGTCCGGGTCGTTGGCCACGATCAGCTGCGCGCGACCGGAGCGCGCGGTCGAGAATGCGAGGTCGAGGGCGCCCGCCTCCTCCGGGTTGGGGAACGCGACCGTGGGGAACGCCGCGTCGGGCTCGATCTGCTCGACCACGACGGCCGGCTCGTCGAATCCCGCCGCGGAGAGCACCCGGTGCGCCGTCTCCCAGCCGACCCCGTGCATCGCCGTGTAGACGATGCGCAGCGGAGCGGACTGGCGGCCGACGGCTGCCGTCGCCTCGATGTAGGCGGCGACCACGGACTCGTCCGCGAGCCGGTACTCGCCGCGCGGCAGCTCCGGAACGCGCCGGTCCCGCGCGACCGCGAGGATCCGCTCGGCGATCTCGGAGTCGACCGGCGGCACGATCTGCGAGCCCTCGTCGGCGCCGCCGAGGTACACCTTGTAGCCGTTGTCCTGCGGCGGGTTGTGGCTCGCCGTGACCATCACTCCGGCGTCGGCGCCGAGGTGGCGCACGGCGAAGGCCAGCACGGGGGTGGGCAGGAGCCGGGGCAGCAGCACCGCGTCCACGCCGGCGCCCGCCATCAGCGCGGCGGAGTCCTCGGCGAAGACGCGCGAGTTCTTCCGGCCGTCGTAGCCGATCACGACCACGGGCCGCTGGACGCCCTGCGCCAGCAGGAAGTCGGCCAGGCCCACGGCGGCCTGCGAGACCAGCACGCGGTTCATCCGGTTGGATCCCGCCGCGATGGCGCCGCGCAGGCCCGCGGTGCCGAACGCCAGGCGGGCGCCGAAGCGGTCCTCGAGCTCGGCGCGGGCGGAGGCGTCCCCCGAGTCGGAGGCGGTCAGCAGGCCGACCAGCTCCTCCCGCGTCTCCGGGTCGGGGTCCTGGGCGAGCCAGGCCTCGGCGAGCTCCCGGACGTCGGCGCTCACAGGGCGCCCGTGATCCCGGCGAGCAGGCGGGCGAGGTCGTCCTCGGCGTCGCGGCCGGCCTCGAGCACCTCCTCGTGGCTGAGGGGGGTCTTCTGGATGCCGGCGGCGAGGTTCGTGATGAGCGACATGCCCAGCACCTCCATGCCCGCCTCGCGCGCGGCGATGGCCTCGAGGGCGGTCGACATGCCGACGATGTGGCCGCCGATGATCCTCGCCATCTGCACCTCGGCCGGGCTCTCGTAGTGCGGCCCGCGGAACTGCACGTACACGCCCTCGTCCAGCTCAGGACGCGTCCCCCGGGCGAGGTCGCGCAGGCGCGAGGAGTAGAGGTCGGTGAGGTCGACGAACGTCGCGCCCTCGAGCGGCGAGTCGGCGGTGAGGTTGATGTGGTCGCTGATCAGCACGGGGGTCCCGGGCGTCCAGTGCTCCTTGATGCCGCCCGCGCCGTTGGTGAGGATCATCACCGTCGCGCCCGTCGCGGCGGCGGTGCGGACGCTGTGCGCGACGCGGCGCACGCCGTAGCCCTCGTAGTAGTGGGTGCGGGCGCCGATGATCAGCGCGCGCCTGCCGGTGGGGAGCAGGACGGAGCGCAGGGTGCCGCCGTGCCCGTGCACGGCCGGCTTGGAGAAGCCGAGGATCTCGGTGGCCTCCACCGTCGCGGTCGTCTCGCCGATCGCGTCGGCGGCCTTGCCCCAGCCGCTGCCGAGGGTGAGGGCGATGTCGTGCTTCTCGACCCCTGTCGCCTCGGCGATCTGAGCGGCCGCGCGGGCCGCGATCTCGAAGGGATCGGCGTCGGGGGCGTCGAGGGGGTGCAGGGTCTGGTCGGCCATCCTCCCACCCTACCGACGGGGCTGCGCGGCGGCGGAGGGCGACTCCCGCGGCCGATCCGACACCCCGCGATTGGGCGAACACTCAGTGAGAGAGGACAATGGGAAGCATGGCTTACGAGTTCGAGCGCGCGCAGAGGATCGCTGTACTCGGAGGGGGGCCGGGCGGCTACGAAGCCGCCATCGCGGGAGCGCAGCTCGGCGCTGAGGTCACCCTGGTCGAGCGGGTCGGAGTGGGCGGCTCGGCCGTCATCACCGACGTCGTCCCGTCGAAGTCGCTCATCGCGACGGCGGAGGCCACCAACGCCATCGGCGAGGCCGCCGACCTGGGCGTGCAGTTCTTCACCCGCTCGGAGCAGAACAAGCCGGTGCGCCCGGACGTGGCGGTCAACCTGGCGACGGTGAACAAGCGCCTGCTCGGGCTCGCGCGCCAGCAGTCCGAGGACATGCGCGCGAACCTGGTGCACCACGGCGTGCGCATCGTCCAGGGGGACGGGCGCCTGGACGGCTCGAACGCCTTGATCGTCTCCACGGCGGCCGGCGGCGAGGGCATGGACTTCGACCGCATCGAGGCGGACACGATCGTGGTCTCGGTGGGCGCCAGCCCCCGTGTGCTCCCGACCGCGGCTCCCGACGGCGAGCGCATCCTCAGCTGGACCCAGCTCTACAACCTCAAGTCCGTCCCCGAGCACCTGATCGTGGTGGGCTCCGGCGTGACCGGCGCGGAGTTCGCCTCCGCCTACCGTGCGCTCGGCGCCCGCGTGACCCTCATCTCCTCCCGCGACCAGGTGCTGCCCGGGGAGGACGCCGACGCGGCCGCCGTGATCGAGAACGTCTTCAAGCGCAACGGCATGGTCGTGCTCTCGAAGTCGCGCGCCGACCGCGTCGAGCGGACCGAGAAGGGCGTGCAGGCCGTGCTCTCGGACGGACGTGTCGTCGAGGGCTCGCACTGCCTGATGGCCGTCGGCTCCGTGCCGAACACGGCGGGCATCGGCCTCGAGGACGCGGGGGTGCAGCTGACGGAGTCGGGGCACATCCGCGTCAACCGCGTCGCCCGCACCAGCGTCCCCTCGATCTACGCGGCCGGGGACTGCACCACGTTCCTCCCGCTCGCCTCCGTCGCCGCCATGCAGGGCCGCACCGGCGTGTTCCACGCGATGGGCGACGCCGTGAACCCGACCGAGGTGCGCAACGTCGCGGCGAACATCTTCACGCAGCCCGAGATCGCGACCGTCGGATGGAGCCAGCGCGAGATCGAGGAGGGCATCGCGCAGGGCGAGATCTACAAGCTCCCGCTCGCCGCGAACCCGCGGGCGAAGATGATGGGCATCCGCGACGGCTTCGTCAAGCTGTTCGCGCGCACCGGCTCCGGCACCGTCATCGGAGGCGTCATCGTCGCTCCGAAGGCGAGCGAGCTGATCTTCCCGCTCGCCCTCGCCGTGGAGCACCGCCTGACCGTCGACCAGGTCGCGCGGGCCTTCACCGTCTACCCGAGCCTCACCGGCTCGATCTCGGACGCCGCGCGCGCCATGCACATCGTCACCTGACGCGCCACTCCGCCGGGCCGCGCGGGGTGCGGCCCTTCATCGGCAGAGCGCACGACCGGGAATCGCGTGCGAAGCGATTGACCGCAGCGCGACTCGACCCGCTCGGCGATACCACTCACGTCGAGGAGCCGACCGCGCCGGGCCGCGCGGGGAGCGGCCCGGAACGGGCTCAGACGATCTGGAGGAGCACGTGTCCCGCGGGGACGGTCGCTCCGGCCGTCGCGTCGAGGCCCTTCACGACGCCGTCCTTGTGGGCGGTGAGCGGCTGCTCCATCTTCATCGCCTCGAGGACGACGACCAGGTCGCCGGTGACGACCGTGTCGCCCTCGGCGACGGCGACCTTGACGATGGTGGCCTGCATGGGCGAGGCGACGGAGTCGCCCGTGACGGTGCTGACGGAGGAGGAGCCGCGGCGCTTCGGGGAGGCGGCAGCGGCCCCGCGGGCGGGTCCCGAGCCGACCAGGTCGCCGGGGAGAGTGACCTCGACGCGGCGCCCGTCGACCTCGACGACCACGTTCCGGCGGGCCGCCGGCTCGTCGGTCGCTCCGGGCTCGCCGCTCCAGGCCGGGATCGTGTTCTCGAACTCGGTCTCGATCCAGCGGGTGTAGATCGTGAAGGGCGCGCCGCCCTCGGGGGCGAAGGCCGGGTCCTCGACGATCGCGCGGTGGAAGGGGAGGACGGTCGGCAGTCCGGTGACCTCGAACTCGGCGAGGGCGCGGCGCGAGCGCTCCAGCGCCTGCTCGCGGCTGTCGCCGGTGACGATCAGCTTCGCGAGGAGCGAGTCGAAGGAGCCGGAGATCACGTCGCCGGCGACGACACCGGAGTCGACGCGGACGCCGGGTCCGCCGGGGGCCTTGAAGACGTGCACCGGGCCCGGAGCGGGGAGGAAGCCGCGGCCCGCGTCCTCGCCGTTGATGCGGAACTCGAAGGAGTGGCCGCGGGGCGCCGGGTCGTCGTAGTCGAGCACGCCGCCCTCGGCAAGGCGGAACTGCTCGCGCACGAGGTCGATGCCGGTGATCTCCTCCGACACGGGGTGCTCGACCTGGAGGCGGGTGTTCACCTCGAGGAAGGACACCGTGCCGTCCTTGCCGATCAGGAACTCGCAGGTTCCGGCGCCGAGGTAGCCGACCTCCTGCAGGATCGCCTTCGAGGCGCGGTAGAGCTCGGTGTTCTGCGCGTCCGTCAGGAACGGCGCGGGCGCCTCCTCGACGAGCTTCTGGTGGCGGCGCTGGAGGGAGCAGTCGCGGGTGGAGACCACGACGACGTTGCCGTGCGCGTCGGCCAGGCACTGGGTCTCGACGTGGCGCGGCTGGTCGAGGTACTTCTCGACGAAGCACTCGCCGCGGCCGAAGGCGGCGACGGCCTCGCGCGTGGCGGAGGCGAACAGCTCCTCGACCTCGTCGCGCTCGCGGGCGACCTTGAGGCCGCGACCGCCGCCGCCGAAGGCCGCCTTGATCGCGACGGGGAGGCCGTACTGGTCCACGAACTCGAGCACCTCGGCGGCACCGGAGACGGGGTTGAGGGTTCCCGGGGCGAGCGGCGCGCCGACCTTCTCGGCGACGTGGCGGGCCGAGACCTTGTCGCCGAGGCGCTCGATGGCCTCGGGGCCGGGGCCGATCCAGATCAGGCCGGCGTCGATGACGGCGCGGGCGAAGTCGGCGTTCTCGGCGAGGAAGCCGTAGCCGGGGTGCACGGCGTCGGCACCGGAGCGGCGCGCCACCGAGAGCAGCTTGTCGATGACGAGGTAGGTCTCGGCGCTGGTCGTCCCGCCGAGGGCGTAGGCCTCGTCGGCGAGGCGGCTGTGCACGGCGTCGCGGTCCTGGTCGGCGTAGACGGCCACGGAGGCGATCCCGCTGTCGCGGGCGGCGCGGATGACTCGGACGGCGATCTCGCCCCGGTTGGCGACGAGCACCTTCGTAATCTTCGGCATGGTCCTCAACCCTAGGGGGCGGCTCCGCCCGGCCCGGCGCGGCTCACCACAAAGAAGCGGAGGGCCTTCGTCGGTTCCTCACAAGGGCGGGACGGGCCTCAGCGGTTCCAGAGCGCGGTCCAGTCGACCCCGAGGCTCCGCACCAGAGTGCGGAGGGTCGGCACCGACATCCCGATCACCGTCGAGGGGTCGCCCTCGATCGCGGTGATGAAGCCGGCGCCGCGGCCGTCGATGGTGAAGGCGCCGGCCACCTCGAGGGGCTCGCCGGTGGCGACGTAGGCGTCGATCTCGGCGTCGTCGATGTCGTCGGCGAACGTGACGGCGGCGGAGGTGACCGCTCCGGCCTCGGCGACGATCCTCCCGCCGCGGTGGTCGACGAGCCAGTGGCCGGAGTGGAGGCGGCCGGTGCGTCCGCGCTGGGCGCGCCAGCGCTCCCGGGCCCGCTCGGGCTCGTGCGGCTTGCCGTGGACGACGCCGTCGAGGACGAACGCGGAGTCGCCGCCGAGCACCAGACCGTCGATGTCCGGGCGCAGGACGGCGTGCGCCTTGGCGCGGGCGAGCAGCGAGACGGTGGCGTCCGCGTCCAGCGCCGCGCCCCGCTCCTGCTCGGCCCGGGCGACGGCCGCGGGCTCGTCCACCTCGGAGGGGACGACGACGGGCTCGATCCCGGAGGCCCGCAGCAGCGCGAGGCGCGCGGGGGAGGTGGAGGCGAGGTAGAGGCGCACGAGGGCTCCCTGCGGCCGGGCCCACGCTGTGGGATGCTCGACGGATGGCACAGACCCCGTCCCGAGCATCCGCCCGCCCCGACGGGGCCGACGACGCACTCGGGACCGAGATCGAGCTCGACATTAGCAACGTCGCCCACGGCGGCGTGTTCGTCGCCCGGCACGAGGGCCGCGTCGTCTTCGTCCCGGACGTCCTCCCCGGCGAGCGCGTGCGGGCGCGGATCAGCGAGGTCCGGCACGACAGCTTCTGGCGTGCCGAGGCGCTCGAGGTGCTCGAGGCGTCCGAGCACCGGGTGGAGCACGTCTGGCCCGAGGCCGCCCTCGACCGCCGCCCGGGGGAGCGCGTCGGCGGCGCCGAGCTCGGCCACGCCGACCTGGCCTACCAGCGCGAGCTGAAGCGCCTCGTGCTCGTCGACTCCTTCTCCCGCTTCGCCCGTCGCGAGGTCGAGGTGGAGGTCTCGCCGATCGGCGGGGACGACGCGTCCGGCGGCCTCGGCTGGCGCACGCGGAACCGCCTCCACGTCGACGACGACGGACGGGTCGGCCCCTACGCGGCACGCAGCCACCACGTCGTCACCGTGGAGTCGCTGCCCCTCGCGACCGCCGACTCCTCCTTGGCCGCACCGCTCGGCGAGCGCCTCGCTCCCGGCTCGGTGGTCGACCTCGTCGACGCGGCCGGGTCCGAGGGGGCCGCGGTGCTCGTGCACGACCCCTCCGACAAGCGCGCCCGCCGCGACCGCACGGTGGTGAGCGAGTTCGTCGCCGACCGCACCTTCCGGGTCGACCGCACCGGCTTCTGGCAGGTGCACCGCGGAGCCGCCGCCGCGCTCTTCGAGGCCGTGCAGGCCGCCGTCGACGCGGATGCGGCGGACCCGTCGGCCGCCAACCACGACCTCTACGGCGGGGTGGGCCTGCTCGCCGCGGCGCTGGCCGACCGCCTCGGCGCCGGAGTGCGCGTGACCAGCGTCGAGAGTGACTCCCGCGCCACCGAGCACGCGCTCGAGAACCTGGCCGACCAGGTCGGCGCCCGCGCGGTGACCGCCCGCGTCGACCGCTACCTCCGCGACGTCGTCGCCCAGGCCGATGCGCGCGAGCGGGCGCGGTGGCGCGCGGCGACCGTGGTCCTCGACCCGCCGCGCTCGGGCGCCGGCCGAGCGGTCACCGACGCTCTGGCGGAGCTGCGGCCGGCGCAGCTCGTCTACGTCGCCTGCGACCCGGTCGCGCTCGCCCGCGACGTGGGCGCCCTGACCGGGTCCGGCTACGAGCTGGAGCGCCTCGAGGGCTTCGACCTCTTCCCGCACACCTCCCACGTGGAGGCCGTTGCGCGACTGGTCCGCCGAGAGGACTGACCGCGGGCCCGCGCCTGCGTACCATGGGCGGGATGGAGCCCCACGTCGACGCAGCCGAGGCCCCGCGCGTGCGCGTGGCGATCGTGGACGACCACGAGTCGGTGCGCCTGGGCGTGGCCGCCGCCGTCGAGAGCGCGGGGATGCAGGTGGTCGCCGCCGCCGAGACCGTCCAGGCCCTCGAGAGCACGATCGGCGGCGCCGAGATCGAGGTGCTCGTCCTCGACCTGTCCCTGAACGACGGCTCGAGCATCACCAGCAACGTCAAGTGGGGGCAGGTGCGCGGCTCCGCCGTCCTCGTCCACAGCATCGCCGACCGCGTCGTGGCCGTGCGGGAGGCGCTCGCCGCGGGAGCGGCCGGCGTCATCCCGAAGTCCTCGCCCATGTCGACGGTCGTCGCCGCCATCCGCACCGTCGCCCGCGGCGAGGTCCTCAACAATCTGGAGTGGGCCTCGGCCATCGACGCCGACGACGACTTCGCGCGGGCCGTGCTCGGTCGTCGCGAGCGCGACGTCCTGCACCTCTACGCCTCGGGGCTGCCGTTGAAGCTGGTGGCCGAGCGGCTGCAGATCTCGGTGTCGACGGCGAAGGAGTACCTCGACCGGATCCGCGACAAGTACGTCGAGATCGGCCGTCCCGCCCCGACGAAGGTCGATCTGCTGCGGCGCGCGGTGGAGGACGGCATCCTGCCGGGCATCGACCCGGACGACGGCGATGGCGGGCGCTGAGGCGCCGATCGCCCGCCGCAACGCCGGGCGCGAGCGGATCGACCGGATCATCAGCACGGTCGTGTCGTTCTTCGGCTTCGGCTTCGGCGTGCAGACCGTCCCGCCGATCCTCGCCCAGCTGCCCCTGCTGCGCCCCGAGGTGGCCTGGCCGGTGCTGGTGCTGGTCTTCGGATCGCTCACCGCCGCCGTGGTCACCGCCGTGCTGCGGCGGGGCACGCGGATCACGGCGGTCCTGGTCGCGGTCGGTGTCCTCGTGGCCCTCCTGACCTGGCCGGCCGCCGTCGCCACCGGGGGCGCGGACCGCGAGACCCCGTGGATCTGGTACCTGCTGACCATCGGCACCGCCTTCTGCACGATCGCGGCTCCCCTCCGGATCGCGATCGCGTACGTGTCGGTGACGACCGTGCTGTTCGGGCTGCTGCGCGTCCTCCCCTCCGGCGGCGGGGCGGAGCCGACCCGCGCGATCCTCGACGCCGCCTACGTGGGCATCGTCGGCTTCGTGATGCTGGTGCTGATCACCGTGCTCCGGCAGTCGGCCGACCAGATCGATCGCGCGCAGACGACGGCCATGGAGCAGTACGAGGCGGCGATGCGCCAGCACGCCGGCGAGGTGGAGCGGGTCGAGGTCGACGCCCTGGTGCACGACAACGTGCTTGCGACGCTGCTCTCCGCCGCCTCCGCCGAGTCGCCGGCCGAGCGTGCGCTGGTCTCCTCGATGGCGCAGCGCACCCTCGCCGTGCTGCTGCCCGACCACGAGCCGGAGCCGCCCGAGGGGCTGGTCCCGCTCGAGCTCCTGCAGCGCCAGCTCGCCCACGCGGCGTCCACCTTCGGGACCGAGATCGCAGTCGCGACGGCCGACGGAGTGGATCCGCGCGCGACGACGCTGCCGCGCCCGGTGGCCGAGGCGCTGCTCGGCGCGGTCTGGCAGGCGCTCGCCAACAGCGTTCAGCACGCGGGTCCGAGCGGCAGCGTCCACCGCGCCGTGCACGGGCTGCTGGGCGACGGCGCGGTGGAGGTCGTGGTGGAGGACGACGGCCGCGGCTTCCGGCTCGCCGACGTCCCGCGCGAGCGGCTGGGCATCCGGCTCTCCATCCTCGAGCGGGTGCACAACGCGCGGGGATCGGCGTGGGTCGACTCGACTCCGGGCGAGGGCACCCGTGTCGTCCTCTCCTGGCGGGCGGACGCGGGAGGAGGGCCGTGATCGCCTACCCGCGCCCCCTGCTCCAGGCGCTCGGCGCCGGCTTCTCGCTGTACCACGTGGTGCTCGCCTTCTTCTCCTTCCGCATCTCCCCGGCCACGCCGGCCGACCTCGTCGCGGTCGCGCTGTACGTCGCGGCGACCGTCGTCGCCCTCTGGCCGGGAGCGACGACCCGGCTCGCCCTGCCCGCCGCGGTCGGGATGACCGCGGTCGCCGTCGCTCTGCCGCTGCTGGTCGCGCCCTCGCTCGATCCGGGTGCCTCCAACGGCTACTCCACCTGGTACATCGCCGCGGTCGGCACCCTCATGACGATCGTGTGCGCCCGCCGGCGCGCGGCCTGCGCCTGGGTCGGCGTCGGCTTCCTGATCGTGCACACCGTGTTCTGGGCCGGCCCGGCCGCGCTGGCCACTCTCGGCGTCGTCGGGGGGATCGCCTGGGTCGCGATCGCGCAGCTGCTCATCGTCGAGCTCGGGCGCGCGGGCTCTGAGGCGCGCGTGCTCGAGGCGGCCGAGCGCGCGGCCGCGTCGTGGCGGGCCGCGGAGGAGGCGCACCTCACGGAGCGCGAGGTCCGGCTGGAGCAGACCCGCGCCCTCGCCGCCGACATGCTGCTGCGCATCGCCGAGCCGGGACCGGGCCTCACCGACGAGGAGCGGCGCGAGTGCCGGCTGCTCGAGGCGGCCGTGCGCGACGAGATCCGCGGCCGGCGGCTGCTGGACGACGAGGTGCGGCGTCTCGTGCTCGACGCGCGGCGGCGGGGGGTGACCGTGTTGGTGCTCGACGACGGCGGCCTCGACCGCACCTCCGAGGGCGAGAGCCGACGGGTGCTGGGGGAGCTCGCCCAGGCTCTGAGCGGGATCCGCGAGGAGGTCGACCGCGTGGTGGTGCGCACCGCGTCGGCCGACTCGGCCTCGGCGGTCACAGTGGTGGGCCTGCGGACGGCCGGCGACGGCAGCGCGGGCGCCCTCGGCTCCGACGACGCGGGGGACGAGGTCGACGCCTGGGTCGAGATCCGGCGCGACGGCGTCGGCGGACGGGACGTCTGAGCGGCGGAGCGCGCGCGGGACGGCGCGGCCGTCCGCCTGCGCAGCGACCGGCGGCGACCCGCCCCGGAGGGCGTGCGGATGTCGGATCGGTGCCGCGGTCGGTACGCTCCGGCTCTCAGCACGGCTCAGGTCCTGGCGCACCCGGTCTCTCGGCGCGGACCGATCGTCGGCGCGGCACGAGCGTGAGCAGAGCCGTCATGAGCGGAGCCCGTTGAGCGCCGAGCGCGTCAGGACGAAAGCCCGTTAACGGAGTGCGGCGGGCCGTCCACTCCTCCGAAGAGGGGGCCCGGCCCGCCGTCAAACCCCGAGTGAGGGTAACAACCCGAATATTACCCTCACTCGCCCCCAACACACCCGCCTGCTTACCCTGGTCGGCGAGTGATTGGCGGTGCCCCTTCCGAAGGAGGAGCACCGTACGTCCACTAGTGTGCTCGCTCCGCCAGGAGGCGCATAGTCAGCACTTTAGGGGACTAATCGGGGGACAAATTTCACGTTCCGCGTCGCGGATCGCTCGTTCCCCGACGGGCTGCGTCTGCGAGTCCGCTCAGCCGGAGAAGGAGCGCCACGCTCCGGGTGCCGGCCGGAGCGGCCCGCGGACCGCCGCGGCGCGGTCGTTCCAGCCGCCGCTGAGCTCCTGCGGGGTCTCCGGCTCGGCCTCGGTGCGCGAGGTCAGTGCGGTGACGACGGCCGTGACGGCGGCGATCTCGGCGGCGTCGAGGCCGGGGGTGGAGATGACGACGGCGGGTGCGGAGTCGGAGGCGGTCATCCCGTGACGCTATCGCATGCCGTTCACGGCGCCGGTCGGCGGGGCATGGCTATGCTGACGCCGGATGCCGCCGGAGCGTCGTCCGTCCGTTGCGAACAGGAGCGTCCCCGCATGCCGACGTGGTTCCCGAGGAGCGGTGCCGCGGCGCTGCGCCCCCTGCGTCTGCTGGTCCGGAGGTCGCCGGCGGCCGTCTCGGTCGTCCTGGTCCTCCTGGCCGCGAGCGCGATCACGGGGACGCTCGTCGCCCCCGCGGGAGCCGAGACGACGGCCTGGTGGGCGGCGGGCCCGATGACGACCCTCGACGGCCGTCCGTGGACGGCGGTGACCGCCCTCCTGATCGCGGCGGACCCGCTGCAGCTGCTCCTGGACGTCGTGCTGGTGCTCCCGATGCTCCTCGCCGCGGAGCGCCGCCTCGGCTCGGCCCGCACCCTCCTCGCCTTCCTCGTGACAGGCGCCGTCGGGATCGTCGTCGGGTCCTCCGTGCAGTCGATCGGCGCTCTCGTCGGGGAGTGGTGGGCGGGCGACACCGTCGGCGACCACACCTTCGACCCGCTGATCGGCGCGGTCGGCGCCCTCATCGCCTCGACCGCCTTCATGGGCGCTCTGTGGCGTCGCAGGCTCCGGGTGACCGTCTTCGCCGTCGTGCTGATGTTCGTGCTCTACGCGGGCGACTCCGCCGACGCGTACCGGCTCCTCGCGGGCGGCGCGGGGCTCGTGCTCGGCGCGGTGCTCGCGCGGGGAGCGTCGGGGCTGCGTCCGCAGCGTCCGGCGCCGAGCTCGCACCGCGAGTCCCGGGGGCTGCTGGCGGCGGTCGTCGTCGTCACCGCGATCGGTCCGCTCGTCGCCGTCCTCTCCGACTCGGGCTACGGTCCGTTCTCGTTCCTCGGCCGACTGCTGCAGAGCGCCTTCACGGGGACGACGGACCTCGAGGACCCGTGCAGCCGCGCCCTCCGGCACTGCGCGCACCACGTGAAGCTGAGCCTGGTCGCCCCCGGGCCGATCCTGCTGACGTTCGTCCCGCTCGTCCTCCTGCTCGTCGCCGCCTACGGCCTGCGCTCCGGGCGCCGCTTGGGCCTGCTGCTGGCGGTCGGGGTGAACATCGCGATCGCGATCCTGGAGGTCTTCTCCCTCCAGCGCGCCGCCCGTCACCCCGAGTTCCTGTACTACGCCGAGTACCTGCTCTGGGTGGCGACGACGGTGCTGGTGCCGCTGGCCGTCGTGGCGATGCTCGTGATCGGGAGGAGGCACTTCCGCATCCGCGCGCCCCGTGCCGCCGCGAGGCTCTGGACGCGGGTCGTCGCCATCGCCTTCGTCGTGTCCCTCGGCGGCTACCTGGCGCTCTCGGCCGGCGTGCGCACGAGCTTCGAGCCGCTCCTGGGCCTCGGGAGACTCCTCCTGGACGGGCTGCTGCGCTTCGTCCCGGTGAGCTTCCTCGGCGGCGCCGGACTGCTCGCCGTGCCGCGGGAGCCCGTCGCGCGGATCGTCTTCGAGTGGGTCGGCCCGGTGTTCTGGCTCGTGGTCGTCGTCGCGGTGGTCGCCCTGCTCCGGGCCACCGACGTGCAGCGGAACCGCGGCGACGAGGCGCGGTACCGCGCGCTCCTGTCCCTGCACGGCGCCGGCAGCCTCGGCCATCAGGGGACCTGGGAGGGCAACGCGCACTGGATCTCGGCCGACGGGACCGGCGGAGTCGCCTACCGGGTGATCGGCGGCGTGGCGATCACCCTCTCCGACCCGGCCTGCGCTCCCGAGCGGCGCGAGGACGTCGTGGCCGAGTTCGTGCGTTTCTGCGACGAGCGCAGCTGGACGCCCGTCTTCTACAGCATCCACGACGAGCTGCTCCCCGTCTTCGACCGGCTCGGCTGGTCGCGCCTCTCGGTCGGCGAGGAGACGATCATCGAGCTCTCCTCCTTCGAGCTCACCGGCAAGCGGTGGCAGAAGGTGCGCTACCCGCTCACGCGCGGCATCAAGCTGGGCATCGAGGCGCAGTGGACCAGCTGGCCCGAGCTCTCCCTCGGCATGGCCAACCAGATCGTCGACCTGTCGGAGCGCTGGGTCGCCGAGAAGGCGCTGCCCGAGATGGGCTTCACCCTCGGTGGGATCGACGAGGTCCGCGATCCCGACGTCGCCCTCCTGCTCGCGGTCGGACCGGACGGCGTGCTGCAGGGGGTGACGAGCTGGCTGCCCGTGCATCGGGAGGGGCGCGTGGTCGGCTGGACCCTCGACTTCATGCGCCGCTCCGACGACTCGATGCCCGGCATCATGGAGTTCCTCATCGCCTCCGCGGCGCTGCGCGTCAAGGAGGAGGGCGCCGAGTTCCTCTCGCTCTCGGGCGCACCGCTCGCCACCGCACCGGTCGAGGAGGGGGAGGAGCCTCCGGAGCCGACGGTCCTCTCGCGCCTGCTCGAGTTCCTCTCGCGGACGCTCGAGCCGGCCTACGGCTTCACGTCGCTGTTCCGCTTCAAGGCCAAGTTCCACCCGCGCTACGCGGGCCTCTGGATGACCTACCCCGACGCGCTGCAGCTGCCCCGGATCGGAGCCGCGCTGGGTCGCGCCTATCTGCCCGACCTCTCCGCCGCGCAGGCGCTGGCGTTCGCGCGGGTGGTCGGGGCGAAGCCGGAGGAGAAGCCGTCCGAGGCGTCCGCGGCGAAGCCGGATGCTCCGGCCGCCAGGGCAGGCGCTCCTGCGGCGAAGGCGGGTGCTCCGACAGCCGAGCCGGACGGTCCTGGGGTGAAGGCGGGTGCTCCGGCTGCGAGGGCGGATGCCCGGGAAGCGGAGCCCGATTCCGCGACAGGGGAGCTGGGTGCTCCGGCCGCGGAGCCGGCCGCTCCCGTCGTGCGGCCCGATGCTCCCGCGGAGTCCGCTGTCCGACGGACCGGCCCCGGCTCCTCCGACTGATCGTTCCGCCCCTCCGCCCCGTGAGGAGGCGGTCGCAGCGGAACGCCGCGGCACGGACGGTCTCCCGTCTCCTGCCGCGGCGTCCGAGCGAGTCGGGTCAGAGCGGGATGTTGCCGTGCTTCTTCGCGGGCAGGTTGGCGCGCTTGGTGCGCAGCGCCCGCAACGCCTTGATGACGGAGACACGCGTCGCCGAGGGCTCGATCACGCCGTCGAGCTCGCCGCGCTCGGCCGCGAGGAACGGGCTCGCGACGTTGTAGGTGTACTCGTTCGCCAGGCGCGTCCGGACGGCTGCGACGTCCTCGCCGGCCTCCTCCGCCTTGCGGATCTCGTTGCGGTAGAGGATGTTCACCGCGCCCTGGCCTCCCATGACGGCGATCTCGGCGGTCGGCCACGCGAGGTTGATGTCGGCTCCCAGCTGCTTGGACCCCATCACGATGTACGCGCCGCCGTAGGCCTTGCGCAGGATGACCGTGACCAGCGGCACGGTCGCCTCGGCGTAGGCGTAGAGCAGCTTCGCGCCGCGGCGGATGACGCCGGTCCACTCCTGGTCGGTGCCGGGCAGATAGCCCGGGACGTCGACCAGGGTCAGGATCGGCAGCGAGAACGCGTCGCAGAAGCGGACGAAGCGGGACGCCTTCTCGCCCGCCTCGATGTTCAGCGTGCCCGCCATGGCGCTCGGCTGGTTCGCGATGATGCCGACGGAGCGGCCCTCGACGCGGCCGAAGCCGATCACGATGTTCGGCGCGAACAGCGGCTGCACCTCGAGGAAGTCGCCCTCGTCGACGATGTGCTCGATGACGGCGCGCATGTCGTACGGCTGGTTCGGGCTGTCCGGGATGACCGTGTCGAGGAAGCGGTCCGCGTCGGTCGTCTCGAGGTCGACCTCGGTCTCGAAGACGGGGACAGGCGACAGGTTGTTGTCCGGGAGGAAGGAGAGGAGCGTCCGCGCGTAGTCGAGCGCGTCGTTCTCGTCGCTCGCGAGGTAGTGCGAGACGCCCGAGATCTTGTTGTGGGTCAGCGCGCCGCCGAGCTCCTCCATGCCGACGTCCTCGCCGGTGACGGTCTTGATCACGTCGGGCCCGGTGACGAACATCTGGCTGGTCTTGTCGACCATGATCACGAAGTCGGTCAGGGCGGGGGAGTAGACCGCGCCTCCCGCGGCAGGGCCGCAGATGATCGAGATCTGGGGGATCACGCCGCTCGCCGCGGTGTTGCGGCGGAAGATCTCGCCGTACTTGCCGAGGGCGACCACGCCCTCCTGGATCCGTGCTCCGCCGGAGTCGAGGATGCCGATGATCGGGACGCCGGTCTTCAGGGCGAGGTCCATCACCTTGATGATCTTCTCGCCGGCCACCTCGCCGAGCGAGCCGCCGAAGATCGTGAAGTCCTGCGAGTACACGGCGACCTGGCGGCCGTGGATGGTGCCGGTGCCGGTGACGACGGCGTCGCCGTAGGGTCGCTTCTTCTCCATGCCGAAGGCGTGGGTGCGGTGGCGGACGAACTCGTCCAGCTCGACGAACGAGCCCGGGTCGAGGAGGGTGTCGATCCGCTCCCGTGCGGTCATCTTGCCCTTGGCGTGCTGCTTCTCGATCGCCGCCTCGCCACTGGCCGTGACGGCCTCGTGGTAGCGGTTCCTGAGGTCCGCGATCTTCCCCGCGGTCGTGTACAGATCGGGCGCGGGACGTTCGGTGTTCGCGGTCACCCGCTCACCCTACCGGCGGGGCGGACGCCTCCTCTTGTCGCACTCGCACAGGGAGGGCCGCTCCGAACGGGAGGATCCGGACAAGGGCGGGACGTCGCG
Organism: Rathayibacter sp. AY1H2; assembly: GCF_002931985.1. Classification (NCBI taxonomy): domain Bacteria; kingdom Bacillati; phylum Actinomycetota; class Actinomycetes; order Micrococcales; family Microbacteriaceae; genus Rathayibacter; species Rathayibacter sp. AY1H2. The sequence continues at coordinate 345,154 of NZ_PSUV01000001.1, read as the reverse complement.
AGCGGCGCTCGGAGCGGCCTCGCGGGAGCCGCCGCTACCGTGGCGGCATGCTCCTCCCGCTCTCCTCCGCTGTCTCCCCCCGCGTCCTCGCGCTCGAGTCGGCGGGGTCGACGAACGACGAGCTCCGCGAGCGGGCGGCCGCCGACCCCGCCGCGTGGCCGCACCTCTCCGTCGTCGCCACCGGCGACCAGCGCGCCGGGCGCGGCCGGCTGGGGCGCGTCTGGCAGGCGCCCGCGGGCCGCACGCTCGCGGCCTCGACTCTGGTCGACGCCTCCGCCCTCGGCGCCGAGGCCTCCGGCTGGCTGCCGCTCGTGGCCGGCGCCGCTCTCGCCCGGGCCCTCGCACCCCTCGTCGACGGGGACGTCGCCGTCAAGTGGCCCAACGACGTCCTGATCGACGGCCGGAAGGTCGCGGGGATCCTCGCCGAGCGCCTGCCGGACGGGCGGGTCGTCGTCGGCACCGGTGTGAACCTGCTGCTGACGGAGGCGGAGCTGCCGGTCCCGACCGCCACCTCGCTCGCCCTCGCCGGAGCACGGACGACGAGCGCCGACGAGGTGCTCGCCGCGTTCCTGACCGCATTCCAGGGGCTGCTGGCTCCGCTGCTCGCCCAGGGCGACGCCGAGGCCTCCGGAGCGGCCGCCGCCGTCCGCGCCTCTTGCGGCACCCTCGGAACGCGCGTCCGGCTCGAGCTGCCCGACGGCACGCAGGAGGAGGGGACCGCCGCCGCACTCGCCCCGGACGGCTCGCTCCTGCTCGAGCAGGGCGGCGCGCTGCGCTCGTTCACGGCCGGCGACGTCACGCACCTGCGCTCCTGATGGCCAGGACCGACCCCGCCGACCGCGAGCTGGCGCGGCTGACCCCGCGCGCCCGCCGGGCGGTCGCACCGGTCGTCGGCCTCCTCCTGCTCACCTGGACGGGCTTCTACTTCGCCGCGCAGTTCGAGCTCGCCCTGCAGCGCTGGATCATCGGGCTCGGCACCGCACTTCTGGTGCTGCTCCTCTGCGCTCCCGGGATCGCGGGCTGGGCGAGCGTGCGCTACCGCGTCACCGCCTCCGGCCTCAGCGCGCGCCGGGGCGTGGCGTCGATCCGGCGGGCCGAGGTGGTCTTCGATCGGAGGATGGAGGTCGTGGTCGAGCGCTCCCTCGGCCAGCGCCTCGCCCGGTGCGGGGACGTCCGGATCCTGCAGGCGGGAGCCGAGGTGTTCGTGCTGCGGGACCTGCCGGATCCGGAGCTCACGGCCGACCTGCTGCGGGAGGCGATCGGCGCGGCTCCCGTTCTCGAGCCGGAGTGGCCGCCACCCGCGTGAGCGCGTCGGGGCCTCGGTAGCATGGAGCCGCCCCGCGCCAGCGGGCGGAGACGGAGGAGCGCCATGCGCGTCGGCGTGATCGGGGGCGGCCAGCTCGCCCGGATGATGATCCCCGCGGCGGTGGAGCTCGGCATCGAGATCGCCGTGCTCGCCGAGAGCGAGGGCGCCCCGGCGGGGCTCGCCGCGACACGGGTCGGCGACCACCGCGACGAGGCGACCGTGCTCGCCTTCGCCGAGACCGTGGACGTGGTGACGTTCGACCACGAGCACGTTCCCCAGCCGATCCTCCGCGAGCTCGTCGCCCGCGGCGTCGCCGTGCACCCCGGCCCCGACGCCCTGCTGTTCGCCCAGGACAAGCTGATGATGCGGCGCCGCCTGACCGAGCTCGGCGTGCCCGTGCCCGAGTGGGCCGAGGTCTCCTCCGCCGAGGAGCTGGGGGAGTTCCTGGCTGAGCACGGCGGCAGCGCCGTGGTGAAGACCGCGCGCGGCGGCTACGACGGCAAGGGCGTGCGCGTGGTGCGCGGCGCCCACGAGGCGGACGACTGGTTCACCGCCCTCGCCGAGGACGGCCGGGGCGGCTCGCTCCTGGTCGAGGAGCTGGTGGGCTTCCGCCGCGAGCTCGCGCAGCTCGTCGCCCGGCGTCCCTCCGGCGAGAGCATCCTCTGGCCGGTGGTGGAGTCGGTGCAGCGCGACGGGGTCTGCGCCGAGGTGATCGCTCCGGCCCCCGCGTCCGCCGGCCGGCTCGCATCAGCCGCGGCCGAGATCGCGCAGACGATCGCCGACAGCCTCGGGGTCACCGGCGTCCTGGCCGTCGAGCTGTTCGAGACGACGGACGACCGGATCCTGGTCAACGAGCTGGCCATGCGCCCGCACAACAGCGGCCACTGGACGATGGACGGATCGACCACGTCGCAGTTCGAGCAGCACCTGCGCGCGGTCCTCGACCTGCCGCTCGGCGCGACGGGCTGCCGCGATCCGTGGACCGTGATGGTCAACGTGCTCGGCGGCCCGGTGGGGGAGTCGCTGACCGACCGCTACCCGCGGGTGCTCGCCGATCACCCGGGTGTGAAGGTGCACAACTACGGCAAGGAGCCGCGACCGGGCCGCAAGGTCGGGCACGTGAACGCCGGCGGCGACGACCTCGACCTCGTGGTCTACGAGGCTCGCGCGGCGGCGGCCGTTCTCACGGACTGACCCGTACGATGGTCGCCGTGACGAGCCTGCCGACCTCCCCGACCCCTGCCGGAGCCCTCTCGTGAGCGCGGACGCGCTCGTGAACGGGCCCGCGCCGCTCGTCGGCGTCGTGATGGGGTCGGACTCGGACTGGTCCGTCATGCAGGCGGCGTCCACCGTCCTCGCCGAATTCGGCGTGGCGCACGAGGTCCGGGTCGTCTCCGCGCACCGCACCCCGGAGGCGATGATCGCGTACGGCCGCGAGGCCCGCGGCCGCGGCCTGAAGGTCGTCATCGCCGGGGCGGGCGGAGCCGCCCACCTCCCCGGCATGCTCGCCGCCGTGACCTCGCTCCCCGTCGTCGGAGTGCCGGTCCCGCTCGCCCGCCTCGACGGGCTCGACTCCCTCCTCTCGATCGTGCAGATGCCGGCGGGCGTCCCCGTCGCCGCCGTCTCCATCGGCGGAGCGCGGAACGCCGGACTGCTCGCGGTGAAGATCCTCGCGACCGCGGACGACGCCCTCTCCGCAGCGCTCGACGACTTCGCCGCCGACCTCGAGGTGCAGGTCGCCGCGAAGAACGACGCCCTGGTGGCGGGCCTGTGACGGCCGTCGCCCTGCCGCTGCGGCACCCGGACGTCGCCTCCCGCGCCTTCATGACGCGGCGGGCGTGGTGGCTGCTGATCGTCAACCTGCTGGTGCCCGGGTCCGCTCAGGTCCTCGCGGGCAACCGCCGGCTCGGGCGCCTGGGGCTCGGCTTCACCCTCGGGCTCTGGGTCGCCCTCCTGGTCGCGGTGCTCCTCTACTTCGTCTTCCCGACCGGCCTCTACACGCTCGCGACCTTCGACGTCTCGATGCTCGCGCTCCAGGCCGCGCTCGTCGTCTACGGGGTGGTCTGGGCCGTGCTGACGCTCGACACCCTCCGCCTGATCCGCGTCGTCCGGGTGCGCCCGCGGATGCGCGGCGTGCTCGCGTTCGCGACGATCGCGCTGATGGCGATCTCGGTCGGCACCACCGCCTACGGCACCTACCTGCTCGGCGTGACACGGGGGACGCTGTCGTCGATCTTCGGCGGCGGAGCGATCGAGCAGCCGATCGACGGCCGCTACAACGTGATGCTCCTCGGCGGCGACGCGGGAGAGGACCGCGACGGTCTGCGCCCCGACAGCATCTCGGTGGTCAGCATCGACGCGTCGAGCGGCAAGGCCTCGATCATCGGCGTCTCGCGCGAGTTCGTCGACTTCCCGTTCCCCGAGACCAGCCCGATGCACGAGCTCTACCCCGACGGCTACGACACCGACAACTGCGCCGTCGACGTCTGCAAGCTCAATTCGGTCTACACCGAGGTCGAGCTGAAGCACCCGGAGCTCTACCCCGACGCCGTCGACCACGGCAGCGAGCCCGGCATCGAGGCGATGCGCGACGCGGTCGAGGGCATCCTCGATCTGAGGATCCAGTACTACGCGCTGATCGACATGGAGGGCTTCGCCCAGCTGATCGATGCGCTCGGCGGCATCGACATCGACTACGTCGCCGACGAGCCGCTGCCCCTGGGCGGGCTGCCCGACTCCGACGGCGTGATGCAGGGCGTCAACCAGTGGATCGATCCCGGGCACTGGCACTTCAACGGCGAGCAGGCCCTCGCCTACGCCCGGTCTCGCTACACCACGAGCGACTACGACCGGATGGCGCGCCAGCGGCAGGTGCAGGAGGCGCTGCTCGCCCAGTTCGAGCCGGGCAACGTCCTCGCCAAGTTCCAGGACGTCGCGTCCGCCGGGTCCCAGGTCATCAAGACGGACGTCCCGCAGGGGATGCTCGGCTACTTCGTGCAGCTGGGGCTCAAGACGAAGTCGCAGCCGGTGGATCCGATCGAGCTGGTCCCGCCGGCCGTCGACCCGGAGGACCCGGACTACGACGTCGTGCACTCGCTGGTGAGCGCCGGACTGTCGGGCGACTCCGCGCCGTAGACGGCCGGGTGCCGCACGCCTCAGAGGTCGGCGTGCAGCGCCCAGACGCGCTCGGCGGAGTCGCGCCAGCTGAAGGCGCGGGAGCGGTCGCGGCCGGCCACCGACATCCGCTCGCGCAGCCCGGTGTCGGCGAGCACGCTGCTCATGGCGAGGGCGAGGCGGTCCGGGTAGTCCTTCGCGTCGCCGCGCTCGACGGCGACGCCGGCGTCCGCGGCGACCTCCATCAGCGCGGGGTCGTCGGAGTGCACCACCGGCACTCCGAAGTGCATCGCCTCGAGCACGGGCAGGCCGAAGCCCTCGGCGATGCTCGGGTAGACGAAGAGGGTGGCCCGGGAGAGGACGACGGCGAGGTCGGCGTCGCTGAGGACTCCCAGGGCGCGCACGCGCGTCTCGTCGAGGCCCTGCTCGTCGGCGACGGAGGCCACGTCGAGGTCGCCCCAGCCGGTCGGGCCGACCAGGAGCAGCGGGATCGCCGGCGCGGACGCTCCTCCGAAGGCCGCGATCAGCGAGACCAGGCCCTTGCGCGGCTCCAGCGTGCCGACGCTCAGCACGTACTCCGGGGGGAGGCCCAGCGCCGTGGCGCGCTCGTCGGCGTCCTCCGGGACGACCAGGCCGGAGCCGACGGCTCCGCCGATCACGCGCAGTCGATCGCCGAAGTCCATCAGCTGGGAGAGCTGGTGGGCGACCGCGTGAGTGGGGACGACGACGGCGTCCGCGTGCTTGCGGGCGCGCTTGGCCATCGCCCGGTGCCACTTCGCGCCGTGGGGGGTGAGAGTCTCGGGATGCGTCCACGGCACCGTGTCGTGGATCGTGACGGCGATCTGCTCGCCCTCGCTCCCGTCGTGGCTGCGCAGCGGTGCGAAGAGGCTCGGGGCGTGGATCATGCCGCCGCCGGCCGGGATGGCGATCCCGTACTGCCAGGCGCGCGAGAGCTCGCGGCGCCCGAGCGGCAGCCGGTGGATGCGCGCGAGGCCGGGCAGGCGCAGGCGCAGCTCCTCCTCCTTCTCGGGCGGGTGGGCGGAGACGACGGCCTCCACCTCGCAGTCGCGGGGAGCCGTCGCGATCAGCTCGCGGGTGAGCTCCTCGGTGTAGCGGCCGATGCCGCCGGGCACGCGGGCGAGCATCTGGTCGACGACGACGCGGAGAGTGGTGGTCACGGGGTCACCGCCTCGAGGGGTGCGGCGGCGAGCGCGTCCTGCCAGGAGCGCAGCGGCGGCAGGCCCGCCCGCCTCCAGCCGTCGTGTCCGAGGACCGAGTAGGCCGGACGCGGAGCGGGGCGGACGAACGAGCCGCTGTCGGTCGGGCGCAGGCGCTCGGGATCCAGGCCCGCCTTGGCGAAGACGGCACGGGCGAAGCCGAGCCAGGTCGTCTCGCCGGAGCTGGTGCCGTGGTAGACGCCGGCCGGGGCCTCCGCGTCGACCAGCTCGATCAGGCGCGCGGCGAGGTCGGCGGTCCAGGTGGGCTGGCCGTGCTGGTCGTCGACCACGGTCAGCGTCTCGTGCGCGCCCGCCAGTCGCACCATCGTCTTAGCGAAGTTGCCGCCGTGCTCGCCGTAGAGCCAGGCCGTGCGGACGACGTACCCGCGCTCCGGGTTGGCCTCGAGCACCAGGCGCTCGCCCTCGGCCTTCGTGCGGCCGTAGGCCGAGATCGGGTTCCGGGGGTGGTCCTCGGAGTAGGGGGTCGTCGCGGAGCCGTCGAAGACGTAGTCGGTGGAGACCTGCACGAGTGCGGCTCCCGTCTCGGCGGTGGCGAGGGCGAGGTTGCGCGCTCCGACGGCGTTGACGCGGTGCGCCTCCTCCTCGTCGGTCTCGGCGTCGTCGACGCGGGTGTACGCGGCGCAGTTCACCACGGCGTCGTGTCCCGCGACGGCGGCGCGCACGGCGTCGAGGTCGGTCACGTCGAGGTCGGAGCGGCCGAGGGCGGTGCTGGGGCGGGAGCCGAGGGCCGCGCGCAGGTCGGTGCCGAGCATGCCGGAGGCGCCCGTGAGGAGGAAGGTCACCTCCTCATCATGCCCGAGCGGTCCGTCGGCCGACGGTCGGCGCTCCGGCACGCCGCCGGGTGGCGCAGAGAGGCGTCGCGGGCCCGTGACACGCCGTCGTTAAACTGGCGACCGTGCAGATCCGAGATCTCGACATCCCCGACGTCTACGAAGTGACTCCGCGCCAGTTCCCCGACGATCGCGGGGTCTTCTACGAGTTCTACCGCTTCGACCGCCTGGCCGAGAAGGTCGGGCACCCGCTCTCGCTGCGGCAGGGCAACACCTCCGTCTCGCGGCGCGGCACCGTCCGCGGCATCCACTTCGCGCAGATCCCGCCGTCGCAGGCCAAGTACGTCTCGTGCTTCTCCGGCGCGGTCGTCGACTACGTGATCGACGTGCGCGTCGGGTCGCCGACCTTCGGGCGCTGGGAGTCGATCCTGCTCGACGACGTCGACCGCCGCTCCGTCTACATCGCCGAGGGGGTCGCGCACGCCTTCGTGGCGCTGACCGAGGGCGCCGTGGTCTCGTACCTCGTGAACGCCACCTTCGACCCGGTGCGGGAAAAGGGGATCGACCCGCTCGACGAGCAGATCGGCCTGCGCTTCCCGGAGGAGGCCGGCGAGCTGCTCCTCTCGCCGAAGGACACCGACGCACCGACGCTGGCCGAGGCCGAGGCGCAGGGCCTGCTGCCGACCTGGGACGAGGCGCGGGCCTTCTACACGGAGCTCGACTCCGCGTCCTGACCGCCGATCCGGTGGGCGGGCCGCCCGGCGCCGGCCAGGCGGCCCGCCCGATCGGAGCGGATCAGCTCTTCGAGCGCAGGCGCATCAGCGCGACCCGGGCGCCCAGCCCGGCGCGGACCGCCGCGCGGATCGGCGCCTGATACCAGGCGCCGTACTTCTGCGCGAGGTAGAGGTAGGCGCTGCGGTGGTGGACCGCGAGCATCCGCGCCGAGGCCAGGCGGGTGGAGTGCCCGCCGAGGTGGGAGACGACCGCGTCGGCGAGGTAGACGTTGGTCCACCCGCGCTGTCCGAGCGAGTCGCCCAGCTGGACGTCCTCGAAGTACATGAAGTAGCGGTCGTCGAACCCGCCGATCTCCTCGAAGGCCGTGCGGCGCACCATCACGCAGGCGCCGGAGAGCCAGCCCGCCTCCATCCGGCCGTGGCGGAGGGTCTCGACCGCGCGCGAGCGCCGGTAGGTCGCCGACCACGGGTTGCCGGGCCAGACGTGGGCGAAGACGGCGTGCCCGACGCCCGTGCCGAGCGAGGGCAGAGCGCGGGCGGAGGGGTAGATCGTGCCGTCGGAGTCGAGGATCCGGGGCCCGATCGAGCCGATCCGGTCGTCCGCCGTCGCGGCGGCGTAGAGGGCGTCGATCGAGCCGGGGAGGAAGACCGTGTCCGGGTTGGTCACCAGGATCCACTCCACTTCGGGCCCGAGGCGGTCGACCGCGTAGTTGACGGCCCGGCCGTAGCCGAGGTTCTGCCCGGTCTCGTGGAACTCGACCTGCGGCAGGCGCTCGACGACGCTGCGGACGGAGTCGTCCGTGGTCAGGTTGTCGACCACCACGATGCGCACGTCGTGCTCCGTCGCCTCCGGCACGGACTCGAGGCACGCGCGGAGGACCTCACCCGAGAAGTGGGTGACGACGACGACCGCGATGGGCAACGTCGAGCGGGCGATGGGAGCCTCCGGGTGGTGCGGCGTCGACGGGAGGTGTGCCCCGTCGGAAGAACTCGACGAGGCTAGCACGCGGCTCGAGCGGGGCCCGGGAGCCTGCGGCCCTCAGCGGACGATGTCGACGGGCTCGGTGCTGACGGCCACGGCGGCGGGGGAGACCGTCTCGATCGCGGGCAGCGCATCGTGCGCCGGACGGCGGAAGACGACGAACTTGTACATGCAGAAGTTCCACACCAGTCCCACGAGGACGGCGACGGCCTTGGCGATGTTGATCGCGAGGAAGGCGTTCTCGCCGGAGCTGGGGAGGAAGAGCAGCGAGTTGCCGAAGCGGGTGTCGAAGAAGACCTCGAAGCCGTAGATGATCGCCGACTGCAGGACCAGCGAGCTGAACCCGGTGACGAGGAAGAACTTCGCGAACGTGGCGACCGAGACCCTGCCCGGGTGGCGGAAGACGAAGAAGTGGTTCAGCGCGTACGAGATCGTGATGCCGACCAGGACGGAGAAGACGTTGGCGACGAGGGTCGGCAGACCGAGCAGGAGCACGAGCGTGTTGAGGATGAGGAAGTCGATCGCCGTGTTGGTGCAGCCCGCGATGAGGAAGCGGACCTTCTGCGATTCGAGGAGTCTCTTCATCTGCGGTGCTCTTTCCCGTCCCCCTCTGGCGTCGATGCCCGACCGTCGGGCTCCGACGGGCGTCCATCGGGGCAGGCGAACAAGGGGTGAACCGCCGTGCACTGTCGTCCATCGTAACCGCGGACCCCTGCCGGGCGGTCGAACGGCCGGTGCCATGTTCCTGAGAGAGTGCGCGGGCGGGGCGGCGGGCCGCGGGGCGCGCTCGGAGGCTCGCGAGCACCGCCTCGTTATACTCGCAGGGCTCTCACCGGTCAGCCGGTGCACCGGAAGAACGGATCCTCCCCGCCTCATGCGCTCCCTCGCCGTCGTCGTCCCCACCTACAACGAAGTCGCGAACATCGCGACGGCGCTGCCGCGGGTCGCGCTCGCGGCGTCCCGCAACCCCGACTTCCACGTGACCGTCGCCGTCATCGACGACAGCTCCCCCGACGGCACCGCGGACCGCGCGCGCGAGCTCGCGGCCGAGCTCGGATCGGACACCTTCGAGGTCCTCGTGCTCTCGCGCGAGAAGAAGGAGGGGCTCGGCGCGGCGTACATCTGGGCCTTCCAGCACCTCCTCGCGGCCGAGCGCCGCTACGACTACCTGCTGCAGATGGACGCCGACCTCTCGCACGACCCGGACTACATCGACGCCTTCCTCCGCGAGGTGCGCGCGGGCGCCGACTTCGTGGTCGCCTCCCGCTACATCGCGGGCGGGGGCACTCCCGACTGGACGCTCGACCGCAAGCTGCTGAGCGGTGGCGGCAACCTCTACACGCGCCTCTTCCTCGGCTCGAAGATCACCGACTGGACCGGCGGCTTCAACCTCTTCAGCGCGGACCTCCTGCGCACCCTCCACCTCGAGACGATCCGCGCAGCCGGCTACGGCTTCCAGATCGTGCTCAAGTACCGGGCGCTGCGCCGGGCCCGCGGAGTGAAGGAGATCCCGATCGTCTTCCTCGACCGCACGGTCGGCAACTCCAAGATCCCGAGCGACACCCTCCTGAAGAACCTCCTGCTCGTCCTGGCCATCCGGTTCGGCGGGAAGCACCGGTGACGGCGGGTCCGACGGGATCCCCTCGGACCCGGAGGGCCCTCCTCGAGCTCGCCGCCCTCGCCGTCGTCGTCAGCGGGACCCTGCTCGTGCTCGGATTCATGGTCGGCACGCCGTGGCGGCCGCTGCTCTTCCGCGACGGCGACTCGCTGGCGCTGCCGCTGATCCTGCAGTCCTTCGCCGAGGGCCGCCCGGCGGCGTGGGTGATGACGAGCCAGCTCTTCCTCTTCCCCGAGCTCCCCGTCTTCGGCGTCGCGTGGCTGCTGACCGGTGGCGATCCCGCGGCGGCGCTCGCGGTCAACGCCGTGCTCAACGTCGTCCTCCTCTACGGCGTGCTCCGGATGCTCGCGCGACGGCTCGTCGCGGACCGGCACCGCCGGCTGCGGCCCGCCGCCGCGCTCGCCGGCATCGCCGTGCTGCTGGTGCTCTGCCTGACGGAGGGCCGCGCGCTCAACAACGAGGGCGCCCTGGCGACCACCTTCCTCCTCACGACCTACTACTACGGCGCGGTGCTCACAGGCCTCGCCGGGCTCGCCGTCGCCCTGGGCGCGCTGCGCGAGCGCCGTCCGGCCGCGCGTCCGCTGCTCCTGGTCGGAGCGGCCGTCGCCGCGACGACCCTCTCCGATCCGCTCCTCCTCGTGCAGTTCGTCGGCCCCCTGCTGGTGGTCCTCGTCGTGCTGCTGGTGCTCGCTCTCGCTGCTCCCCGAGCGGTGCTGATCGTCGCGGGAACGGTCCTCGGGGCCGCCGCGCTCGGGGCCGCGCTGCGGGTCCCGCTCGGCTTCCTGATCGGGACCGACGCCGGCGGGTACCTCCGGCTGCCGCTCGCCGGGACGGCACTGGACGACCTGATCGTGCAGTTCCTGGTGCTGAAGGCGCCGCTGATCGGCAAGCTCGAGGTGGCGCTGCTGGGTCTGCTGCTGCTGGCGGCCCTCGCCGTCGTCGTGGCCGGTGCCGCCCGACTGGCGCGGGGAGCCGCCCTCGACGAGGCGGCCCGTGCGCGCTTCGCGGTGTGCGCGTTCCTGCCGGCGCAGACGGCGGTGCTCCTGGTGGTGCAGGTCTTCACCGGCAGCTCGGTCAGCCGCTACCTGATGCCGATCCCGGTGACCGCGACCGTGGTCGTGATCGCCCTGATCGGCGCCGCGGCGGCGCACCGGCGTGCTGCGGGCGCGCGGCTGGCGCCGGTCGTCCGCGTCGTCGCTCCGCTGGCTGCGGCAGGCCTCGTCGTGGCCGCCGTGCCGGCCACAACGGCGGTCGCCTCGGCGGCGGCCGAGGCGCGATCGGACCCGGACGCCGACTGCCTGGAGCGCTGGATCGACGGCCGCGAGCTCGCGGGCGTCGGCTCGTTCTGGTCCACGCGGCCGCTGGACCTCTACGGGCCGGCCTCGCTGCACGTCCAGCAGGTCAACTTCGACTTCACGGTGCAGCTGTGGATGAACAACCTGAGCGACTACCGCGACCGGCAGTACAGCTTCGTCCTGGCCGACCGCTCGCCCGACTGGGCGGGGCTCGCGCGCGGGACGCTCGGCGCTCCCTCCGATATCGTCGCCTGCGGGGGGTTCGACATCTACGACTACGCGGGCACCGACGGCGAGACCGAGCTGAACCGGATCGTCCAGACCAGCGTGGAGGAGCAGCGCCGTGAGCGCGGCTACTGACGTGCGCGGCCCGCGGACGGCGAGTCGGCGGCGCCGGACGCTCGTCGAGCTCGGATGGGCCCTCGTCGCCGCCCTCGTCTCGGTCGTCGCCGCCGTGCTCGCGCTCGGGATCGGGCCGCAGGACCTGACGGCCCGCTGGACCGTGGGCGGCGACGACCAGATCCTGCACTACACGCTCTTCACCAGCGCCACGCAGGCGTTCCCGTTCGACGGCAACGCAGCGCTCGGCTTCCCCGACGGGTTCAACGCCTTCTTCAGCGCGCAGTTCGACGTCGCCTCCGCCCTCGCCGTGTCGGTCCTGGCCCTCGTGGTGCGCGACGGGACGACGCTCCTGAACGTCTTCTACCTGGGCACGTTCGCGACGGTCGCCGTCACCGGCTACGTGTTCTTCCGCGCCCTCCGCACGCGGCCCTGGGTCGCGGCGTTCTCCGCGGTCCTGCTGTCGCTGCTGCCGTACCACTTCCTCCGGATCGGATTCGGCCACGCGTTCCTCGCCAACTACTGGGCGATCCCGCTCCTGGGCGTGATGGTGCTGATGGTCGCCGGACCGCGCACCGATCCTCTCCGAGCCTGGGCCGAGCGGGGCGCGACGCGGAGGAGCCGCGTACTGCGCTCCGTCGTCCCGGGAGTCGTGCTCGGGCTCCTGGTGGCGAGCACGGGCGGCTACTACTACGTCTTCGCGGTCCTGGTCCTCGGAGCGACCTGGGCGGTGAGCACGGCCGCCGGGCTCCTCTCCCGCGAGCGGCTGCGCGTGCTCGCGGTCTCGTCGGTGCCGATCCTCGCGCTCGGCGTGTTCGTCGGGCTCTCGCTGCTGCTGCTCTCGCTCGACTTCGGGGAGCGCTACAGCCCGTACTTCACGTCGCGGACCGTGGGGGAGTCGGAGGCCTACGCCGGCAAGCTCGTGCTGCTGGGCCTGCCCTGGTCGGGGACCGGGCTGCCGCAGGGGTACGGCCTGCTCAACACCTACGCGGGCCAGTCCGGCGTGGCGCCGACGACGGAGCCGCCCGGGTTCTCGATCCTCGCCAGCGTCGCGCTCCTGATCACGCTCGTGGCGCTCCCGATCTCCGCGCTCGGCGGCGGACGGGCGCTCCGTGCGACCGCGGTCGGCCGGTTCTTCTCGGACGCCCGCGTGCGCGTCCTCGCCGTGGCGACACTGGCCGCGCTCCTCTTCTACACGGTGACGGGCCTGGGCGTCGTGGTCTCGCTGGTGGCGGGGCCGACGATCCGTGCGTGGGCGCGGATGTCGATCGTCATCGCGGTCCTCGTCCTCGGCGTGCTCGCGCTCCTGCTCGATCGGATCACGGCCCGTGGCGGTGTCCGGATCCTCGTGGCGGCGCTGCTCGCCGCCGTCGCCGTCATCGATCAGCTGGCCGGAGTATCGGCCGCGGTGCCGATCGCTCCGACCGACGACTCCGAGATGCGCTCGTTCGTGTCGGAGGCCGACGCGCAGCTGGACGACGGCTGCGGAGTAGTGGAGCTCCCCCTGAAGAGCTTCCCCGACAGCGGGCGGATCGGAGCGCTCTCCGACTACGACGAGGCGCTGCCCTACCTCGCGACCGAGGAGGGACGCCTCCGCTGGAGCTACGGGGCGGTGGAGGGCACCTACGGCTGGGACGTCTGGGGCGACGTCGACGACCCCGCGGAGTTCGCCGACGCCGTGGCGGGCAGCGGCGCCTGCGCCGTCTACGTGGACACCGCCGGCTACACCGACGACCCCGACGGCTGGCGGGCCTACGTCGAGGCGGCGACGGGGGACGTCGAGCCCGAGGTCGCCTCCGTCTCCGGGCGCTGGCTGCTGTTCACGACCCGGCGCTGATCAGCGGTCGTCGAAGGCCAGCTCGAGCAGGCGCCGGGCGGTGCGGTCCCACCCCGGGATGGGCTCCGGTGCGAGTCGCCGGGGACGGCGCAGCGCCTCTCCGATCGCGGCCGACCACCCGGTGCGGTCCGCCGGGTCGATGAAGACGGCGGTGGACTCCCGCCCGGCGAGCGCGTCGCGGAGGCCGGGGATGTCTGCCGCGAGCACCGGAGTGCCGCAGGCGACGGCCTCGAGGGCGGGCAGGCCAAAGCCCTCGTGCCAGGAGGGCATGGCGACGGCGTCGGCCCCCGTGAGCAGGGCCGGCAGATCCTCGTCGGCGACGTAGGAGGAGGCGAAGCGCACGTCGGCTCCTGCGGCCACCGCGCGGGCGACGGCGGAGTGGACGTCCTCGTTGTCCCAGCCGTCCCCGCCCACCAGGAGCAGGGTGTGGTTCTCCGGCCGCTCGGCCTGCCGGTACGCGTCCACCAGGGTGACGAGGTTCTTGCGGCGCTCGATCGATCCGACGAAGAGCAGGTAGGACCCGAGCCCGTGCTGCGCGCGGACCCGCGACACCTCCTCCTCCCCACGGGCATGGAAGAGGTCGGCGTCGATCGTGGTCGGCAGCACGCGGACGCGCTCGAGAGCGACGCCCAGAGCGCTCTCGACCTCGGCTGCGGAGGACGGGGTGCCGGTCAGGACCAGATCGCTGCGCCGGATCCACCGGGGCACCGACCGCGACAGCAGCTCTCGGCGCTCGCGCGGAACGAGCTCGGGCATCACAGCGAAGCAGACGTCGTGCACGAAGGTGAGCGAGCGGGAGCGGGCGAGCGGCCAGCTCCGGAAGTTCGGGAAGAAGTAGGCGCCGCGGCCGAGCAGGAGGTCGATCCCCGGCGCGGGCACTCGGGTCAGTGCGCTCCACACCGGCCGGGGCAGCGGCACCGGTCGGACGCGCAGCGTACGGAAGCCGAAGCGCTCGATCGAGCCCGCCTCGCTCGCCGGCACGACGAGGAGCACCTCGACCTCTGCGGCGGTCGCGTCGGTGTCCAGCGCGTGCAGCAGGCCGAGCAGGACGCGGCCGACCCCGGTCAGGCGCGGCGCCGCGAGGGCGGTCGCGTCGACCAGGAGGCGGCGGCGCCGCGCGGTCACGGCCTGCTGAGGCGGACGGTGGAGTCGATGTCGACGACGCCGTCGTGCACGGAGGCCCGCTCGACCGTGAAGGTCGCGGCGACCGGGATCCGCATGGTCTCGCCCTGCGAGAAGGTGGCCGAGGAGGCGTGCACGGCGTAGTTGCCGGCGCCGAGGTGCAGGTCGGGGAGGGTGAACGTGACCGTCATCTCTCCGTCGACCGCGCTCAGCGGCGTGCCGATGCGCTCGGTGTTCGTCCCGAAGACGCGCTGGCCGAGGGGGGTGTCGATGCCCATACCGATGTTCCAGTCGTCGACCGGGCGGCTGGTGCGCACCGTGACGTCGAACTCGAGGGTCTCGCCGCTGCGGACGACCGTGCCGCCGTGCTCGATCGATCCGCCGCGCAGTCGGCAGCCCAGGATCTCGATGAGCTGGGGGGCGGGCTCGTCCGCGGCCTCGGCGGCCTCGGCCTCGCGCTCCTGGCGGGCGGCCCGCCGGTCCTCGAAGCTCTCGCGGAGGACCTGGAGTCCCTCGGAGGTCTCGCCGTCGAAGACGACGGTGCCCTTCTCGAGGACGATGGTGCGGTCGCAGAGCTCGCCGACCTGCTCGAGCGAGTGGGTGACCAGCACGATGGTCTTCCCCGCGCGCTGGAAGGCGCGGATGCGGTCCATGCACTTGCGCTGGAACGGCTCGTCGCCGACGGCGAGCACCTCGTCGACCAGCAGCAGGTCGGGATCGGTGTGGATCGCGATAGCGAAGGCGAGCCGCACGTACATGCCCGACGAGTAGAACTTGACCTGGGTGTCGATGAACTCGGCGATCTCGGAGAAGTCGACGATCGAGTCGAACTTGCTGTCCAGCTCGCTGCGCGAGAGTCCGAGGATCGCGCCGTTGAGGTAGACGTTCTCGCGCCCGGTGAGGTCGGGGTGGAAGCCCGCTCCGAGCTCGAGGAGCGCGGCGAGGCGTCCGCGGCGCTCCACGGTGCCGGTCGTCGGCTGCACGATGCCGCCGATGAGCTTGAGGAGCGTGCTCTTGCCCGATCCGTTCGCGCCGATGAGGCCGACGGTCGAGCCCAGTGGGATCTCGAGGTCGACGTCGCGGAGTGCCCAGAACTCGTCGCGGTGCTTGCGCCCGCGGCCGAAGTTGACGATCCGCTCCTTGAACGACTTGTCCTTGCGGATGACGAAGCGCTTGGAGGCGTTGCGCACCCGGACGACGGTCGGGGTGCCGGAGGAGGCGGGCACGGACTCCTGCTTGCTGGTGAGGGTCACGATCAGATCTCCTGGGCGAAGTTGCCCTCGAGGCGGCGGAAGATCCGGTGGCCGATCCACACGAACACCAGCCCGACGACGAGGACGATGAGAAGGCGCAGCTCCATGTCCGGCGGCCACACCTGGGGGGCGATCTCGTTGCCGTCGATGATGCTGACGCGCGAGCCGTCTCCCCAGATCGCGCGCTGGAAGGCGAGGATCGCGTTCGAGATCGGGTTGATCAGGTAGAGCTGCTCGGCCCAGCCGTGGCCCGCTCCGGTGGAGGCGGCGACGACGAAGTTCCACGCGTAGACGATGGGGGAGAGCCAGAAGAAGATCTGCAGCCCGACCTCGACGAGGAACTGGACGTCGCGGAGGTAGACGTTGAGGGCCGAGAGGGCCAGGGCCAGAGCGAGGCCGTACACGAGCACGATCGCCAGCGCGGGCACGATGTAGAGGAGCTGGACGCCGAAGATCAGCGAGCCCGTGAGGACGGCTCCCGCGATCAGGACGACGAACTGCACACCGAAGTTGAAGAGGGCCGAGCCGATGGCCGCCACCGGGAAGATCTCCCGCGGCAGGTACACCTTCTTGATCAGTCCGCCGTTGCCGAGGATCGACGTGGTGCCCGCGGTCACGATCTCGCTGAACAGGCCCCAGAGGGTGAGCCCCGAGAAGACGAAGATCGCGAAGTTCGGGACGCCGCGAGAGGCCCCGAGGATCTGGCCGATCGCCACGTAGTAGATGAGGAGCATGATCAGCGGCCGGACGAGGCTCCAGACGAAGCCCAGGCTGCTGTCCTTGTAGCGCGACTTCAGCTCGCGCCCCACGAGCAGGCGGAGCAGCTCGCGGTGCCGCAGGATCTCGGCGAGGGAGGCGACGAAGCCGCCCGAGCCGCCGCCGACGGCCGACGTGGTGCCGGCGATCTGGAACGGCTCGTCGGCGATCGCGCGCGCGCGATCCACAGCTTTGCTGGGCATGGAACTCCAAGCTCTCGGCCTCCGCCGGGCGACGGACCGCATCATTATACGTGCGGCCCACCCTGGAGCCCCCTGGCTGGCGTGCCGGTGCGCGGCGCATGGCGGGTAGTCTTGCTCCCGCTCGCCGACTGAACGACACGAACGAGGTGTTCGCCATGCCCACGCAGCCTTCCGACGTCCCCCTGGACCCGGCGCCGCAGAGCGCTGGGGACCCCGCCCCCGTCCTCGGCGGCACGGGCGAGGACGCTCCTCCCGCTCCCGACCCGAGCCTCGAGTCGGCCGTCGGCGACGCCGCTCCCGCCGCCGTCCCGGCCGAGCCCGCCCGCACGTCCGGGGCTCCCATCGAGCCCCGTCTCGCCGAGCCCGAGTCCCCGGACGAGGAGCTCGCCCGCCTGCGCGCGCAGGTCGACTCCCTTCTCAACGACCCCTTCGACGAGTGGGTCGAGCGGATCCAGGTGGGCGGAGTGACCGCCTCCGGCTTCGAGCGCACCCTCTCCTGGCGGGTGACGAAGCCGCTCCGCCTGGTGCGCACCTTCCAGATCCGCGTCGAGCAGCTCGGGCTGTCGGGCGCCGTCGGCCACAGCGCGCGCTTCGTGAAGCGCCGCCTGTCCGGTCGGGCGCGATGAGCGACCGGTCGCAGGTCTCGGCCGCCGGCTCGGCCGCCGCGCGCGCCCACCGCACGGAGGCGATGCTGCAGCGCCTGGAGCAGATCGGCGCGCTCCTCTTCGACGAGGAGCGCCGCGCCTCGCTGCGCACCCGCGGGCCCGGCCCGTACCTCGACGAGGTGGCCCGAGAGATCCGCTCGCGCCAGGACGACGAGCTGACCTGGGTCGCGCTGGTGTCGTTCACGGCCGCGTACCCGACGAGCGAGCTGTTCGACTGGTTCCGCCGCGCCCTCGAGCTCGCCCCCGAGGAGGCGGCGCTGCGCATCTTCCTCGAGGCCGGCTCCCGCACCGCGACCGGGTTCGCCGATCTGGACGCCCGCGTCGAGGTCGTCACCGGGGCCGTCCTGATCGACGTCGACTTCCCCGCCCGCCACGGGCACAACACCGGCGTCCAGCGGGTCGTGCGCCAGACCGTGTCCCGCTGGGACGCCGAGCACGAGATCGTCCCGGTCGCCTGGGTCCACGGATCGATGTCCTTCCGGCGGCTGAGCGCGATCGAGCACGAGCGCGTCGTCGACTGGTCCTCCGCCGGGCGGCGCGACTGGGAGCACGGCGATCCGGAGCGCATCGAGTTCGTCGTGCCCTACCGCAGCGTCGTCGTCATCCCCTCGGTGCCCGACTACAACCAGTGCGGGCCGCTCGCGGCCCTCGCCGAGTACTCCGGCAACGAGGTCGTCGTCCTCGGCCACGACGCGATCCCCGTCGTCAGCGCCGACACGGTGCCGCCGGAGGAGACGGTGCGCTTCGTCAACTTCCTCTCCGTGGTCAAGCACGCCGAGCGCGTCGCCACGGTGAGCGCCGCGGCCGCGCTGGAGTTCGAGGGCTTCGTGCGAGCGCTCCCCGCTCAGGGCCTCACCGGCCCGACCGTCGTCCCGGTCCCGCTGCCCGTGGAGCTCCCGGACGGCCTGCGCTCCGAGGGCCGGAGCGCGTCCGGCCTGCCGCTCGTGCTCTGCGTCGGCAGCCAGGAGCCCCGCAAGAACCACCTCGCGGTGCTGCACGCCGCCGAGGTCCTCTGGCGCGAGGGCCTGCGCTTCCGCGTCCGCTTCATCGGCGGGGCCAACCCGTGGGCGCACCAGGTCTTCGATCCCCGCGTGCGCGAGCTGGTCGCCGCCGGACGCCCGGTCGAGGTGCTCCGCGGAGCCGACGACGACGTCCTGATCGCGAGCTACCGGGAGGCGCTGTTCCTGGCGTTCCCGTCGCTGCACGAGGGGTACGGCCTGCCGGTCGCCGAGGCGCTGTCGATCGGGCTCCCCGTGCTGACCTCGCGCTACGGCAGCACGGCGCAGATCGCCGAGCACGGCGGATGCGTCCTGATCGACCCGGAGTCCGACGAGGAGATCACCGACGGCATGCGCCGCCTGCTGACGTCGCCGGAGCTTGTCGACGAGCTCCGCCTCGAGGCGGCCGAGCGGCCCGAGCGCACCTGGGACGACTACGCCCGGGAGCTGTGGGCCGCCCTGATCGGCCCCTCGGCCCTCATCGAGCACGAGGAGGCGCCCCGTGCGCTCTAAGCAGTACCTGGTCGACCGTCTCGCCACCCTGGTGCGCACCCTGGCCCCCTCCGTGGAGCCGCTGGGCAGCGTCGACGCCCTCACCGGACAGCTGAGCGTTCTGCTGCCCGCCCCCACCGACCGCGAGGTCTGGCTGGTGCTCGCCGTCCTCCGCGGCACGCTCCCGCGCCGGGAGGACGTCGTCGACGGCCGCCGCCGGGCCCGGCTGGACGGCACCGCCGGTCTGCTCACCCACGCCGCGTCCACCATCGCCTCGAACCGGGTCTTCGCCCGCTTCCACCACCCCGAGGTCGAGGTGGTCGTCGGCGCGGTCGTCGTCGACGTGCACCACACCGCGCGCACGGGGCTGGCCACGGGCATCCAGCGCGTGGTGCGCCAGAGCCTCGTCCGATGGACGCGCGACCACGAGATCCTGCTCGCCGGCTGGGACTCGACCCACGAGTCGCTCGTCATGCTCACCCCGGAGCAGAGCCGGAACGCCGTCTCGGGCGACGTGCCCGACGCCGCCGAGGACCGCTCCCGCGTGATCGTCCCGTGGCAGGGCACCTACCTCCTGCCCGAGCTCGCCGTGGAGGACGAGCGGACGTCGCGCGTCTCCGCTCTGGCCGAGTTCAGCGGCAACCGCACGGGCACCATCGGCTTCGACTGCGTGCCGGTCACCACCGCCGAGACGGCGAGCACCGGCATCAGCGCCGCCTTCTCGCGCACGCTCGTCGCCGTGTCGCACATGGACCGCATCGCGACCATCTCCGAGGCGGCCGCGACCGAGTACTCCGGCTGGCGCCACATGCTCGGCAGCGTCGGGATGCAGGGGCCGGACATCCGGCCGATCCTGCTGCCCTCGCAGCCGGAGAGGGTCTCGGACGAGGAGCTGGCCACCGCCGCGCGCTCGCTGGTGACCGGTGACCTCCCGCTCGTCGTCTGCGTCGGCAGCCACGAGCCGCGGAAGAACCACCTGGCGGTGCTCCAGGCCGCCGAGCTGCTCTGGCGCCGGGGCGTGCGCTTCAGCCTGGTCTTCATCGGCGGCAACGCCTGGAGCAGCGCCGAGTTCGAGTACCGACTCGAGGTCCTCGAGGGCCAGGGCCGTCCGGTCCGCTCGCTCTCCAAGATCACCGACGCGCTGCTCTGGAGCGCTTACCGCCTGGCCCGGTGCACCGTGTTCCCCTCGATCAACGAGGGCTACGGTCTCCCGATCGTGGAGTCGATCTCGGTCGGCACCCCGGTCGTGACCTCCGGATTCGGCAGCATGCACGAGGTCTCCGCCTCGGGCGGCGCACTGTTCGTCGATCCGCACGACGACCACGACATCGCCGCGGCCCTCGAGCGGCTGCTGACCGACGACGAGCTGCACGCGCGGCTCTCGGCGGAGGCGCTCGCGATCGACGGCGGCACCTGGGACGAGTACGCCGCCCGCGTCTGGTCGTACCTCGTCGAGGGCGAGGGCGTCGACGAGCGGGCCCGGGCCGAGCAGTCGGACGCGACCGCCTAGGCGTCCTCGATCCACCGCGTGCAGAAGGCCCCCGCTCCAGGAGCGGGGGCCTTCTGCACGCGGTGCGCGCGGCTCAGCGGGAGCGGCGCGCCAGCTCGAGGTCGTTCTCGACCATGCGGGCGACGATCTCCTCGAAGCCGACGGTCGGCGCCCAGCCGAGCACCTCGCGGGCCCGGGAGGCGTCCCCGCGCATCTCGGGGGCGTCCACGGGGCGCGCGAACCGCGGGTCGATCGTGACCCGCTGCTCCCAGTCGTCGATGCCGGCCGCGGTGAAGGCGGCACGGACGAAGTCGCGGACCGAGTGCGCGACTCCGGTCGCCACGACGTAGTCGCCCGCCTCCTCGGCACGCGAGGCGCGCACGAGGGCGTCCACGTAGTCGGGGGCCCAGCCCCAGTCGCGGCGCGCGTCGAGATTGCCGAGCGAGAGCTCCGACTCGGCGCCCGTCGCGATCGCCGCGACTCCGGCGGTGATCTTGCGGGTGACGAAGCCGAGCGGCCGACGCGGCGACTCGTGGTTGTAGAGGATGCCGGACGAGGCGTGGAGCCCTCGGCCGCGGTAGACCGCGACGAGGTGGTGCGCGAACGCCTTCGCGGCTCCGTAAGGGGAGACGGGGCGGATCGGGGTCCGCTCGGTCTGCGGGTTCTCGGTCGCGGCCCCGAAGATCTCGGAGGAGGAGGCCTGGACGAAGCGGACCTCCCGGCCCGCCGACTCCTGGAGCGCCAGCGAGGCCTCCAGGAGCGCGGCGACCGCGGTGCCGGTCACCTCGGCCGTGAGCACGGGCTCCTTCCACGAGAGCGCGACGGAGGAGAGGCCGGCGAGGTGGAAGACCGTGTCCGGCTGCGCCTCCGCGACGATACGGCCGAGGCCGGAGGCGTCGCGGAGATCGCCCTCGAAGGCGCGGACGGCGGCGGGAAGAGCGGCGTCGTCGGTCCCGCGCACGAGCGCGGAGACCTCCCAGCCGTCGGCGAGCAGGCGCTCGACGAGGTAGCCCCCGTCCTGACCGCTCGCTCCGGTGACGAGAGCGGCAGGCATGACTACTTGATCAGCGCGGACTGCTCGGCGAGGTCGTTCTCGACCATCATCGCCACGAGCTCGGGGAACGAGACCTTCGGCTCCCAGCCGAGGACGTCGCGCGCCTTCGCCGGGTCGCCGATCAGCAGGTCCACCTCGGCGGGACGCATGAACGCGGGGTTCTGGGTCACGTACGGGGACCAGTCCTCGATGCCGACGTGGTTGAAGGCGATGTCGAGGTACTCGCGGATCTCGTGGGTCTCGCCGGTCGCGACCACGTAGTCGTCGCCCTCGGGCTGCTGCAGCATGCGCCACATCGCGTCGACGTAGTCGCCGGCGAAGCCCCAGTCGCGCTTCGCGTCGAGGTTGCCGAGCTCCAGCGTCTCCTGGAGGCCGAGCTTGATGCGGGCGACCGCGAGGCTGATCTTGCGGGTGACGAACTCCGGGCCGCGGCGGGGCGACTCGTGGTTGAAGAGGATGCCGGAGGAGGCGTGCATGCCGTACGACTCGCGGTAGTTGATGGTCATGTAGTGGCCGAAGACCTTGGCCACTCCGTAGGGCGAGCGCGGCCAGAGCAGCGTCTCCTCGCTCTGCGGGACCTGCTGGACCTTGCCGAACATCTCGGAGGAGGAGGCCTGGTAGAACTTCACGCGCGACATGTCGGAGCCGGCGTAGAGGCGGGTCGCCTCGAGGATGTTGAGGACGCCCTTGCCGGTCACGTCGGTGGTGAGCGACGCGTTCTCCCACGAGTAGGCGACGAATGAGATCGCACCGAGGTTGTAGACCTCGTCGGGCTGGGCGGCGGCGAGCACGCGCACCAGGCTCGACACGTCGGTCAGGTCGCCGGTGAGCAGGGTCACCTCGGGCACGGTGCGGCGGACCAGCTCGTACTTGGGGTTGTTCTGCCCGCGGACGAGCCCGAAGACCTCGTAGCCCTTCGAGAGGAGGAGCTCGGCGAGGTAGAGGCCGTCCTGGCCGGTGATTCCGGTGATCAAAGCGCGGGGCACGTGGTGGTCCAATTCGTCGGGGTCGATGACAGCGGGACACATACTACCCACGGGCACGGCCGGTCGCCGGGAGCGGTGCGGCCCGCCGGTATCCTGGCCGGGCTTCGGACCGATTGGACGCCATGCCGGAACTCCGCCCCGTCACGCTCGCCGTGCTCACCGTCGACCCGGGCGGGATGGGCGGCGGCGAGACCTACGCGCGCGCGCTCACGCGCCTCCTGGCGCCGCGGCCGGGGGAGGAGGGACCCGCCGTGCAGGTGCTCGTCCCGGAGAACGCCCGCGGCTTCAGCGAGGGCGTGCCCGAGGTCGTGGCCGAGGGGGTCGTCAGCGGGGCGGGCCACCGCCGCCGGGCCGTGGGGATGCTCCAGGCGCTCCTGCGCACGCCGCGCCTGCGCCGGCGCCTCGGCCGGGACGCGGTGCTCTACTTCCCGTTCACGGTCCCGCTCCCGTGGCCGTCGCGGCGGCAGGGGCACGTGCAGATGCTATTCGACCTGCAGCACCGCGACCTCCCGCACCTCTTCCCCCGCGTCGAGCGCGTCTTCCGCCGGCTCGCCTACGAGGCGACCGCTCGCCGCGCCGACGCGGTCATCACCATCAGCGCCTTCACCAAGGGGCGGATCGTCGAGCTGCTGGGCATCCCGGAGGAGCGGATCCACGTGTCGCATCTCGGCGTGGACACCCGGCGCTTCGTCGCGAATCTGGGCACACGCGAGGACTTCGTCTTCTACCCGGCGCGCGCCTGGCCGCACAAGAACCACGCCCGCCTGTTCGAGGCGGTGCGCCTCCTGCGGGAGCAGGGGCACGCCCTCCGGCTCGTGCTGACCGGAGGGGATCTGGACCGCCTCGGCCCGCTGCCGGACTTCGTCGAGTGGCGCGGCCACGTCACTCCGGAGGAGCTCGCCGACCTCTACCGCCGAGCCGCGGTGCTGGCGTTCCCGAGCCTCTACGAGGGCTTCGGCCTCCCTCCCATCGAGGCGATGGCGTCGGGATGCCCGGTCGCCGCGTCCGACGCGGGCTCGCTCCCGGAGATCTGCGGGGACGCCGCGGTCTACGTCGATCCGCTCGAGCCGCGCTCGATCGCGGACGGGATCCTCGAGGCGATCGAGCGGACCGGCGAGCTCGGCCCGCTCGGCGTCGAGCGTGCCCGGTCCTTCAGCTGGGAGCGCTGCCGGGAGGAGCACCTCGCCGTGCTCCGCCAGGTGGCGCGGCGGCGCGGGCGCTGAGGAGTCCGGTCAGTCCCGCGGGTGCAGGAGCCGACGCCAGCTCAGTCCCTGGGCCGCGCGCATCGCGCAGAGCACCACGAGCAGCCAGCCGGCGTCGAGCAGGATCGAGCTCTCGGCCAGCGCGGTGACCATCAGCACGGTCAGCACCAGCACCGGCCAGACGTGCACGACCGCCTTGCGCTCGGAGGCGATCAGCCAGGAGCGCCAGAGCGCGAGGCCGATCAGCACGACGAAGAGGACCACCCCGACCGCGCCGACCTGCAGGGCCACGTCGAAGAGCGCGTTGAGGCTCGACGAGTGCGGGCGGCCCGAGAGGTAGTCGATGGCGGTGAAGGGGTAGAGGTCGGGCCGCCAGTAGCCCACCCAGCCCCAGCCGACGATCGGAGCGAGGTCCGTGAAGCGCCAGACCTGCTGCCAGAGCCGCAGCCGGAACTCGAACTCGCTGCCCGCGTTCAGCAGCTCGATCACCCGGTAGCGCAGGAGCCACACGGTGAGGGAGGCCGCGGCGGCGACGCCGAGCACCGTGAGCTGCCGCCGACGGCGGTGGGTGCCGTCGCCGTGGCGCACCCAGCGCAGAGCGAGGGCGACGACGACGGCCACGGCGAGCACGCCCGCGCTCACGGCGGAGCGCGTGAAGAGGAGGGTGACCGCGGCGAGGGCGATCGAGGCGACGGCCGGCCCGCGGGCGACGGAGCGGGTCATCAGCTCCACCGAGAACGTCACGATCGCCAGCAGGCAGACCAGCCCGAGCTGGTTGCGCGTGCCGACGAGTCCCTGGATCGGCCCGCCGACCGCGAGCAGGCCCTCCACGCCGAGGAAGCGCAGCGGCTGGTCGATCAGCACCCCCGAGAGCACCTCCACGGCCAGCGAGGCGATCAGCACGACCCGCAGCACGTCGCCGACCGAGCGGATGATCTGGATGATGTCGCGCGTGAGGCCGATCGCGATCGCCAGGAACGCCAGGGCGAACTGGTAGACGACGCTCGAGACCGTGGCCCAGGTGTAGTCGCTCCACAGCACGCTGAGCGCGATCCAGCCGAGGAACACCAGGATGCTCGTGGGCAGCAGGCCCTCCCAGTCGAGCCGCCCGCGCCGCAGGACGAGCATGACCGCGGCGAGGGCGGTGAGCGTGGCGACGGCGGCGATGTAGCCGGGCCAGCCGAGGAGTCCGCGGACCGCCGGAGCGCAGAGGACGGTGACGAGAGTGGTCTGCGCGAGGGCCGCCGCGAACTGCGGGGACGCCGTCGCGTCGGCGACGGAGGCGGGGAGCGAGGGGCGGCGGGGCCTCATCGCCTCGGGGAGGCGTCGGCGTGGGGGAGCGGGGTCGCGGCGAGGACCTCGGGCGTCTCGCTCGCCGGCCGCTTGGTCTGCACCGCGAAGAGGACGAGGAGCAGCCAGCCTCCCTCGATCAGGATCCGGCTCTCGAACAGCGACTGCGCCAGGAGGGCGACCACGATCAGCAGCGGAGCGAGGCTGACGGCCGTGTAGGGGAGGGTCGAGGTCGCGTCGCGCCGCGGGCGGTCGACCGCGCGGAACCAGGAGCGCCACAGCGTCGAGACGGCGAGCGCCGCGAAGAGGACGAGGCCGACCGCTCCGAGCTGGAGGGCGACGTCGAGCCAGGCGTCGTGGGCCTGCAGGTAGAGCACGCCCTTGCGCTCGGCGAGGGTGTCGAACGGGGCGACCCAGGGAGCCCAGTAGCTGACCCAGCCCCAGCCGAGGACCGGGCGCTGCAGCGTGAGCGCGATCACCGAGTCCCAGATGTCGAGGCGGCCCGTGGCGTCCTCGCTCTTGCCGAGCAGGCCGAGGAGGGCGCCCCAGCCCGCGGCGCCTCCGGCGACGGCGGCCACCGCCAGCCCCGCGGCGGTCAGGTAGACGGGACGGCGGCGGGACTCGCCCCTCCGGCGAGCCCAGAGCGCGAACGCGGCCGCGAGGACGACGGCGACGAGGCAGAGCAGGACGGTGGCCGAGCGGGTGAGCAGGAGGGTCGCGACGAACAGGGCGACCCAGACCGCTCCCCAGCGGCGCCGGACCGAGTGGGCCGCCAGCTCGATCGCGATCACGATCAGGCCGAGCAGGGCGAGGAAGCCGAGGAGGTTGCGGTTGCCGACGATCCCCTGGACGGGCTCGCCGGTGAAGAGGGCTGCCTGCGACCAGTAGAAGGCGTCGGGCGTCGGTCCGTCGGCGGGAGGCTCGACGCCGAACGGCAGGACGGGCTGCCGCACGACGACCGCGATCACGAGCTCGAAGAGGAGCGAGAGGCCGACGGAGAGGCGCAGGGCCCGTCCGAGAGCCGTGAGCAGCTCCCGGCTGCTCAGCGTGACGGCGAGGACGACGCCGCCGAGCGTCGTCGCGAGCTGCGCCGTGACTCCGATCGCGCTCGCTCCCGGATAGGCGGACCACAGCAGCGAGAGCACCGCGAGCCCGAGGAAGAGGACCAGCGACTTCGGCGTGCGGGCCCAGCGCAGGCGGGGGCGGGCGCGGACGAGCACGGCGATCGAGGCGCCCAGGAGCACCGCGACGACGACGCCCCAGCCCCACCATCCGGCGAGGTTCCGCAGCGACTGGCCGGCCAGCAGCACGGCCAGCACCGCCACCGCGAGCGCTCGGGGAGCGGCGGGGGCGGCGCGTCGGATCATGGCGACCAGTCTAGGGAGCGGGGGCGGCGCGGCGGCGTGCCGGGCGCGCCGCCGCACCCTCCCCGGCCGGGGAGGCTCAGACGAACGCAGCGGTGCCGGTGATCGAGCGGCCGACGATCAGCGTGTTCATCTCGCGGGTGCCCTCGTAGGAGTAAAGGGCCTCCGCGTCGGCGAAGAAGCGGGCGACGCCGTAGTCGAGGACGATGCCGTTGCCGCCCATCACCTCGCGGCACCAGGCGACGGTCTCGCGCATCCGGGCCGTCGCGTAGGCCTTCGCGAGGGCGGAGTGCTCGTCACGCTGCTCGCCGGCGTCGAGCATCTCGGACACGCGGGTCGCCAGGGCGATGCTGGCCGTGATGTTGCCGATGCTCTTGACCAGGAGGTCCTGCACCAGCTGGTGCCCGACGAGCGGCTTGCCGAACTGCACGCGCTCCTTCGCGTAGCGCAGCGCCGCGTCGTAAGCGCCGATCGAGACGCCGATGGCCTGCCAGGCGACCTCGGCGCGGGTGAGCCGGAGCACCTTCGCGGTGTCGCGGAACGAGTTCGCGCCCTGCAGGCGCAGCGACTCCGGGACGCGGACGCCCTCGAGCACGATGTCGGCGTTCTGCACCGTGCGCAGGCTCTGCTTGCGCGCGATGGCGGTGGCGCGGTAGCCCGGTGTCGAGGTGGGGACGAGGAAGCCCTTCACCTGGCCGTCCTCCGCGTCCTTCGCCCAGATCACGGTCACGTCGCTGAAGGTCGCGTTGCCGATCCAGCGCTTCTCGCCGTCGAGGATCCAGTCGTCGCCGTCCCGGCGGGCGGTGGTGCGCAGGCCCTGGGCGGAGTCGGAGCCGGAGTGCGGCTCGGTGAGGCCGAAGGCGCCGACGACCTCGCCCGAGGCGAGCTTCGGCAGCCACTCGGCGCGCTGCTCGTCGGAGCCGGCGACGCCGACCGTGCCCATCACCAGGCCGTTCTGCACGCCGACGTAGGTCGCGATGCCCGCGTCCACCCGGCCCAGCTCGAGCGCCACCCAGCCGCGGAACACGGCGGAGTTCTCTATCGCGCGGGTCTCGGGCCAGGAGAGGCCGATGACGCCGGTGGCGTGGATCCCGGGGATCAGCTGCCGCGGGAACTCCGCGCGCTCCCAGTACTCGTCGGCGATCGGCCGCACCTGCTCCTCGAGGAACGCGCGGACGCCGACCAGCAGCTCCTTCTCGGCGGGCGTGAGCGCCGCCTCGAACCCGTAGAAGTCGGCCCCCAGGGTCTCGAAGGTCGTGCTGTCCATGCTCTGTGCTCCCTCGCTCGTCGGATGCGGCACGGCTACCGCTCCGACGGCGACAGTGCTGCGACTCCCAGCGTACGAAGCGCGCCTGCGAGTGCCGCGTCCGCTGGCGGAGAGCACCAACAGGCGGGCCCTCCTCCCGGGCCCGCGTTGTGGATCCTGCTAGCGTCGCAGCGGAGCGGCCCCGGCGCGACCGGCTGAGCGGCTCGGACCCACCCCTCGGACGGAAGGCCAGCGCTCCCGTGTTCATCCCGATCGGCAACACCCCCCGCGACTACGCCTGGGGCTCGCTCACCGGCATCTCGGAGGCCCTCGGCACCGCGCCCTCCGGCGCCCCTGAGGCCGAGCTCTGGCTCGGCGCGCACCCGGGCTCGCCCGCGCGCATCCTCGACCCCGCCTCGGTCGGCGCCGGCACGCTCGCCGAGTGGATCGCCGATCACCCCGAGGCGGCGCTCGCCGGAGTGGAGGGGTCGGTCGATCCGGTCTCGGGCGCTCCCCGTCTGCCGTTCCTGCTCAAGATCCTCGCGGCGGGCGGGCCGCTGTCGCTCCAGGCCCACCCCTCGTCCGAGCGGGCCCGGCGCCGGTTCGTCGAGGAGGAGGAGGCCGGCATCCTCCGCGACGCCGCCGATCGCAACTACAAGGACCCGTTCCACAAGCCCGAGCTGATCTACGCGCTCAGCGAGAGCTTCGACGCGCTCTGCGGCTTCCGCGAGCCGGCGGACGCCCGGGCGCTGCTCGCCGAGCTGGCCGGGCGCGCCCCGGCGGAGGAGGCGGCCGCGATCGCGCGGTTCGCCCGGACGCTCGAGGGCGAGCCCTCGGAGGTCCTCCGCGGCGCCGTGTCGTGGCTGCTCGCCGACGGCGACCGCGCCGAGGTCGCCGCGCTGGTGTCCGCGGTCGTCGCGGCGTCCGCGGGCGACGACCGCCTCGAGACGACCACGGTCCGGGACCTGGCCGAGAGCTACCCGGGCGACCCCGGCATCGTGCTCTCGCTCCTGCTCAACCGCGTCCGCCTCGCCCGTGGCGAGGTGCTCTACCTCCCCGCCGGCAACATCCACGCCTACCTCGCGGGCACGGGCGTGGAGCTGATGGCCGCCTCCGACAACGTGCTGCGCGGGGGCCTCACGCCCAAGCACATCGACGTGCCCGAGCTGGTGAGCGTGCTCGAGTTCTCGCCGCTGCCCGTGCCCTACCTCCCGGCCGAGCAGGCCGGACCGGGCGTGCGCGCCTACCGTCCGGACGTCCCCGACTTCGTGCTCGCCGTCGTGGAGCCGGAGTCGGAGACGCCGGCCCGCGTCGCCCTGCACGGACCCGCCATCGCGATCGCGACCGAGGGCTCGTTCTCGCTCGAGGGCGCCGAGGGCTCGGTCCGCGTCGAGCGCGGCGGCAGCGTGTTCGTGACCCCGTCGGAGGGCACTCTCGCCGTCACCGGACGGGGCACGCTCTTCGTCGCGACGGTCTGATCCCTCCAGCGATCCCGGTGCCGGCCGCTCAGGCGGCGAACGTGCGGCGGTAGGCCGCCGGCGTGGTCCGCAGGACGCGCGTGAAGTGGTGGCGCATCACCGCGGCCGTGCCGAAGCCGACCCGCGCGGCGACCGCCTCGAGGGTCAGCTCCGTCTCCTCCAGCAGCACCTGCGCCCGGAGGAGGCGCTGGCGGGTGAGCCAGGCGAGCGGAGTCGTGCCGAGGTCGGCCCGGAAGCGGCGCGCGAAGGTGCGGGGGGCCATCACGGCGCGACGGGCCAGCGCCTCGATCGAGAGGTCCTCGTCGAGGTGCTCCAGCATCCACTCGGTGACCTCGGCCAGCGAGTCCGCGCGCGCCTCGGGAACGGGGGTCCGCAGGTACTGCGCCTGCCCGCCGTGGCGCTGCGGGGGCACGACCATCCGCCGGGCGACGACGCTCGCCGCCGTCGCGCCCAGCTCCTCGCGCACCACGTGCAGCGCCGCGTCGATGCCGGCCGCGGTGCCCGCGCTCGTCACGATGCGCCCCTCCTGCACGTAGAGGACCTCGGGGTCCACCGTGACGGAGGGGAAGCGCCGGGCGAGCTCGGCGGCGTGCATCCAGTGGGTGGTCGCGCGCCGGCCGTCGAGCAGGCCCGCCTGCGCCAGGGTGAAGGCCCCGCTGCAGACGCTGAGGATCCACGCGCCGCGCTCGTGAGCCTCGCGGAGGAGGTCGAGCACCTGCTCGTCGGCGGGCCCGCGGCCGTGGGCGGGGACGGCGATCAGGTCCGCGTCCCGGGCCGCGTGGAGACCATCGGCGATCAGCAGGTCGAATCCGAGGCTCGTGCGGACGGGGCCCGGATCGGGAGTGGCGATCCGGAAGTCGAGGGCGGGACCTCCGTCGGCGCCGCGGTCGATCCCGAACACCTCGCAGACGACCCCGAACTCGAACGGCGCGAGGCCGGGCAGGGCGAGGAGGGCGACGGAGCGGAGCACGACGGCAGGATATCGCCACCCGTCGTCATCCGGCCGATCCGCGCCGTCGATCCCCGCCGCTAGGGTGTCTTCCGGCGCGCGCAGTCGCGGGCCCGCACCGAGGAGGATCCACATGGCATGGCTGGTCACCGGGGGAGCCGGGTACATCGGGGCGCACGTGGTGCGCGCGTTCTCGGAGCAGGGCATCGACCCCGTCGTCCTCGACGACCTCTCCTCGGGGCACGCGTCGTTCGTGCCCGAGGGCGTCCCGTTCCACCAGGGCTCGATCCTCGACGAGGCCCTGCTCGACCGCGTGCTCGCCGAGCACGACATCGAGGGCGTCGTCCACGTCGCCGGGTTCAAGTACGCCGGAGTCTCGGTGCAGCGCCCCCTGCACACGTACGAGCAGAACGTCACCGGCACCATGCGCGTGCTGGCGGCGATGGAGCGCGCCGGGGTCTCCTCGATCGTCTTCTCCTCGAGCGCTGCCGTCTACGGCGCGGTCGACGTCGAGATCGTCACCGAGGACACCCCCAAGAGCCCGGAGTCGCCCTACGGCGAGTCGAAGCTGATCGGCGAGTGGCTGCTCGCGGACGCGGGGCGGGCGCACGGCGTCCGGCACGCCTCCCTGCGCTACTTCAACGTCGTCGGGTCCGGCTACCCGGACGTCTACGACACCAGCCCCCACAACCTCTTCCCCCTCGTCTTCGAGGCTCTGCTGGACGGCCGCACGCCCCGGATCAACGGCGACGACTACCCGACGCCGGACGGCACCTGCGTCCGCGACTACATCCACGTCGCCGACCTGGCGCTCGCGCACGTCGCCGCGGCGCGCCGCCTGGCCACGAGCGAGCCGATCGACCCGGTCTACAACCTGGGCAGCGGATCCGGGGCCTCCGTCGGGGAGATCATGCGCGCGATCGCCGACAGCACCGGCATCGCCTTCACGCCCGAGGTCGCCCCGCGGCGGCCGGGCGACCCGCCCCGCATCGTCGCCTCCGGTGAGACGGCGGCCCGCGACCTGGGCTGGGAGATGCGGCACACCGTCGCCGAGATGGTGGAGAGCGCATGGCGCGCACGGAGCGCCGCGACGGCCTGATCGGATCTCACGTTCGCGACACGCCGGTGTGTCGTGAACCCTCCACGGCGGGTTGAGGGTTTATGGTCCGCGACTTGACCTGAGCGAATGACACCGCTGTAATTACCTAGGCAGCGGCTCCGGGAGGAGCGGCCGCCGATCATCGGTTCGCAGGCGGGGTAGGAGACGGCATGACGCTTCCGGAACAGCACTCCGGAGTCCCTGAGGACTGGTTCGTCGATCCGGTCCGTCTGGGCGTGCCCGGGGTCCGACCCGGTATCGACACCGCGACCGAGGCGCCGGGGGGCGCGCTCTCCTGGCAGGTCGACTCGCTGTGCGCGCAGACCGACCCCGAGGCCTTCTTCCCCGAGAAGGGCGGCTCGACCCGCGACGCCAAGAAGATCTGCACCTCGTGCGAGGTCCGGGCGCAGTGCCTCGAGTACGCGCTCGAGAACGACGAGCGCTTCGGCATCTGGGGCGGCCTCTCCGAGCGCGAGCGCCGGAAGCTGCGCCGCCGGGCCTAGTCCCCTCCTCGCCGCGACCCGACCGACGGGGCGGCGAGCCGCAGGCGGGCGGCGCGGCGGCATCGCTTAGGGTGGTCCGCGATGTATCCACGAGTCACCGCCGTCCTCGTCGCGCGCAACGGCGCGGCCTATCTGGAACGAACCCTCGCGGCCCTGCGGGCGCAGACCCGTCAGCCCGACGCGACGGTGTTCGTCGACGGAGGCTCGAAGGACACGACCGACGAGCTCCTCGCGTCCTGGGGTCCGACGCAGCTCGTGCAGGTCGCCGAGCACCTCCCCTTCGGCCAGGCCGTGGCCCGCGCTGTCCGCGTGATGCAGCCGCCGGCCGGAGAGGACGAGTGGCTGTGGCTGCTCGCGCAGGACTCCGCCCCCGAGCCCGGCGCCCTCGCGGCGCTGCTGGGAGCCGTCGAGGTCGCCCCCTCCGTCGCGGTCGCCGGCCCCAAGATCATGGACTGGACGCGCTCCGGCTACATCCGCAGCTACGGCGAGTCGATCACCAAGCACGGCACGACCGTCCACCTCGTCGAGGACGAGCTCGACCAGGGCCAGCACGACTCCACGCCCGACGTCCTGGCCGTCGCCGCCGGCGGCATGCTCGTGCGCCACTCCCTCTGGGAGGAGCTCGGCGGATTCGACCCCGGCCTGCCGGTCGTCGACGACGCGCTCGACTTCTCGATCCGCACCCGGCTCGCCGGACACCGGGTCAGCCGCGTGCCGGACGCCCGCGTCACCACCGCCCGCATCGGGCTGCAGCGCCCCGACGGCCGCCGCATCGACAGCGGCGAGCGGCGCCGGGCGCGCCAGCACCGCACCGCGCAGCTGCACCGCCGGCTCGCCTACGCGCCCGTCGCGCTCCTCCTCCTGCACTGGCTCTCGCTCGTCCCCCTGGCGATCGGCCGCGCGGTCGTGCGCCTGCTGCGCAAGCAGCCCGGGCTGGTCGGAGGGGAGCTGCTGGCGGCCCTCGTCGTCGCCTTCGGGGGGACGAAGGTGCTGCGGGCCCGCACCGTTCTCCGCTCGTCGAAGAACGTGGGCTGGAAGGCGATCGCGCCGCTGCGCATCCCGCTGGACGTGGTGCGGCAGCTGCGCTCGGTGCGCCACGACGCCGTGCGCGTGCAGGCCGGGCGGGACCGTCATCCGCTGCACTTCTTCCAGGGCGGGGGAGTGTGGGTCGTCCTCGTCGCCGCGCTCGCCGGCCTGGTGATCTACACGCCGCTCCTCGCTGCTCCCGCGCTCAGCGGCGGTGGTCTGCTGACGCTCTCGCCGACCGTCGGCGAGCTGTGGCGCAACGCGGCCTACGGCTGGCGCGACCTCGGCTCGGGGTTCATCGGCGCGGCGGACCCGTTCGCCTCCGTCCTCGCCGTGCTCGGCTCGCTGACCTTCTGGTCGCCCAGCTACTCGATGGTGCTGCTCTACCTCGTCGCGCTCCCCGCTGCCGCCCTCGGCGCCTGGCTGATGATCGCCCGGCTCACCCCGCGCGCGACCGCCCGCGCCGCCGGAGCCCTCGTCTACATCCTCGCTCCCGCCTTCTTCGCCGCGCAGGCCGACGGGCGCCCCGCCCCGCTGCTGGTGCACGTGCTGCTGCCCTGGCTCTTCTTCGCCGGGTTCGGCGCGTACCGCTCCTGGTCCGCCTCCGCGAGCGCCTCGATCCTGGCCGCGGCCGTCGTGGCGTGCGCGCCGGTGCTGGCCGTGCCGCTCCTGGTGATCTGGCTCGTCGTCGTCGCCACCTCGGGGCGGCGGATCGGCCGCTTCCTCGGCCTGCCGATCCCCGCGGCCGTCCTGCTCTTCCCGCTGGTGGTCGCCCGCGCACCGCGGGGCGACTGGCTCGGCGTCCTCGCGGATCCGGGCGTCCCGCTGCCCTCCGCGCAGTCGGACCTCGTCGCGCTGCTCGCCGGCTTCCCGGCCGGTCTGCCCGACGGATGGCTCGCGTTCCTCGGCGGTCTGGGGATCGGCGCCTCCGCCGCCCCGCTGGTCACGGCCGTGCTCGTCGTGCCGCTGATCGTCGCGGCGCTGGCCGCCCTCCTCCTCCCGAACAACCTCTCGGCCCTCGGCGGAGTCGGCGTGGCGGCGGCGGGTCTCGTGACCGCCTCGCTCGCCCAGGGCGTGCAGGTCGCGACCACCGGCTCCGAGGCGGTCTCCGTCTGGAGCGGCACCGGTCTCAGCCTCTACTGGCTCGGCCTGGTGATCGGCGCGTCGCTCTCGCTCGCCGCCGTGCGCTCCGTGCGCGTGGTGCCGGCGCTCGTCGTCACGGCCGCGGCGGCAGCACTGGTCGGTCCGCTCGCGGTGGCCTTCCCGACCGGCGCCGGCACGTCGGTGTCGACCACGTCGGACCGCTCGCTCCCCGCCTACGTGGCGGCCGAGGCCCGGAACGACCCGCGGGTGGGCACGATCGTGCTCGTCCCGCAGGCGGACGGCGGCGTCCTCGCCCGGCTGGAGCGCGGAGCGGGCGCGACCCTCGACCAGCAGTCGACCCTCGCGAACACCGGCGCCGAGAGCACGGACGCGATCGACGAGCTGGCGGGCAACCTCGTCTCGCGGACGGGCTACGACGTCCCCTCCGCGCTCGAGAGCCTCGGCGTGCGCTTCGTCGTGCTGACCGAGCCGGCCGGCACCCAGGTCGGCGACGCGGCCGCCGCCGTGCGCGCGCGGGCGGCCGTCTCCCTCGACGGCAACGCGGCGTTCTCGGCCGTCGGCGACACCCGCTACGGGCTCCTCTGGACGGCCGTCGACACCGAGGGGACCCGCACCGAGGCCGCTCCGTCCGGCGTGGTCGGGCCCTTCGGGATCGCCTACACGATCGCCCTCCTCCTCGTCTTCGTCGTCGCCCTCCTGCTGGCGGTGCCCACCGGGCTCTCGCTCGAGCGGGGCCGCTCCAGCGGCGCGGTCGCCGGGATCGACGACGAGCCGGGCGAGGCCACCGGCCAGTTCGACGACGGGAACGACGATGTCTGACCCCGCCGACCAGGAGAAGCAGATGCCCGAGTCCTCCGCCCGCCGCTCCCGCGCGGAGCGCCGCGCCGATCGCGCCGCGGCCTCAACGCCCGATCGCGCACCCTCGGCCGCCCGTCGGCGCCGGACGGCCCTGCGCGGTGCGGTGGGCGCGGCCGGAGTCGTGATCGCCGCGGCCGCCGTGGTCGTGCCCCAGCTCCTCCCGTCCCCCCTGGTCTCGAGCGCCGCGGAGGGCGTCGTCGTGACGCCCGTCGCGGCCGACAGCTCGCTGGTCTGCGGCGGCGATCTGATCGACGCCGGAGAGCCGGAGCAGCTGCGTGCCCTCGACGGCGCGGCGACCGCGGTCCGGCCCGAGGGCTCCACCTCGGACCCCACGGTCCTCGACGAGGACGACGTCGCCGCACCGGGCACCGGCATCACCGGTCTGAGCGTGCCCGCGGGCTCCGACCCCGCTCCCGGCGGAGCCACCGTCCAGGGCATCGGCACGGACACCCTCTCCGGACTGTCGGCCCGCGCCTGCGCCGAGCCCTCGGCCGACAGCTGGCTCGTGGCCGGCTCGACCGACGTCGGGCGCACCTCCGTGCTGATCCTGGCGAACCCGAGCGAGGTCGCCTCCACCGTCGACCTCACGCTCTTCTCCGAGACCGGCACCGTCCAGGCCACCGGCGCCACGGGCATCGTCGTTCCGGCCGGAGCGGTCCGCGCGCTCCCGCTCGCGGGGCTCGCCCCCGGGGTCGTCCAGCCCGTCGTGCACGTGACCGCCCGGGGCGGCGAGGTCGCCGCGAGCATGCAGAGCAGCGCCATCTCCGGCCTCACCCCGGAGGGCGTCGAGACCACCGGCCCCTCCGCCGGCCCGGACACGCTCGCCGTGATCGCCGGCTTCACCGTCACGTCGCCTCCGGCCGAGACCGCGAGCGACGACGGCAGCGGCGGCGCGGGCAGCCCCGTGCTGCGCATCCTCACCCCCGGCGACGCCGACAGCACGGTCTCGGTCGAGGTCACCAACGAGGACCCGAGCGGGTCGGGCGCCTCCACCCAGGTCGTCGTCCCCGCCGGCCTCGTCGGCGAGGTCCCGCTCACGGGCCTGGCGGACGGCTCCTACCGCATCGTCCTGCGGGCCGATCAGCCGATCGTCGCGGCGGGGCGGACGACCTCGACCGGCTCGGCCGGCACGGACTTCGCCTGGTTCGCCTCCGGCACCGCGACCACGACGCCCTTCGGCGTCGCCGGCACGAGCGAGGGCGACGCGCGGCTGCACCTGGTCAACGGCAGCGACTCGACCGCCTCGGTGGAGATCGAGGCCCCGGGCGGCACCCGCACGCTCGAGCTCGGCCCGTTCGCGGCTCTCGCGACCCCGCTGGACGGCGACGGCGCGGTCGTCAGCAGCACCCAGCCGGTGCAGGCCTCGGTCTCGATCGCGCGCGACGGGCGGATCGCCTCGTACACGATCGTCCCGCCGGGACCGCTCTCCTCGCCGATCACGGTCTACTCGCACTGAGACGCGGGGCGGCGGCGCCTCGGCCGTGCCGACGCCTCGGGGGTGCCGGCACCTCAGAGCTGCCGGCGCCTCAGGGGTGCCGGTAGCGGTCCGGGGAGATGTCCCACGGGTCGCGGCCGAGCAGCTCCGCGACGGCGCGGAACACGTAGCTCTCGATCAGCATGCGCTGGTGCCACTCGTCGCGGCGGTGCAGCTTCGCCAGGCGCTCGATCGGCACGCGGTAGAGCGTGATGCGGCGCGCGGCGTGGTCGACGCGCCACCGCGCGATGCCCGTGCCCTGCAGCCGGTCGGGGTCGACGTCGGGAGTCGCCGCGACGTCGACGCGGATGCCGGCGAGCTCCTCCGGCCAGGTGCCGCGGAGGTAGTCGAAGGCCGAGCCGATCGTCGCCTCGAAGAAGTCGGAGCGGGTCTGCAGCAGGGGGAGGTGCGGACCGGTGATCGGCCCTCGTGCGCCGCGGCCGTGCCGGTCGCGGGAGCCTCCGCGCGACCCGCTCGTCGGGCGAGCGGCGGAACGACGAGCACGGGGCATGGCTCCAGCCTATTGCTACTGTGGGCGGCGATGACCGGACGGCACTGCTCGCGGACGGGCTGCCGCGCGCAGGCCGTCGTCACGCTGACCTACGACTACCGCGACTCGCTGGTGGCGGTCGGGCCGCTGAGTCCTGCGCCGGATCCGCACGGCTACGACCTCTGCGCCGAGCACGACCGGCGGCTCCTCGTCCCGCGCGGCTGGGAGACCGTCCGCTACGGCGCGGGGCCCGCCTAGGCCGCTGCCGCGCGCGTCAGGGCCGCTCGGGGAAGCCGCGCGGCGTGCTCGAGAGCACCGGGGCCAGCCGCTCGAGGCGCTGGTCGGAGAGGAGAAGGGCGCGCTCCTCCCGCGCCCGGCGGAGGGCCGCCACGGCGAGGAGGAAGTCCTCCGCGGGCGCGGCGGGCAGCGGGGAGACGTGGACCGCGGTCTCGTCGGCCAGCGCGGCGGCGAGCTGCGAGCGCGAGGGCTCCGTCATGCCGTGGCGCTGACGGAGGAACTGCGCCAGTCGGCGCGCCAGTGCGTCGGGGAGGCGCGCGGTGTCCGCCGTGACGGCCCAGCCCCGCAGCGGCTCCGGGATCTCGACGACCAGCGGCTCCGCGCGGGGAACGCGCTCGAGCTGGCTGTGCGTGCCCGCGAGGACGTCGCCGAGACGGCGCGATCGGCGCGAGAGGAGGCCGACGACCGCGGCGAGCCCGCCGAAGGTCATCAGGATCTCGAGGACGCCGGTGAGGCCGCGCACGAGGGCGTGCCGGAAGCCGATGGAACCGCCGTCGTCGCGGACGACGCGAGCGCCGACGGTGAGCTTCCCGAGCGAGCGGCCGCGACTGGCCGTCTCGACGGTGACCGGCACGATCACCACGGCGATGACGAGGGCCGCGATCGCCACGGCGGCCGAGGCGGCGGGGTCCAGGCCGCCGTCCCCGGAGAGGGAGGAGACCAGCAGGAACAGGCCCAGCGCGAGCAGGAGCTCCGCGATCAGGTCGATGATCGCGCCGACCGCGCGGAGCACGAACGAGGTGACGGGCACCTCGAGCGCGATCGCCTCGCCGGTGACCAGGTCGGCGTCGTCGAACTCGGTGCGCTGCTCCTCCACGGTGCTCCTCCCGGATGCTCGGCCTCGGCGGCGTGCCTGGCTATCCTGTCAGGAGATGGACATCGACGCTCTCTCGGCCGCCCGCACTGCGCAGTGGACCCGCCTCGACGAGCTCTCGCGCAGGCGCCGCCTGACCGGAGCCGAGGCGGACGAGCTGATCGAGCGCTACCAGGCGGCATCCGCGGACCTCGCCACGATCTCCTCCACCGCCGGATCGACGGCCGTCGGCACGCGGCTCGCCGTCTCGCTCTCGCGGGCTCGGGGACGCCTGACCGGCACGCGAGACGAGCCGCTCGCCGCGGTCTCCCGCTTCGTCGTCCTCTCGCTCCCGGCCGCTCTGCACCGGCTGCGCTGGCTGACGCTCGCCGTCGCCCTCGCGACCGCGGTGGTGGCGACGCTCTACGCGCTCTGGATCCTCGGCGACCCGCGCCTGCTCGCCGCGCTGGGCGACGACGAGGAGCTGCGGCGCTTCGCCCGAGGCGACTTCATCGACTACTACTCCGAGAACCCCGCCGCCTCGTTCGCCGGGCAGGTCTGGACCAACAACGCCTGGATCGCGGCGCAGTGCGTGGCCTTCGGGATCGTCGGCGTCTACGTGCCGTACATCCTGCTGCAGAACGCGCAGAACCTCGGCACGTCGATCGCGGTGATGTTCCATGTGGGGGAGGGCGACACGTTCTTCCTCTACATCGCGCCGCACGGCCAGCTCGAGCTGACGGCCGTGTTCGTCGCCGCGGCCGCGGGACTGCGGATCTTCTGGGCCTGGATCGCTCCCGGCGCGCGCACCCGCGGCCAGGCGCTCGCCGAGGACGCGCGGAGCCTGTTCACGGTGGCGATCGGCCTGGTCTTCGTGCTGCTCGTCTCGGGCGTGATCGAGGGGTTCGTCACTCCGGCGCCCTGGCCCTGGTGGCTCAAGATCGGGATCGGGGCGCTCGCCCTCGGCGCGTTCCTCTTCTACATGATCGTCGTCGGCGGGCGCGCGGTGCGGGCGGGGGAGACGGGCGACCTCGACCGGTTCGAGGCCGGGTCGCGGAGCATCGCGGCCGGCTGAGCCGAGCCGGACGAGCACGGCCGTCGAGTCGCGCTCCCGGGAGCGGCGACGGCCCCTCTCGCAGGTCAGAGCCGTCCGGCCGCCTTGAGGGCGAGGTAGCGGTCCGCGAGCGCCGGCGGGAGCGCGGAGGGGCTGCCGAGCACGACGTCCCCGCCGAGACGGCGGACGGCGGCCGAGAGCCGGTCGACGTCCGCGAGCGAGCGCTCCGCGGCGGCGGCGGAGTAGACCGCGGCCCGGTCGCTCCGGTCCTCCGCCATCCGCTGCAGCTCGGGGTCGAGCGCGCAGGCGACCACGACCGTGTGCACGCGGGTGAGCTGCGGGAGCACCGCGAGGAGCCCCTCCGCCGAGCCGACCGAGTCGAGCGCGGTGAGGAGCACCACCAGCGAGCGCTGGGAGACCAGGGTGCGCACCTGCGCGGGGACCGCCGCCCAGTCGGTCTCGATGAGCTGGGGCTGCACGGGGGCGAGGGCGTCCACGACGCGGGTCAGCACCTCCGTGCCGGTGGCGCCGTGCACGCGGGCTCGCCGGGTGCGGTCGAACGCGAGCACGTCGACCCGGTCGCCGGCCGAGGCCGCGAGGGCCGCCAGGAGGAGCGACGCCTCGATCGCCGTGTCCAGGCGCGGCTCGTCCTCGATCCGTGCGGCGGACGTGCGGCCCGTGTCGAGCACGACGATCACGCGCCGGTCGCGCTCCGGGCGCCAGGTGCGGACGACCGGCTCCCGGCGCCGCGCGGTCGCCCGCCAGTCGAGCGAGCGGACGTCGTCGCCGCGGACGTACTCGCGCAGGCTGTCGAACTCGGTCCCCTGGCCGCGGATCATCACGCTGGTCCGCCCCTCCAGCTCACGCAGCCGCGCCAGGCGCGAGGGCAGGTGGCGGCGGGAGCGGAAGGCGGGCAGCACCCGGACGACGGCCGGCGCGGCCCGCGTCGCCTGGCGGCCGGCCATCCCGAGCGGCCCGCGGGAGCGGATGGTGACGTGGAGTGCCCGGCGCTCGCCGCGGCGGATCGGCTCCAGGACCGTGGTCACCGCGCGGCGCTCGCACGGCGGCAGACGCAGGGGCGACCGGGTCTCGAGGGCACCGGCCGAGGGCTCCCAGGCGTCGCGGAGGACCCCCGTGATCCTCCTGCGGCCGGTGCTCGTGACCAGGAGGGTCGCCTCGGCCCTCTCGCCGAGCCGCACCCGGTCCGGCACCCGCCGCTCGAGCACCACGGCCCGGGGCGAGCCCGCGACCGCGACGTCGATCCCGACGAGGACCGCCCAGGCCAGGAGCCAGAGGCCGAGCACGGCGAAGGCGACCTCGGGGCGGCCGCCCAGGAGGACGACCGGCACCAGGCCGACGAGGAGGACGAGGACACTGCGTCCGGTGAGGTGCACGGCTCAGACCGGGACGCGGACCTGCTGCAGGATCCCGCCCAGGACGGCCTCGGTGCGGACGCCCTCGAGCTCCGCCTCCGGCTCCAGCTGGATGCGGTGGCGCAGCACGGGCAGGACCATCGCCTGCACGTGGTCGGGGGTGATCGAGCCGTAGCCGTTGAGCCAGGCCCAGGCGCGGGACGCCGCGAGCAGGGCGGTCGAGCCGCGGGGGCTGGTGCCGAGCTTGACGCTCGGGCTCTCGCGGGTGGCGCGGGCGAGGTCGACGATGTAGCCGAGGACGTCGGGACCGGCTCCGACTCGCCGGGCCGAGGCCTGGGCGGCGCGCAGACGGGCGGCGTCGAGCACGGGTCGCACGCCCGCGGCGTCGAGGTCGCGCGGGTCGAAGCCCGCGGCGTGGCGCGAGAGCACCTCCACCTCGACGTCGCGCGGCGGGATGTCGAGCACGAGCTTGAGCAGGAACCGGTCCAGCTGGGCCTCCGGGAGCACGTAGGTCCCCTCGTACTCGACCGGGTTCTGGGTGGCGGCGACGAGGAACGGGTCCGGCAGAGGCAGGGTGCGCCCGTCGACGCTGACCTGGCGCTCCTCCATCGCCTCGAGGAGCGCGGCCTGGGTCTTCGGCGGCGTGCGGTTGATCTCGTCCGCCAGCAGGAGGTTCGTGAAGACCGGGCCCTCGCGGAAGGCGAAGCCGGAGGTGGAGGCGTCGTAGACGAGGGAGCCGGTGATGTCGCCGGGCATCAGGTCCGGCGTGAACTGCACCCGGCGGGTGTCGAGGCCGAGCGAGACGGACAGGGCGCGCACGAGCAGCGTCTTCGCGACTCCGGGGACGCCCTCGAGCAGGACGTGGCCGCCCGCGAGGAGGGCGATCAGGAGCCCGGAGACGGCGCCGTCCTGGCCGACGACCGCGCGGCCGACCTCGGAGCGGACCCGGTCGAGCTCGGCGCGCAGGTCGTCGTCGGAGACCGGCGCTCCGTCGCGGGCGGAGGGGGTGGTGTCGCTCATCGGGAGGGGCCTTCCGGTCGTCGGGCGGTCGTCGGGGAGAGGGCGGCGCGGAGCGCGCTCTCGAAGCGGAGGAGCTCGTCGGAGGCGGCGACGAGGGCGGCGTCGTCGCCCGGCAGGTCGTCGACGAGCAGACGGCGCAGCGCGGCCTGATCGCGGCCGAGGCGCTCGGCGGCGACGGCGACGATCTCGTCGACCCCGGTCGCCGGAGCGAGTCCCAGGAGCGCGGCCGTCCGCCGGAGGGTGCCGATGCGCAGTGCGTCGAGGGCGCGGGGCCGGAGGGCTCCGCGCGCGTAGAGCCGCGCGCGGCCGCGGGCCGTCTCGCTCGCATGCACGACGACCGGCAGCGGCTCGACCGCGAGCGGGCCGAGCCGGCGGCCGCGCCAGACGGCGGAGGCGACGAACACGGCCACCAGCAGCAGGAGAGCCGGAGTCACCCAGCCGGGGGCGAGGTCGGCGGGTGCAGGGGTGGTGCTCGCCGAGTCGGCGGCTCCGGCGCGGTACCAGACCAGCCGGTCCTCACCGCCGAGCAGTCCGAGTGCGAGAGCGGCGCGGCCGTCCTGGCCGATGGTGCCGTTGCGGAGGAGGTCGGCGTCGCCGATCGCGGTGACGTCGGCGCCCTGCGGGAACCCGGTGCTCACGAGCAGGAAGCCGTCGTCGCCTGAGGGGAAGCAGCCGACCGCGTCGCCGTCGTCGAGGATCCGGTACGTGTTCCCTCCGGCGGGGAGCGTGCCGGCGCGCTCAGCCGCGGGGAGCGGGCACTCGGCGCGGAAGGGGCCGTCGCCGGCTGGGGAGCCGGCGAAGCGGACGTCCGGCAGCAGGGCGTCGAGCGCGGCTCCTCCCGGGGTCACCAGGACGAGCGAGGCCGAGGCGCGGGCGAGCCGGCGGTACTTCCCCTCGTCGAGGGCCACGTCCGGGTCGTCGACGAGCAGTGTCGCGTCCGGGGAGGAGGCGGCGAGAGCGGAGTCCAGGTCGTCGGCGCGGACGACCTCGACGCCCTGATCGCGCAGCACCTGGGCGAGCGCGCGGGCGCCGTCCGGGGTCGCGCTGTCGACGTCGAGGTCCGGGGCGGCCACCCGGGTCCCGGTCGCGACGGTGAGCAGCAGAGTGCCGACCGCGACGATCACGAGCAGGAGCACCCACACCCGTCCGCGGCGCAGCAGCGCGCCGAGGGTCTGGCTGGAGACCGTGTCGGCGCTCACCGGGGCGCCGCCAGGGCGTCCAGGACCGGCGAGGCCGCGGCGAGCTCGCGGTCCAGAGCCGCGACCCGCTCGTACTCGGCCGGGCCGCAGGGCTGCCCGAGGTAGCGCACGCGGTCGAAGTCGTCGGCCGTGCGGCGCAGCGCGGCGGCGGAGGAGGGGAAGGCCGCGGAGGCGCGCGACGCCAGGCCGAGCGCGGTGGTGCCGGGCGAGACCCGCAGGACGGTCCGCTCGTCGAGGGAGCGCACCAGGGCGCGGAAGCGCTCGACGAGC
Organism: Rathayibacter sp. AY1H2; assembly: GCF_002931985.1. Lineage (NCBI taxonomy): Bacteria > Bacillati > Actinomycetota > Actinomycetes > Micrococcales > Microbacteriaceae > Rathayibacter > Rathayibacter sp. AY1H2. The sequence continues at coordinate 302,814 of NZ_PSUV01000001.1, read as the reverse complement.
GCCTCGTCCCAGTCCCCGCGGGCGGCCGCGGCCTCGGCGAGCGAGCGGAGGATCGCGGCCGAGCGGGTTTCGTCGTCGGCGAGCACCGCTCCCGTGACGGTGCTGCGGCGACCGGCGCGGGGCCGTCCCGCGATGACGAGCGCGGCGACCACGAGCGCCACCAGCACCAGCACGCCGATCACGGCGGCGATCGGCACCGGCGGGCCGTCGCCCTGCAGCGTGAGGGAGGCGAACCAGTCGCGCACCGCCTGCACCACCCGGTCGAAGAGGGTCGGCTCGGCCGCCCGGTAGCGCGGGTCGGCGAGCTCCTCGAGGAGGAGTCGGCGCGCCTGCTCCGCGTCGGGCTCGAGAGGGGCCGCGGCGAGGATCACGGGCGCTCCGGCACGGGGAAGGGATCGGGGGAGGGGCGGCCCGCCGCGCGCTCCTCGACGTGGCGCATCAGCACCAGGTCGAAGCCCTCGCGGCGCATCCGTCGGTCGAGGTAGACGAGGCCCGTCACGGCCGACTGGAGCACGGTGCCGACGGCGCCGATCACGAAGCCCACGGCGACGGAGGCGATCGTCACCACGAGCGAGGTGACGAGCTGCGCGTCCGGGTCGGTCGGGGCGATCAGGGCGCCGGCGATCGGGATGAGCAGGCTGAACGGCGTGGCCACGATCTGGCCGGCGACCTGGATGATCACGGTCATCAGCGCGAGCGCGCCGAAGGTGCGCCAGAAGCCGCCCGCCACCAGCCGCCAGGAGCGCGCCACCGCACGGCGCAGCGGCAGCCGCTCGACGACGATCAGGCTCGGAACCAGGGCGAGCTTCGTCGACAGCCAGACCCCCAGCCCGAGGGCGACCAGGCCGGAGCCGACGAGCACCAGGATCCCGCCGACGATCGCGCTCGACGTCCCGTCCATCGCTCCGATGACGAACAGCGGCACGGCGAGCGCCACGGCGAGGAGCACCAGGAGGAGGTAGCCGACGCCCTGCAGGACCGTCCAGCCGATCAGCGCCCAGAAGCGGCCCCGCAGCCGGGCGAGCAGCTGTCGGAAGGTCGCCCGCTCGCCGAGGACGCCGCGGGTGACCTCGAGCACGACCACGCCCTGCACGAGGGCACCGCTGGCGAGCGAGACGGCGAGGGGGATGAGGGCGGCCAGGACCACGACCGCGAGGGAGCCCGCGCCGACGGCGTCGCGGTCGGCGGACTCCGCCTGCGCGATGCGCCCGACGGCGAGCACCGCGATCAAGCCGTAGACCGCCAGGGCGAGCACCGACCCGAGGCCCTGCACCAGCAGGGCGACGCCCAGGGTCGTGCGGGGGCTGCGGCGGAGGACCTGGAACGGGGCGCCGAGCAGGGTACCGAAGCCGAGCGGGCGCAGCGGCACGAGACCGGGCTTGGGCGGGGGAGTCCAGCCGGGCGCTGGGCGTCCGGGCGACCAGGGGCCGGCGCCGGCGGGCGACCAGGAGCCCCCGGCGGGACCGGGTGGTACGGGGCCTGCGCTCGGCGGCGCGGGCGACCAGGCCGGGGCGACGGGAGCGGGCAGCGGCCTGCGCCGGTCGCCGTCCTGCGCCGGGACGGCCGCGTCGTCCGGACGCCCTGCGGGCGGGGGCCACTGAGCTGCGTCGGTCATCCCCTCCATGCTGTCACAGGCGTGCGGGCGGGGTCTTCCCCCGAGCGGACCCCCTTCGCCCGCAGAGCCCGCTCCCCGCCCACGGAGAGGTGCGTCGGTTAGCCTGGGTCGGGTCACCGTGCGCGCCGTGGGCGGGCGCGACCCGAGACGAGGAAGAGCAGACCGATGAGCGCGCGCATTCTGGTGGTCGACGACGACGCCGCCCTGGCCGAGATGATCGGCATCGTCCTGCGCGCCGACGGGTACGATGTCTCCTTCTGCGCGGACGGCTCCGGCGCCCTCGAGGCCTTCCGGCGGGCCCGGCCGGACCTGGTCCTGCTCGACCTGATGCTGCCCGGGATCGACGGGATCGAGGTGTGCCGCGCGATCCGCGCCGAGTCCGGAGTCCCCGTCATCATGCTGACGGCCAAGTCCGACACCTCCGACGTCGTGCAGGGCCTCGAGTCCGGCGCCGACGACTACATGGTCAAGCCGTTCGACCCCAAGGAGCTCGTCGCGCGGATCAGGACGCGCCTGCGTCCCGCCACCGCCGCCGCGAACGCGGTGCTGCAGGTCGGGGACCTGAGCCTCGACGTCGCCGGCCACGAGGTCCGCCGCGGCGAGACGCGCATCGGCCTGACCCCGCTCGAGTTCGACCTCCTCCTCGCCCTCGCCTCCAAGCCCCAGCAGGTCTTCACCCGCGAGATGCTGCTCGAGCAGGTCTGGGGCTACCATTACAAGGCCGACACCCGCCTCGTGAACGTGCACGTCCAGCGCCTGCGCGCCAAGGTCGAGAAGGACCCGGACGACCCCCGCATCGTGATGACCGTGCGCGGCGTCGGCTACCGCGCCGGCGCCGTCCTCCCGGGCTGACCGTGCCCCGCCTCGCCGCTCCCGACGTGCGCCGGTGGCCCCGCCGCGTGCTCGGGGTGTGGCGCACGTCGCTGCAGTTCCGCGCGGTCGCGATCACGGTCCTGCTCAGCGGCATCGCCATCGGCTCGACCGGCGTCTACCTCTCGTACAGCATCAGCGACAACCTGTTCCAGTCGCGGCTGACGCAGGTCACGGGCGACACGTCGCGCGCGACCCGGGCCGCGCAGGGCTACCTCGACGCCGCCACCGTCTCCACCCGCCAGGACATGGAGGAGGTGATGAGCTCGGTGCGCACCGCCGTCCGGGACGCCTCCTCCTCCGCGCTGATCGCCGTCGTGCGCTCGCCCGACCAGGAGGCGTCCTCGCTGGCGCCTCAGGACATCTACAACCGCGAGCTGCAGAACGGCGTGATCAGCGACGCGCTGCGCGAGCGGGTGCAGGCGGGCTCCGACGGGCAGTACTGGCAGTCGGTGACGCTCGACGCCTCCGGTCAGCAGCAGCCCGGCATCCTCGTCGGCTCGACCCTCGAGCTGCCGAGCTCGGCCGGGCGCTACGAGCTGTACATCGGCTACTCCCTCGCGGACGCGGAGCGCACGCTCCAGTTCGTGCAGCAGGTGCTCAACGTGGCGGGGATCCTGCTCATCCTGCTGATCGGAGCGGTCAGCTGGGTCGTCGTGCGGATCGTCGTCGCCCCGGTCCGGGTCGCGGCCGAGACGAGCCAGCGCCTCGCCGCCGGCGACTTCGACGTGCGGATCCCCGAGCGGGGCCAGGACGTGATCGCGACCCTCGCCCGGTCCTTCAACGGCATGGCCGACAGCCTGCAGGACCGGATCAGCGAGCTCGCGACGCTCAGCCAGGTCCAGCAGCGCTTCGTCTCGGACGTCTCGCACGAGCTCCGGACGCCGCTGACGACGATGAAGCTGGCCGGGGACGTGCTGTACGACCAGCGCGAGGACTTCGCCCCGGTCGCCGAGCGCACGGTCGAGCTGCTGCACAGCCAGATCGACCGCTTCGAGAGCCTCCTCGCCGACCTGCTCGAGATCTCCCGCCACGACGCGGGATCGGCCGAGCTCGAGCTCGAGCCGGTCAACCTGGTGAAGCTGGCCGGCGACGAGATCGAGGCGATGCGGGGGATCGCGGAGGCGAACGGCTCCCGGCTCACTCTCTCCGCCCCGGGCGGCTACTTCGACGCCGACCTCGATCCGCGCCGCATCCGCCGGATCGTCCGCAACCTGCTGGGCAACGCGATCGAGCACGGCGACGGCCGCGAGGTCGTCGTCACCGTCGACAGCAACGCCAGCGCGGTCGCCCTCGCGGTGCGCGACTACGGGCACGGCATGAGCAGCGAGGAGGTGGTGCGCGTCTTCGACCGCTTCTGGCGCGCCGACCCGTCCCGCCGCCGCACGCTCGGCGGCACCGGCCTCGGCCTCTCCATCGCGCAGGAGGACACCGCCCTGCACCACGGCTGGCTGCAGGTCTGGTCCGTGCCCGATCGCGGCGCCTGCTTCCGCCTGACCGTGCCCCGCCACCGCGGCGAGCGGATCGAGGCCTCGCCGCTCCCGCTGCCCCCGGTCGACGCGGGCGAGCAGGCCTACAGCGGCCCGATCGTCCTCCCGCCGCTGCAGGCTCCTCCGGTCGGGGCCGCGGGGGTGCTCCCGTGAGGCGCGGCGTCCTCCGCGCCGTCGCGGCCGCCGCGCTGCTCGCGCTCGGGCTGGCCGGGTGCGCCGGCATCCCGCGGGACGGCGACGTCGGAGTCGGACGGCCCGACACCGCGCCGCAGGACCTCCAGTACGACTTCCTCCCGTCGGGACCCGCCGTCGGTGCGTCGCAGCGCGACATCCTGACCGGCTTCATCGACGCCGCGTCGAGCCCGCAGAACAACTACAAGATCGCCCGCGAGTTCCTCTCCACCGGAGCCGACTGGACGCCGGGCGAGCACGTCACGGTCGACGAGGGCCAGCGCTCCGCCTCGCCGCAGTCGGGATCCACGCTCTCGCTGACGATCACGCCCGTCGCCGAGGTCGACGCGACCGGCGTCTACACCGACGTCGCCACCACGGCCGGCCTGACCCTCGACTACGGCTTCGTCCAGGAGAACGGCGAGTGGCGCATCAGCGCGCCGCCGAGCGGCGTGGTGATCGACCGCACCACCTTCGAGCAGGTCTTCTCGACGCACGCGCTCTACTTCTTCGACCCCGGATACCAGTACCTCGTGCCGGACCTGCGCTGGTTCGCCTCGCGCGCCGACAGCTCCACCAGCACCACGATCGTCACGGAGCTGCTGCGCGGCCCCACACCGTGGCTGCAGGACTCCGCCGCCGTCGTGTCGGCCTTCCCGACCGGCACGACGCTGGCGGCCGAGACCGTGCCGGTCGAGTCGCAGCGCGCCGTGGTGGACCTGAACCCGGCCGCTCTCGAGGCCGATCCGGCGCAGTGGCGGCTGATGGCGCTGCAGCTGAACCGGAGCCTCGCGAACGTCTCGAACGTCACCGGAGTCGCGCTCTCCGTCGAGCAGAACCCGATCGACGTCCCCTCCGAGGTCACCGGGCTGCCGACCTCGCCCCGCGTCGACACCCGGCCGCTCGTGCTGACCGACGACGCTTTCGGATTCCTCGGCTCCTCCGGGCTGGCCGGCCTCGGGATCTCGGATCGGATCGAGGCGCTGCAGCCGCGGGCCGCGGTCCTCGGCGAGCAGCGCGGGGCCGACTCGGACGCGTCGGCCGCCGTGCTCACCGCCGCGGGCGTGAGCCTCGTGGAGCCCGACGGCGCCGACGTCCTCCTCGACGCGCGGTCGGGCCTCGTCGCGCCGACGATCGATCCGCTCGGGTACGTGTGGTCCGTGCCGTCGGCCTCGCCCGGGCAGCTGGTGGCGTACTCCGCGGACGGCTCGCGCTCGATGCAGGTCGCGACGGCCTGGAGCGAGGTAGAGTCGCTCGCCTCGATCGCCGTGTCGCGCGACGGCACCCGGATGCTGGCGCTCGCCCAGGACGGGCAGCAGGCGACGGTGCTGGTGGCCGGCATCACCCGCTCACGGGACGGCGACCCGGTGGCGGTCGGCGAGCCGGTCGTCCTCCGCTCGACCCTGGGGACCGCGGTCGCCGCGGCCTGGACGGACGAGCTCGACGTGGTGTCGGTCGTGCGCGGCTCGACGGGGGAGGACGCCGTCACGATGAACCTGCTCGGCGGAGGCGCCACGGCGCTCGGCACGACGACGGGCACGGTCCAGATCGCCGCGGGCAACACCTCGACCCAGGTCCGCATCCTCGCCGAGGGCGGGGAGCTCCGGCAGCAGCGGGGCTCGGCCTGGCAGACGACCGCGACGGACATCCGGCTGCTCGCGGCGCAGACCGGCATGGGGTCCTGACCGGTCCTGTCGGCGGCGACGAGCCCTGTCGACGACGGAGCGCTCCCCGGATGCTCCTCCCCAGGCGCGTCGGGCGGGCGGATCGTCCCGATCCGACGGATCCACCCCCCGCGCCGCGGCCCGGACGGCGAACGTGGAGGCATGCTCTCCGATCACCTGCTCGACGCCCTCGCCGTCCTCCTCCCGCTGGAGTGCCCCGCCTGCGGAGAGCCGACGAGCCGGGCGCCCTGTCCGGACTGCTCGGCCGACGCGGCCGCCTCGGCCTGCCTGCTGACCCGCGTCGTCGGGCCGCCGGACGATCCGCTCCTCGTCGTCACCGGTGCCCCCTACGAGGGCACGGTGCGCCGCCTCGTCGTCGCGCTGAAGGAGGAGGGCCGCACGGCCTGCCTCGCCCCGCTCGGCGCGCTGCTGCGTCCCGCCCTGGGTGCGGCGCTCGCCGGCAGCCCCGCGATCCTGGTCGTCCCGCCCGGCTCCTGGCTCGGCCGCGTGCGGCGGGGCGCCGATCCCGTCGCGCAGCTGGTCGCCGCGGCGGGAGGGCGGGCGGCGCGTCCTCTCCGGCGGTCGCGGATGGTCCGCGACCAGGTCGGGCTCGGCCGCATCGAGCGGCGCGGCAACCTCGACGGGGCGTTCCGCGCCTGCCGTCCGCTCTCGTCGTGGCCGCCGGTGGTCCTCGTCGACGACGTGGTCACCTCCGGCGCGACCCTGCTCGAGCTCCGGCGCGCCGTGCGTGCGGCCGGCGGGACGGTCCGGGCCGCGGCGGCCCTGGCCGGCACCGCGCAACGAGGAGGGAACGTAGCAGCAGAATCCGGACGAACTCCCGGTGACGATCCGGTGGCCGGGGTCTACGGTGGGGGCACGGCGTGAACGGTCCGCCCCGGAGAAAGGCGGCACGCCGTACTCGACTGGGAGGTTGTCATGGACATCGACATCACAGGACGCAACATCGACATCACCGATCGCTTCCGCGCGTACGCGACGGAGAAGTCGGACAAGGTGGCGCACCTCGCCGATCGTGCTCTCGCACTCGAGATCAAGGCGAGCAGGCACGCCGAGGGCAAGGGCTCGGCCGGCGGCGACCGCGTGGAGCTGACGCTGATCGGCAAGGGGCCCGTGGTCCGGGCCGAGGCGAGCGGAGCCGACAAGTACGCGGCGTTCGACGTCGCCATCGGCCGGCTGCTCGAACGGGTGAGACGCGCCAAGGACCGGAAGAAGGTCCATCGGGGCCAGCATCGGCCGACCTCGCTCCGCGACGCGGCCGCCGACGACTTCAGCGTCGTCGCCATCCAGCCGGCCGACGCGGCGGTGCTGGAGCAGCTGAGCACAGGCGTCATCCCCGTGCAGGAGGCGCCGGAGCCGGTCGAGGACGAGGTCGAGGAGCCGTACTGCCCCGTCGTCATCCGCAAGAAGGTCTTCGCCTCCGTCTCGATGACCGTCGACGACGCCGTGGACTACATGGAGCTGGTCGGACACGACTTCTACCTCTTCATCGACTCCGACACGAACCGCCCGAGCGTGGTCTACCGCCGCAAGGGCTGGGACTACGGCGTCATCGGCCTCGGCGACGAGGCCGACGAGCTCGCCGAGCAGGCCGCCGGCTGAGATCCGACCCCGGGCCCCGGAGCATCCGCTCCGGGGCCCTCCCCGTGCCCAGGCAGGGAGTCCGCCCAGGGCGGACGCGTCGCCCCGACCGCTCGCCGCCCGCCCCGGCTAGGCTGGTCGCGGTCCGCGCTCCGGCGCGCGACTCCTGTCTTCTACTTTTTTGGAGTACCCCGTGGCCTCTGTCCTCGAAAAGGTCCTTCGCGTCGGGGAGGGGCGGGTCATCCGCCGCCTCGAGAACTACGCGAAGGCCGTCAACGCCCTCGAAGAGGACTTCACGCACCTCAGCGACGAGGAGCTGAAGAACGAGACCGTCGAGCTGCGCGAGCGCTACTCGAACGGCGAGTCCCTCGACGACCTGCTGCCGGAGGCGTTCGCCGCCGTCCGCGAGGCCTCGCGCCGGACGCTCGGCCTCCGCCACTTCGACGTGCAGCTCATGGGCGGCGCCGCCCTGCACCTGGGCAACATCGCCGAGATGAAGACCGGAGAGGGCAAGACGCTCGTCGCGACCCTCCCGGCCTACCTCAACGCGATCGCCAGCCGCGGCGTGCACATCGTCACGGTCAACGACTTCCTCGCGTCGTACCAGTCCGAGCTGATGGGGCGTGTGTTCCGCGCCCTCGGCATGACGACCGGAGTGATCCTCTCGGGCCAGACCCCGGAGCAGCGCCGTGAGCAGTACTCGGCCGACATCACCTACGGCACGAACAACGAGTTCGGCTTCGACTACCTCCGCGACAACATGGCGTGGCAGGCGCAGGACATGGTCCAGCGCGGCCACTTCTACGCCATCGTCGACGAGGTCGACTCGATCCTCATCGACGAGGCCCGCACCCCGCTGATCATCTCCGGACCGGCGTCGGGCGAGGCGAACCGCTGGTTCGCGGAGTTCGCCAACCTAGCCATGCGCCTCGACGAGGGCGAGGACTTCGAGGTCGACGAGAAGAAGCGCACCGTCGGCGTCCTCGAGCCCGGCATCGAGAAGGTCGAGGACTACCTCGGCATCGACAACCTCTACGAGTCGGCGAACACCCCGCTGATCTCGTTCCTCAACAACGCCATCAAGGCGCGCGCGCTGTTCAAGAAGGACAAGGACTACGTCGTGCTGAACGGCGAGGTCCTGATCGTCGACGAGCACACCGGCCGCATCCTGGCCGGACGCCGCTACAACGAGGGCATCCACCAGGCCATCGAGGCGAAGGAGGGTGTGCAGGTCAAGGCCGAGAACCAGACACTGGCCACCGTCACGCTCCAGAACTACTTCCGCCTCTACGCGAAGCTCTCCGGCATGACCGGAACGGCCGAGACCGAGGCCGCCGAGTTCATGTCGACCTACAAGCTCGGCGTCGTCCCGATCCCGACGAACCGCAAGATGCAGCGGATCGACAACGCCGACCTCGTCTACAAGAACGAGCAGGTCAAGTTCGCCCAGGTCGTCGAGGACATCGCGGAGCGCCACGCGGCCGGGCAGCCGGTCCTCGTCGGCACGACCAGCGTCGAGAAGAGCGAGTACCTCTCGCGCCTGCTCGCCAAGAAGGGCGTGCGCCACGAGGTCCTGAACGCCAAGAACCACGCGCGGGAGGCGGCCATCGTCGCCCAGGCCGGCCGCCTCGGCGCCGTCACCGTCGCGACCAACATGGCCGGTCGAGGCACCGACATCATGCTCGGCGGCAACGCCGAGTTCCTGGCGGTCTCCGAGATGACGGCCAAGGGCCTGAACCCCTCCGAGACCCCGGAGGAGTACGAGGCCGCGTGGGACGAGGTCTTCGCCGCCGTCAAGGAGAAGGTGGGCGAGGAGGCCGAGAAGGTCCAGGCCGCCGGCGGCCTCTACGTGCTCGGCACCGAGCGCCACGAGTCGCGCCGCATCGACAACCAGCTCCGCGGACGCTCGGGCCGCCAGGGCGACCCGGGGGAGAGCCGCTTCTACCTCTCGCTCACCGACGACCTCATGCGCCTGTTCAACTCCGGCGCCGCCGAGGCGCTCATGGGCCGGGGCAACGTCCCGGACGACATCGCCATCGAGTCGAAGGTCGTCTCGCGCGCCATCCGCAGCGCCCAGTCGCAGGTCGAGGCCCGCAACGCCGAGATCCGCAAGAACGTCCTCAAGTACGACGACGTCCTCAACCGCCAGCGCGAGGCGATCTACTCGGACCGCCGCCACATCCTCGAGGGCGACGACCTGCACGAGCGCACCCAGAAGTTCCTCGTCGACGTGATCGACGAGATCCTCGAGGTGCACACCGGCGACGGCAACGGCGACGACTGGGACTTCGACGCCCTCTGGACCGAGCTGAAGACGCTGTACCCGATCAGCCTCACCATCGACGAGGTGGTGCAGGAGGCGGGCAGCCGCGGCCGCATCAACAAGGAGTTCATGCGCCGCGAGATCCTCTCGGACGCGCAGCTCGCCTACCAGCACCGCGAGGAGCAGCTGGGCTCTCCCGCCATGCGCGAGCTCGAGCGCCGCGTCGTGCTCTCGGTGATCGACCGCCGCTGGCGCGACCACCTCTACGAGATGGACTACCTCAAGGACGGCATCGGCCTGCGCGCGATGGCCCAGCGCGATCCGCTGGTCGAGTACCAGCGCGAGGGCTTCGCCCTGTTCCAGCAGATGATGGGGCAGATCCGCGAGGAGACCGTCGGCTTCCTCTTCAACCTCGAGGTCGAGGTGACCCAGAAGCAGGGCGAGGTCGCCGGAGTCGCGGCCAAGGGCCTCGCTCAGCCGGTCGCTCCGGCCGAGAAGCTCAGCTACTCGGCCCCGAGCGACACCGGCGGCGTCGAGGTCCGCGACCAGCGCGGACAGGTGCAGCAGGCGGCCACCGCGAAGGCCCGCGCCGAGGAGGCCCGCAAGGCGCTCCCCGAGGGCGAGGCGGAGGAGACTCCGACGACCGGCGCCTTCGGCCAGAAGCCGGGCGGCTCGGACGCCCCCGCCAACCGCGAGGAGCGACGCGCGCAGTCCAAGCGCCGCTGAGTCCTCCCCGGACGACGCCCTCGGCCCCGGTCCCGCAGCAGCGGGTGTCCGGGGCCGTCGGCGTTCCTGCGGAGGCTCGGAGCCCGGCCTCGCCCGCCGTCAGGACTCGCCGCGCGCGAGAGCCGAGACGAAGCCGCCGGCGAAGGTGTCGCCGAGGCCGATCGTCGTCGGCCGGTCCGTCTCGAGGACGAGCCCGGGGACGCAGCAGGCCTCGAGCGCCGACTCCACCGCTGCGCACACCGCTTGCGAGCCGGGCTGGGGAGGGAGTCCGCCGATGTGGTCGTAGTCGGCGGCGGTGAAGCCGTCCCCGAGGAGGTCGCGGAGCTCGGTCGCGCGGATCATCTCGTCACCGCCGCCCCCGGAGCTCGAGGAGGCCCTGCGCGACAGGGGAGTGGAGATCGTGCTCCCGGCCGGTGCGGCCGTCCGGGAGCGCTGACCCGCTCCTCACAGCACGTTGATCGCGGTGGCACGCCAGCGCGCGTCCGTGCCCTCGAGCCGGATCGCGACGGCCCGGCTCCGTGCGCGGTGATGCACCAGGACCACTCCCTCGACGACGCCGTCCCGCGGCTCCGTGACGATCACCCGTCCGACCGTGAACGGGACGCGCTGCGCCGTCCGCTTCCGCAGGCTGCGGGCGCGGGCCGCGAGCACGACCCGCTTCTGCAGGTGGTGGTAGACCTCGTCGCTCAGCCACCGCGCGATCTGGTCGATCTCGCGCGAGCCCTCCAGGATCTCGATCACGAGGTGCGTGAGCCGGGCGAGCAGGGGCTCCGGGTCGGGCAGCTCCGCGCGGGTCGCAGGCTGCGGGGCGAAGAACTCCGCGAGGGTGAGCCGCTCCACGGCCGCCTCGGGGTCGAGGGGGAGGGTGCGGTAGTCGAAGGCGTGGAGGGGAAGGCTCATGCGGCGATCTCCTGGGGCAGGACGAGCTGTTCACGGGTCCGGGTCACCTCTCTGCTCGACGGGCGGGGCGCGCTGGGTCGGCACGCGAGGACGAGCTCATCGAAGCAGTCGAGGGATGCTCATGGAGTGCAGAGGCGCAGACTGTGGATAATCGTCGGCCGTCCCGAGCTGTGGACAGCGAGCCCGGCGTGCACCGCCCGGCCGCGCCCTAGGCTTGTCGGGTGTCGACCCTCAGTGACCTCGTCCTCTCCCACGGCCGATCCGACGAAGCGGACGTCGAATGGCTGCACCTGCTCGTCGGCGACCTGCAGCTGCTCGCCGACCTGGCCTTCGCCGACATCGTGCTCTGGGTGCCCACGGCCGACGACAGCTTCGTCGCCGTCGCCCACGCGCGCCCCAGCAGCGCGGCGACGCTCTTCTACCGCGACTTCGTCGGGCAGAGGATCAAGTCGGAGTGGCGCGCCCAGGTCGTCGAGGCGTTCGAGACCGCGCGGATCGTCGACACCTCCGCCCCGGACTGGTTCGAGGAGACGCCCACCCGCGTGCGCGCGGTGCCCGTCCTGCGCCGCCTGGGGGCCTCCGACGGCGGGACGACGGACCGCCCCATCGCGGTCGTCACGCGCCACACCAACCTCAGCGAGACGCGCACGCCGAGCCGGCAGGAGCTGACGTTCAACGACTGCGCGAACGACCTCTTCTCGATGATCGCCTCGGGCGACTTCCCCGATCTGGGCGCGCCGACCGGTCCTCGCCGCGGGGCGCCGCGCGCGTCCGACGGCCTGATCCGCCTGGACGTCGACGGCGTCACCACGTTCGCGAGCCCCAACGCCCTCTCGGCGTTCAACCGCATCGGCTTCGCCGACGAGCTCGAGGGGGAGTCGCTCGCCGAGGTCACCACGAAGCTGATCGCGGGGAAGGTCGTCATCGACGAGTCGCTCCCGCTGGTCGTGACCGGCCGGGCGCCGTGGCGCACCGACATCGAGGCCCGCGGAGTGACGGTGTCGCTGCGCGCGATCCCGATCCGCGACCGCGGCGAGCGGGTCGGCGCCGTCGTCCTGTGCCGCGACGTGACGGAGCTGCGCCACCAGGAGCGGGAGCTCATCACCAAGGACGCGACGATCCGCGAGATCCACCACCGCGTGAAGAACAACCTGCAGACCGTGGCCTCGCTGCTGCGGATCCAGGCCAGGCGCACCCACTCCGACCTCGCCCGGGAGGCGCTCACGCAGGCGATGCGCCGCGTCGCCGCCATCGCGGTCGTGCACGACACGCTCTCGGAGGGGCTGAACCAGAACGTCGACTTCGACGCGGTCTTCGACCGGGTACTGCTGCTGATCGCCGAGGTCGCCTCGACCCACAACACCACGGTGCACCCGAAGCTGACGGGGAGCTTCGGCAATCTGCCCAGCGAGTACGCGACTCCGCTCGCCCTCGCCCTGACCGAGCTGGTCACCAACGCCGTCGAGCACGGCCTGGCCGGACGGGAGGGCGACGTGGAGATCGTCGCCTCGCGCAGCGATGACGAGCTCACGGTGAAGGTGCGCGACACGGGCGTCGGGCTGCCGGAGGGCAAGGTCGGATCGGGCCTGGGCACGCAGATCGTGCGCACGCTCATCCAGGGCGAGCTCGGCGGCACCATCGACTGGCACACGCTGGTCGGGCGCGGCACCGAGGTCACCATCGAGGTGCCGCTGCGGTGGCTGGAGCGCGCCCGCTCCTGAGCCCGGAGACGACGCGACCCCCGCTGCCGAGAGGCGACGGGGGTCGGGATCGTTCGTGCCGCCGAGCGGCTCGTGCGCCTAGGAGGCGCGGCGTGCGCGGGCGGCGCGGCGCTTCAGGGCGCGACGCTCGTCCTCGCTGAGGCCGCCCCACACGCCCGAGTCCTGGCCGGTCTCGAGGGCGTACTGGAGGCAGACCTCGGTGACGGTGCAGCGTGCGCACACCGACTTCGCCTTCTCGATCTGGTCCACGGCCGGGCCGGTGTTGCCGACCGGGAAGAAAAGCTCGGGGTCTGCGGTGAGGCAAGCGGCCTTGTCGCGCCAGTCCATGCGGGTGCTCCTTGTGTGAAGGCGTGCGTGGAGGAACCACGCAGTGTTCGGGTGGGATGATCGATCCACGCCGACGATCCCGACCAGTACTCGACCTCCGCGCCCTCACCGGCGCACGCCACGAGGCCCCGTGCTGGAGCGCGGGGTGGATCGGGGTGGTGGACGGGAGAACGCTCGGTTCTTGCCGGTGCACTCGACGCGATGCGTGAGCACTGCGTCGGCCACCCGGCTCCAGTGCTGGTCATCCGGCTCGCCCCCGTGCCTGACGGCGCGGCGGGATCGGATGTTCACATCGGCGGAAACCCACGACCCTGTGAGCGGTGAAACGAACTGGACTAGCCTGTCACGGGGATGAGCCCGAATCAAGAGTCCTGGATGGGATGTGCCTGTGACCGCTGACGCGAACGGGTCCCGCGGACCCCGCCCGACCGCCTCCCGGCCGCTCGGTCTGATGGTGCTGATCGCGGTCCTGGCCCTCGAGACGCTCGCCGTCGCCGGGGTCGCGGCGTGGCTCGTGCTCGAGCTGCTGACGACCCGGGCCGACACGGTCGGCGGAGGGATCGCCATCGTCGTCCTCGCGCTGATCGCCGTGTGCTGGGCCGCCGCGACGACGCTCGGCGCCGTGCGACGGCGCGGCTGGATGCGCGCGTCGGCGCTGACGATCCAGCTGGTGATGATGGCCGTGGCGCTCGGCGCCTTCCAGGGCCAGTACGCCGTGCCCGACATCGGCTGGGCGCTGCTGGCGCCGGCCGCGGTGGCCGTCGTCGCGCTGTTCCTCCCGAGCGTGGTCGCCGCCACTCGTCGCGATCCGGCCGTGTAGCCGGACGGCTGGCGCGCCGCCGCTCGCGGGTGCGACGCTGGAGGGACCCCCTCCTCGACACGGAAGCGACGCGCATGGACTCCACCCGACTCGGCTCCAGCGGCCTGCAGATCTCCTCGATCGTCCTCGGCTGCATGAGCTTCGGCGCTCCCGACCGCGGTGCCCACGGCTGGAGCATGGGCGAGGAGGAGTCGCGGACCTTCCTCCGGCGGGCGCTGGAGCTCGGCGTCACCACGTTCGACACGGCGGACGTCTACTCCGACGGCACGAGCGAGGAGTTCGTCGGCCGGGCGCTCGCGGACTTCGCGGTCCGCGAGGAGGTCGTGATCGCCACGAAGGTCCACGGGCGGATGCGCCCCGGCCCCAACGGCGGCGGCCTCTCGCGGCGGCACATCCTCAGCGCGATCGACGACAGCCTCCGGCGTCTCGGCACGGACTACGTCGACCTCTACCAGATCCACCGCTGGGACCCCGAGACGCCGATCGAGGAGACGATGGAGACGCTCCACGACGTCGTCCGCTCGGGCAGGGCGCGCTACATCGGCGCCTCGAGCATGTGGGCGTGGCAGTTCGCGAAGGCGCAGTACACCGCGGATCTGGGCGGCTGGACGCGGTTCGTCTCGATGCAGGACCAGTACAACCTGATCCAGCGCGAGGACGAGCGCGAGCTGCACCCCTTCTGCGTCGACCAGGGAGTCGGCGTGATCCCGTGGTCGCCGCTCGCCCGGGGCCGGCTCACCCGCGACTGGGACGAGACCACGGCGCGCACCGAGACCGACGTCTTCGGCGGCACCCTCTACCGCCAGCAGGAGGAGGCCGACCGGCGGACCGTCGCGACCGTCGCACGCATCGCCGAGCAGCGCGGCGTGCCCCGTGCGCAGGTGGCGCTCGCCTGGGTCCAGCAGCAGGAGGCGGTCACCGCTCCGATCGTCGGAGCCACGAAGCTCCACCACCTCGACGACGCGGTCGCGTCGCTGGACGTGGAGCTGACCGCCGACGAGCTGGAGGCGCTGGGCGCCGACTACGCACCGCGCGCCAACGAGGGGTTCTGATCAGGCCGATGCGCCACCGCTGATCCGCCCGAGCGGTCTCCGCTATGTTTCCTCTCGAAGATGACGGAAGCTCGGATCGGGAGGCGGCATGGCGAGGAGTGCCGGGGATCCGTTGGGGGCGCGCTACCGCCTGCTCGAGCGGATCGGCTCGGGTGCCGCGGGCGAGGTGTGGCGCGTCGCCGACGCGCAGGGGCCGGACCGCGCGGCGAAGCTCCTCCGCGGTGAGCACGTGCACGACGCGGGCCTGGTCGAGCGGTTCGTCCGTGAGAGGTCGGTGCTCACCCGTCTGCGACACCCGCACGTCGTGGAGGTGCTCGACCTCGTCGTGGAGGGGGAGACGCTCGGGATCGTGATGGAGCTCGTCGGCGGCGGATCGCTGCGGGAGCTGCTGCGGGACGAGGGCACCCTCCCGGCGGTCGATGCGCTGCCCGTGGCGGCCTCGATCCTCGACGCTCTCGCCGCCGCGCACGCGATCGGCACGGTCCACCGGGACGTGAAGCCCGACAACGTCCTGCTCGCGGAGGGTGCGGACGATGCGGGCTCCGCCGTCCGCGTCTCCGACTTCGGCATCGCTCACGTGGTCGCCGAGGGGCCGCGCGCGACGACGGGCGTCATCGGGACGCCGGAGTACCTCTCGCCCGAGATGCTCGCCACCGGACGAGCCGGTCCGCCGAGCGACGTCTACTCGACGGGGATCCTGCTCTACGAGCTGCTGTGCGGCCGGACCCCGTTCGCGGGCCCCGGCGCCGACGTCGCGGTCGCCTACCGGCACGTCGCGATGCTCCCGCCGCCGCTGGAGCTGCCGCCGCGGCTCGTGTCGCTCCTGGACCGGATGCTCGCGAAGGATCCGGCGTCGCGGCCGACGGCTGCGGAGGCGGCGGGGATCCTGCGACGCCTCTCCCCGGCGCTGGCCGGGCTGCCGGCGCTGCCGCTTGCGGCGGGCGCGGCGGAGTTCGAGGAGGCCGAGCGTCCGGGCACGGTCCTCCGCGGGATGGCGGTGGAGATGTCGTCGGAGCCGGTGGAGGAGGGGCCCGCTCCCGAGCTCGGCCCGTCGTCGCAGGCGACCGTGCTCCGCCCGGTGCCGCGCCGCGAGCTGCGCCTGGCGGAACGGCCGTTCGAGGCTCCAGCTCGGCGGGGGCGCGGCGGACGTCTGCGGATGATCCTCGCCGCCCTCGGCGCCGGCGTCCTGCTCATCGGGGCGGTGCTCCTCGCCGTCCAGCCGCGCGGCGGCGGAGCACGGGCCTCGGCGCCGGATGCCGACCTGTCGGCCCGGCAGCAGGACCGGCCGCTGCCGACGGGCCTCGGAGTGACGCGATCGGCCACCTGGGACGCGGAGCGACGGGCCGTGGTCGTCGAGATCTCCTACTCCGCCCAGAGCGCGCCCCTCTCGGGGTCCTTCCTCGAGGTGCTGCCGGGCCCGGACGCCGCGGCGGCGTGCCCCGCGGCCAGCTGGTCCGGAGTGACGGCGGTGCGCAACCGGCCGAGCGTCACCGGAGTCGGGGTCGGCTGCGGTTGGAGCCTGACGGACCTGCACGTCCCGGCGCAGGGGATCGTCGACGTCACGGCGACCGTGCCGATCGCGGTGGCCGAGCAGAGCGCCCTGGACGGGTGGCTGGCGGCGGCAGCGTCTGCGACGGCACAGGCCGTGGCCGACCCTGCGGTCACCGGGACGGCGTATCCCGTGCAGCGGCTGCGGGATGTGCGGATCGAGACTCCCGCGCGGACGGTCGGCCGGACCCCGCTGCCGGTGACGCTGGTGCCGGTCTGGCCGAGCGGGGCCGACCCCGTGAACCCCCTGCTCGCGACGCCGTCGTCCGCGCCGGCGAGCAGCATGCTCGACGCGATCGCGGGCGGAGTGGAGGGCGTGCGGTTCAGCGACGGCTGCGGCGGCGCGGTCGCCGTGTCGTCCGACGGGCTGACGGTGACCGCCCTCACGGTGACTCCGTCCTGCGAGCTGCGCGCCCGAGTGGGCGCGTTCTCGGACCTCTCGAGCAGTCCCTTCGCGATCACCACTCGCGAGTGAGTCGACCTCCCGCGCCAGTGTCGAGCCGTCGACGCCACGCGAGCCGTTTGTGCTGTCTTGCCTTCTACCATGACGAGACATCCTCATGAAACGACGGTGGAGTGGGGAGCGGGCGGGACGGTCCCGTCCGCAGGGGTAGAAAGGTGTGATCCATGTCACGTGTTCTCTCGACCGACGAGGCGAAGTCCGCGATCCAGCAGATCCAGTCGATCGTCAACGGCGGCCTCGCCGATCAGATCAGCCGGCTCGACGCACAGGGGCGGACACTGTCCGATCCGAACGTCTGGGACGGTCCGCTGGCCTCGCAGTTCCGCTCGTCGACCTGGCCGGAGACGAAGTCGGCCCTCGAGAAGGCCAAGCAGGAGCTCGAGGAGCTGCGCAGCCAGCTGGCGACGATCTCGCAGAACATCTTCGCCGCCGGCGGAGGGAGCTGACCGGCCGTCCCGCCCCTGCGTGCTCCGGCGAGCGGGGGCGGGACGTGCTCGTCGTCTCCGCGCTCCTTCCTCCGCGCACCTCCATCGGTGCGTCTAGGAGTGATCGGAGCGCTCTCGAGGAGGACGCGCCGATCGACTCGGTGGCGGAGGCGCGATCACCCGCCCGAGGGCGCTGATCAGCCGCCGTCCGCCGGCGTCGGCGAGACCGACTGCACGAAGTGGATCTCGCCGTCGAGGCTGACGAAGCCCCGGCCCACCGTGAGCGGGACGGGGAAGCGCCGCGGGATCTGCGCGCCGAGGAGAGTGCCGTCGTTGTCGACGTCGGGCTGGAGCAGCAGCACGGAGCGGGAGGCCGCCGCCTTCTTCGTCCAGTTCCCGAAATGGCTGCGGAGCTCGCTCGACCGGCCGGCCAGCACGACGCAGAGTCCCGGGCGACCCGACGAGACCAGCCTCATCAGCGCCTGGTCGGTGTCGTCCCAGCGCTCGGCGTCGTCAAGGAGGAGCAGCACGGGACCCTCCTCCGTCGACAGCGACGCGAGGAGGGTGCGGAGCTCCTCCGCGCCCACAGCGAGTCGGTCGAGGTCGGCGCCCCTCAGCGGGGAGCGTCGATCGCACACTCCCCAGACGGCGACCGAGCCGGCGGCCCGCGCCGCCTCGGCCAGGGCGAGCAGCACGGTCGACTTGCCCGATCGGGCGGGTCCGGCGATGACGACGTGCTCGCCCTCGAAGACCTGGAACGCCAGCGGGGCGAGGTCCGACTCGCCGAGGCCGATCGGGAGCAGCCACGGCTCGCGATCGAAGCGAGCCTCGATCCCGAGCGCGCTCACGGCGACCCTGTCAGGAAGCGTGCCGACCGTGCTCGTCCTGCCGCGCGCATCCGGCCAGGCGGCCGCGAGCTCGGCGATCGCGTCGTCGAGACCGGCCCTCGGAGTCGCGACCTGCGTCTGCAGGAGCGACGAGGTGAGAACGCAGCGCCCCGGCACCGCTGCCGGCGCCTGCACCGGCTTCACCCCGGCGGCGGCGTAGTCCTGCGGGTCGGCGAGGCGGAACAGCCACTTCTGCGTCGTGACCTCCTCCATCACCGAGGGGATCGCCCTCGCCCGGGTGCTCGTCACCGCGAAGTGCAGGCCGAGCTCCGGTCCGTCGGCGTAGGCGCGGGTGAACGCCTCCATCAGAGCCAGGCCCTCCCAGTCCTGGAACTCGTCCTTCAGAGTGGCGAGACCGTCGACGAGCACCAGCGCACGACGGTGGCCCCCGGGCGATGCTCGGCGCCGGCGCACCTCGTCGCGCAGGTGACGGAGGAACCGGGTCTGCTTCTCGTGGGATCCGCCACCTGCGCCGACGTAGGAGACGGTGTGCGGGAGTCGCGCAAGCGGGGCGGAGTCGCGGGAACCGGCAGCGAGGACGTAGAGGTCGAGCTCGTCCGGGGGGAAGTGGCGGGCGGCTGTCAGCGCGATCGACGCGAGCGCCGTGCTGGTGCCGCTGCCGGGGATGCCGATGAGGAGCAGGTTCCCCTCGCCCAGATCCCAGCCGGTCGGCGTCCGGCGCTGCCGGTCGGGGTCGTCCGAGAGTGCGACGTGCAGGACGTCGCCGACGACGCGACCGAGGTCGGACTCCTCCGCACCGAACCCGCTGAGTGCCACGGTGTCCTCGAGCGGCTCCGGCCAGATCGGGCGGGGAGGGCCGAAGCCCGAAGCGACGTCCGCCTCGACCACCGCGTCGATCAGGAGGTCGAGATCGGTCGGGGCCGTCTCGTCGGCGGCGACCGGGGAGGGGCCCTCGACGGGGACGCCCGTGGGTCCGACCGGGCGGACCTCGATCGCCTCGACGGCCGCCGCCTCCGCGCGACCGGTGACCAGCGCCGTCTGGACGGGCGAGATGTCGTTCTGGCCCCGCTTCACGTACGCCCGGCCGGTCTGGGAGCGGGAGATCCCGGCCGCGCTCGCGACTCCGATCACGTCGGCGGAGTCGTCCCGGCTCTGCACCCGGAGGGCGACGCGGAGGTTGGTGTTGGCGAGGATGTCGTCGTTCACCACTCCGGCCGGACGCTGGGTGGCGAGGATCATGTGCACGCCGAGCGTCCGGCCGACCGCGGCGACGCTCACGAGGGACGTCAGGACGTCGGGATGCTCCTTCGCGAGAACGGCGAACTCGTCGACGACGAGCAGGAGCCGCGGCATCGGCTCCGGCGGCGAGGTGGCCCAGTACGCGTCGAGGTCGTCGACACCCTCGCCGGCGGCGGCGAAGAGACGCTGACGACGCCGCATCTCGGCCTCGAGCGAGCGCAGCGCGCGGTCGGCGAGCTGGGCGTCGAGGTTGCTGATGGTGCCGATCGTGTGCGGGAGCCGCTCGCAGGACGCGAACGCTGCACCTCCCTTGAAGTCGATGAGCACGAAGGTGAGGCGCGTCGGATCGTTCCAGGCCGCGAGGCCGGCCACGAAGGAGCGCAGGAACTCGCTCTTGCCCGAGCCCGTGGTGCCGCCGACGAGGCCGTGCGGGCCGTCGGCGACGAGATCGAGCACGAGCGGACCGTGCTCGGACGAGCCGACGGGCGCGCGCACGCCCCGGGCGCTCGACCACCACCCCCGGACGTCCGCGGCGGTCGGACGATCGGCGCCCAGCAGGGGCGGCAGCCGCACGAGCGCGGGGAGGGCCGCCCCCGCAGTGACGAGCTCCGGGTCCTCGAAGCGCGCCAGGTCGCGCGCACAGCGCTCGGCCGTGGAGGAGGCGAGACCGGCGAGCACCACGTCCTCGACGGTGATCCGCTCGTCGGGCCGGGAGAGGACCGCCGAGGCGTCCGCTCCGACCCGGACGACGACCGTGCAGGAGGCGGGGAGCTGCTCCTCCGACGCCGCGAGCACGAGGCCGGAGATCCGGGTCGCCGCCTCGCGCTCGCCGCGGCCGAGTCCGAGGAGTTCGCGCGCCGGAGCGGCGCGTCCCTCGGTCAGCACGTCGGAGTCGAGCACCAGGAGCACGCGCGGCGAGTCCTCGTCGCGGAGGGCGCGGAGGAGCTCGGAGCTGCGGTCGCGCCGGTCGGAGAGACGGCGTCCGCCCCCGGGCAGACGCGTATGGGGGAGCCAGGAGGCCCAGCTCCAGTCGGAGTCGCGTCGCCGGTCGCAGAACACCCCGATCGCCAGGTCGGCCGGACCGCAGTGGACCGCCGCCTGGCAGAGCAGGCTCCTCGCCAGAGCGAGGCCGCCCTCGCGGTCGCCGACGATCCCGACGACGCCCGAGTCCGCGAGATCGATGGACACGGGCGCGCTCGGGACGACGCTCACCGCCAGGATCGCGCGCACCTCCTCCTCGAGCCGCGGCACTCCGCGCTGATCGAGCGGGGGAGACCACGGGACGTCGCCGACGCCGATGTGCAGGCGGAGCACATCGGCGGAGGTCGCGCGCCGCTGCCACAGCGACGTGGCGGGCAGCGCCGCCCGGCGGATCGTCGTCGCCGGGTCGGGCGCGTCCTCCTCGAGGCGGGCCCGTTCGACACGCGCGGAACGGGCGATGTCGTCGCGGAGCGTCTGCAGCGCCTCGCCGTAGCGCTGCTCCTCGGACCGGGTCGCTCGGGCGTGCCGGTGCCGCTGCTCGAACCACAGGCCCACCCCGGCCACGGGGCTGAGCGCGGCGAAGAGGGCGTAGCGCGCATCGCCCATGATGAGGACCATCGCGAAGGCGAGGACGAGCGGCGCGGCGACGGTGATCACGCTGAAGGTCGTGGCGGAGGCGATCTCGAGGCGGGCCGGCGGGACGACCGCCTCGCCGGCCGCCGGACGTCCCGGTCGCGGCGGCCGGTTGAAGGGCACGGTCGCCGTCGCGGAGACGTTGTCCGCGCTCCCCGGCTCGGGCGCGAGGAGCTCGGGGGGCGCGGGGCGCAGCAGGAGGGCCGCCCCACCGGCGATCACGACCGCGGCGTCGGAGACGAGGACCCCGTCCCCGGTCGCGGAGACGCCGTCGACCAGGGTGCCGTTGGTGCTGTCGGCGTCGTGCACCCGCAGGCCGTCGCCCTCGCGGGTCACCGAGAAGTGCTCCCAGGAGGCGCTCGCCGTGTCGAGGACGACGTCGGCGTGCGGGGAGCGGCCCACGGTCAGCGCGCGGGCCCGCGGGATCTCGACCACGGCTCCCGCGCCGAGACCGCCCGACAGCACGGCCGTCCACCCGCGGGCCGCGGCAGGTCGGGGCAGGGGGGAGCGGGCGATCCGCGTTCCCTCGAGCAGCAGCAGATCGGCCAGCCGGGTCTCCACAGGATGCAGGGCGGTGCCGACGGCGAGGGCCGTCCCGGGCGGGAGGCGGTGCCCGGTGGCGGTGGCGATCAGCTCGCCGAGTGTCGCGGAGTCGCGGTGGCGGCCGAGGTCGATGTCGGAGCGGGTGCCGTCGAGATCGAGGAGGAGTCGCACCGGGGGCTCACGGTCGGGGCTGTCCGGCGAACCAGAGCAGCGGCGGGTCGGCGGGCCGCAGGCCGAGACGCTGCGGCGAGGAGTGGAGGGGGAGTGCCGGGGCGTCCAGAGCGTGCGCGGCGCCGAAGTCGAGCGGCGGACCGGCGAGGCCGTCCGCCGGTCCGATCGTGGATCCCCGGAGTGCGGCGGCGACCGCCGCGGGTTCCCTGCTGCCTGCGACGGCCGCGGCTCGCACCAGCGCCACGACGGCGTCGTGGCTGGGGGCGTCCGCGACCGCGGCGAGATCGCGGAACGCACGGTCGCCGAGGAGGGTCGCCCGCGCGGCATCGTCGGCGGTCATCTCCACGGCCCCCAGGAACGCGGAGGCGGCGCGTCCGCGCTCGTCGCCGCGGAGGGCGACCGCGTCGCCGGTATCCGTGCCGATCGTCGTCAGATCTCCCGAGAGGGTGCCTCCGGCCGCGGCCAGGGCGGGAGCGAAGGCGGGGCTCAGCGCGTCGGGCGTGAGCAGGATCGGGACGGACGCCCCCGCCGCCTGCAGAGCGGCGACCGCCGTCGCCTGCGCCGCGGCGGGACCGGACACGACGACCCGCTCGACCGCCAGCTCGCCCTCGAGGTGCGGGCGGGCGGCGGTGATGATCACGTCCGCGGTGGCGCCGGGATCGGCGGTCACCGTCGCGGCGGGCGAGAGACCGGTCGGGGTGCCTCCACCGGTGTCGACGAGGAGTACCCGGGCGCCTCCGCCGGCCTCCTCCACGAGTGCCGCGTCGGCCGAGGCGGTGTCGGGTCCGAGGGACCAGACGCCGTCGCCGGGCAGGGCGGGGCCGCCTCCGTACGGGAGGACGGCCGCTGTCCCCGCGGCCCGAGCGGCGTCTGCGGCCGCAGCGGTGTGCGCGCCACCGGTCGCGAGGACGAGGCCGGACACGCCCTGCCCCGTCAGCTCCTCGACGGCGGCGCGGGCACCCTCGGGCGTCCCGTGGTCGTCGACGGCGACGAGACCGATCTCGCAGCCGCCCATCGCTGACCGGTGCGCGGCGACGACGGCGCCGTTCGCCGCGTCTTTCCATTCCGCGCCCTCGCCCGGAGCCGAGCTGAGCGAGACCACCACCCCGAGCGTCATCCGCTCGGGCACCCGGGCGCACGAGAAGCCGACAGGCAGAGCGGCGACCTCCGTCATCGGAGCCGACTGCGGCGGCAGAAGGGAGACGAGGGCACCGCTGACGCCGAGGAGGGCGACGGCGCCGCCGACCAGCATCGTGGTCCGTCGAGCGGTGCGGGGGTGCTGCGCCGCGCGCCTGCCCGGGCGGGTCATCGCTCGTCCCCGATCCGGAAGGAGTAGACCGTCCGAGTCCGCGTGCCCTCGGGCAGGTCGAGGTGGAACGCGGGAAGCGCATCCCCGGCTCGGAGGGAGGCCCGCTCCTGAGCCTGCGCCAGCAGGATGCCCGAGACGTCCTCGGACCGCACCGCGGCGTAGCCCCGTGCGCTCTGCGAGGCGAGGGCGAGCTGCACGTCGGCGGTGCCGACCTTCGCGGCACTCGTGGTCATCGATCCGAGCAGGCCGGAGCCGCCGACAGTCCGGTCGCCGAGGTCCAGGAGCACCTTGTGCAGATCGGCTGCGAGGAGCGCGGCGGCCGCGTCGGTGTCGCGGGTCGAGGCGTCGATCGTCGTCGCGATGCCGGCCAGGGAGGCACGCGTCCGCTCGGAGACGGCCCCGCCGATCCGGGCCTCCGCGGTGCGGAGAGCCCGGTTCCCGGCGTCCACCGTCGCCGCACCGTCGGAGCGGATGCCGGAGGAGGCCGTGCGCAGGCTCGAGACCGACCGGTCGAACATCGCGACGACCGCGTCGGCGTCGGCGCCGGAGCGCGTCGAGATCCGCCGCACCTGCTCGTCGAGGAGTGCGGTGACCGCGGATGCGGCGGCCGTGTCCGCCTCAGCGAACGCCTTCTGGATCGCCGGTGCGAGAACGTCCTGCTGGGCACCGAGAGCGTCGATGCGGGTGCCGAGTGCGTCGCGCTGAGCGGTCAGCGCGCCGATGCCGGTGCGGAGGGAGGCGAGCAGGCCGGTGAGGCGCGTGTCGTCCGAGCCGGCCGTCGCGCCGGCCTCGGCCACGCCTCCGCGGACCGTGGTGAGCGCGGCGCGCAGGGCGGCGAGGTCGGCACTAGCGCCGGTGCTGCCGACGGTGGAGGCGACGGCGGTCCACGCGTGGACCTGGTCGCTCAGCCGGTCGGCCAGGGGGGCCGGATAGCCGTCGGGAGCGTCGAGGCGGCCCGTGCCGGAGCAGGGCCTCGCGGTCAGGTAGGCGCGGAGCTCCTCGACGGAGCCCCGCGCCACCTCCACGGGTGCCCGCGTCGGGCGCGCGGTCGGCGTGGGTGCGGCAGCGGGGGACTGTGTCGCCGGCGACAGCTCGCAGAGCCGGTCGGCCAGCTCCTGGCTCTGCGCCGACAGCGACCCCGCACTGGTCGGCGTGCCGAGCTCGTCCAGGGCGGTCGTGGCGGCGGCGCCGACCGAGGCGACCGTCGTCTCCAGGCCAGCGGTGTCCGCGTCGAGCCCGTCCAGCGTCGCCGACAGGGCGGCGAGCGCCCGGGTGACGGATCCCTCCGGGTCGGCCAGGGTGTCCACAGAGGCCGACGCGGCGTCCACCCTGCTCGAGAGGGCGGCGAACCCGGCCTGCACGCCGTCCATCAGCTCCGGCTGCAGGGAGTCGACGAGGTCCTGCCCGCGATCGAGCATCCCGAGCAGCACGGTGTCGACGGCGGCTCCGGAGGCGGCGAGGGAGCAGGTCGTCGAGGGTGCAGTGCAGGTCTCGGCGGAGGGCTGTGCCGGCCCCGCGGCAGCACGGAGAGCCGCGACGACCTCGTCGCGGCAGGACTCGGCCGCCGTCCCGTACGCGTCGAGCTCGGCCGTGAGCCGTAGCAGCTCCGAGTGGATCGAGCCGGAGCGGCCGCCGTCGACGGCGACTCCGCATCCGCTGCCCGAGACCGTCGGCGGCGGCACCGCGGCCGATGTGTCGCCCAGCAGGGCGTCCACCGCGTCGATCGCCTCGGACAGCTGCGCCAGCAGGTCGGACTCGGTGCCCGAGACCGTCGACGACAGCTGTGCCCGGAGCGCGCCGAGCTGCACGGAGAGGCTCTGCATCGAGGCCGCTGTCGAGGCGGCGCCGGCCCGCAGCTCCTCGGCCGTGCGGACACCGAGAGTCTCGGACGTCGCGTCGAGCGAGGCCCGCACCTCGGCGACGGTGGTGCCGGCCTGCGTCAGCAGATCGTCCACCGCGGTGACGACCTCGATCGTGCGGCGCTCGAGGGCGAGCGGCGAGGCGTCGGAGGAGTCGAACGCGGCGCCCAGCGCCCCCTCGGTGGTCGGGTCGGTGCTCAGGCCGGGCTGGACCGCCAGGTCGAAGGCGGGGACGGAGAAGTCGGCGACGTCGGCGACGAGGGTCAGCGTCGCCGTCGCGCCACCGCCCGGGGGAGCGAGGAGAGAGGCCCACTGCACGACGGCGTCTCCGTGCTCGTCGCGGCTGAGCACGCCGTTGGTGACGGCACCCGACTCGCTCTCGGTGACGACGCGGCTCGGCGGGACGCCCGGCAGGACCGCGGAGGCTGCGATCGTCAGCGGAGCGCCGACGAGTGCGCTGCGGCGGGCTGCGCGACCGGCCGCGTCGAACGCGACCTCCTCGGGCCGGACCGTCAGGTTCTCCACCGCGAGCGAGATCTCGATCCGACCCGAGCGCCCGGCGAGCTCGGCCGGATCGGTGCCCGAGGCGTCGGCGGTGCGCCACGAGGGCCGGACACGGACCGGCAGGTCCGCGGAGACCTCGGCGGGATCGTAGACGGTGGTGGTCGCCGAGGTGTCGGACGGGTCGTCGCCGACGCCGAGGGCCGTCCCCTCGATCGCACGGACACCCCCGTCGGACGAGACGGCGACGGACACCGCCTGCAGCACCCTGGCGGCGGTGAGCGCCGGCTCCGGTGGCGTGCAGCCCGCCAGCACGGCGGCCACGACCGCGATCGCCGCTCCGGCCGTCGTCCTGCGAGCATTCGAGCGCACCCTGACCACCCCTCGTCCCGACGGGGCACCGGGCGGTGCCGCTCACGTCGATATGAGAGATGCTCGCAGATGAGCGGCAACCCGAGAGCCGGTGGCGCGCGATGACCCGCACCGCGCGCCCCGGGGTCAGACGAGCTTCAGCTTCTTGCGGAGCGCCTGCACGTGCCCGGTCGCCCGGACGCCGTACTGCGCGAACTCGAGTGCTCCCTCGGCTCCGACGACGAACGTCGAGCGCAGCACGCCGACGACGGTCTTGCCGTAGAGGCTCTTCTCGCCCCACACCGCGTACGCGCGGTGCACGGTCATGTCGGGGTCGCTCAGCAGCGGGTACGCGATTCCCTGGGCGTCGGCCCAGCGGCGCAGCGCCTCCGGAGCGTCCCGCGAGATCCCGAGGACCTCGTAGCCGGAGTCGCGGAGGGACGCCGCGTTGTCGCGGAAGTCGCAGGCCTCCGTGGTGCAGCCGGGGGTGTCGGCCTCGGGGTAGAAGAACAGGATGACGCGCCGTCCGCGGTAGTCCGCGAGCGAGACGGGCTCGCCGTCCTGGTTCGGCAGCGTGAAGTCCGGAGCGGAGTCGCCGGCGGCGAGGCGCGCCTCGGCGGGGAGGGGGGAGAGGTCGGTCATCGTCTGCTTCCGTCGGTCGTGGCGAAGGTGGTCAGGAGGCGCTGGAGCGAGTCGAGGCGCTCCGGTCCGCTGGCGCCCAGCAGTCCGCCCTCGACCGCCTCGATGATGGCGCAGTCGGGGGAGTCGGGCAGGTGCGTGCAGCCGCGCGGGCAGTCCCGGGCGATCACGGCGAGGGTCGTGAACGCGCCGAGGATGTTGTCGGTGTTCACGTGGCCGAGTCCGAACGAGCGGACGCCGGGGGTGTCGATCACCCAGCCGTGCCGGTCGCCGCGCTCCACGCGCAGCGAGACGGTGGAGGACGAGGTGTGCCGGCCGCGGCCCGTCACCGTGTTCACGCGCCCGATGGCCCGGTGCGCGTCCGGGACGAGCTTGTTCACGAGGGTGGACTTGCCGACTCCGGAGTGCCCGACGACCACGGTCTCGTGGCCGAGGAGGGCGTCGGCGATCTCGTCGACCGGCGGCTCGTCCTGGCTCGAGAGGAACACGCGGAGGTCGAGCCCCTCGAAGTTGCGGAGGAACGGGGCCGGGTCCGCGAGGTCGGTCTTGGTGATGCAGAGCATCGGAGTGATCCCGGCGTCGAAGGCGGCGACCAGGTAGCGGTCGACCAGCCGGGTCCGGGGCTCGGGGTCGGCGGCGGCCACCACGCAGAGCATCTGGTCGGCGTTGGCGACGATCACGCGCTCGATCGCGTCGGTGTCGTCGGCGCTGCGGCGGAGGAGGGTCGACCGCTCGCGGATGCGGACGATGCGGGCGAGCGTCCCCTCGTCGCCGCTGGAGTCCCCGACCACGTCGACGCGGTCGCCGGCCACGATCGCCTGGCGCCGCAGCTCGCGGGCCCGGGCCGCCGTGAACTCGTGCTCCTCGGGCGTCCCGTCGCCGATCATCACCGTGTAGCGACCCCGGTCGACGCCGAGCACCATCGCGATCTCTGCGTCCTCGTAGGCGGGCCGGTTCTTGGTCCGGGGCTTCGTGCCCTTCGGGTTCGGGCGCACCCGCGCGTCCGACTCGTCGTACCCGTCGAAGTCGTCGAGAGCACCGTCGGCGTCGAGGCCGCTGTCCGTCCACCACGACACGGGTCAGACCGATCCGGCGAGGGTCGTCCACAGCTCCGGGAACTGCGGGAGGGTCTTCGCTGTCGTCGCGACGTCCTCGATCACCACGCCGGGGACCACGAGGCCGATCAGAGCGCCGGCGTGGGCCATGCGGTGGTCGGAGTAGGTGCGCCAGCGGCCGCCGTGGAGCTCGGCCGGCTCGATGCGCAGACCGTCCTCGAGCTCCGTGACCCGGCCGCCGAGGCCGGTGATCTCGGCGGCGAGGGCGGCGAGGCGGTCCGTCTCGTGGTGACGGATGTGGCCGATCCCGGTCAGGGTGCTGGGAGTGGAGGCCAGCGCGGCGAGGGCGGCGAGGGCGGGGGCGAGCTCGCCTCCCTCCGACAGGTCGAGGTCCACGCCCAGGATCTCGTCGCCGCCCGTGACCACGAGGTCCTCGCCGTCGCGCTCGACGCGGGCGCCGAACAGCGGCAGGATCCGCTCGAGGTGCGCCCCGACCTGCGTGGTGACGGCCGGCCAGTGGCGAAGCCGGACGCGGCCGCCCGTTACGAGGGCCGCAGCGAGGAACGGCGCGGCGTTCGAGAGGTCGGGCTCGATCAGCACGTCGGCGCCGGCGATGGGCTGCGGCGCGACGGTCCACTCGCCGTCGGCGGGCGTGCCGACCTCGACGCCCCGTGCCGCCAGTGCGGCGACGGTCATGTCGATGTGGGGCCGGGAGGGGACGGCGCTGCCCTCATGGCGCAGGTGCAGTCCCTCCTCGAAGCGGGCGCCGGCCAGCAGGAGCGCCGAGACGAACTGGCTCGACCGCGAGGCGTCGACGACGACGTCGCCGCCCCGGACGGCCCCGGAGCCGTGGACGGTGAAGGGGAGCGCGCCGCGGCCGTCGTCGGCGACGTCGACGCCGAGCGCGCGGAGGGAGGCGATCGTCGCCCCCATCGGCCGCTTCGCCGCGTACGCGTCGCCGTCGAAGGTGGTGGGGCCGAGCGCGAGGCCGGCCAGCGGCGGGACGAAGCGCATCACGGTGCCCGCGAGCCCGCAGTCGATCGTCGTCGAGCCGAGCAGCTCCTCCGCGGGCTCCACGACCAGGTCGGCGCCGAAGCCGCCGGTCGAGCCGGACTCCCGGATCGTGGTGCCGAGCGAGCGCAGCGCCTCGATCATCAGGGCGCTGTCGCGGGAGTGCAGCGGCGCCCGCAGCGTGGAGGGTCCGTCCGCCAGAGCGGCGAGCACCAGCTCCCGGTTGGTCAGCGACTTGGAGCCGGGCAGGCCGACCTCGGCGTCGAGAGCGCCGGCCGCGAGGGGTGCGGGCCAGGCGTCGTCGCCGGGGAGCGCACGGGCGTCGCCGTACGCATCGAACTCGGGGGCGGAATAACGCGAGAAGACCATCGGTTGTCAGAATAGTCGGCGCGCAGGGCGTCGTCAGGAGCGTGACGGAGGCGGAGCATGACGGCAGCACCCCCGGTCCTCCGGAGCAGCAGGCCCGTCGCCCGGAGGCGCCCTCGCGCCGCAACCCCGGTCGTCCGCCGCGCCGCCGCTCTAGAATCGCTCGTGATGACTCGCGACGACGAACCCCGCACCACCCCCGCCGACGAGGCTCCCGAGCCCGCCGACGCGGAGCAGACGATCGTGGAGACCGTCGAGGAGTCGCTGGACGACGCCCCGGTCGAGGCTCCCGTCGATCTCCGCTCCCTCTTCGAGCAGCAGGCGCTGCCCTTCATCGACCAGCTCTACGCGGCCGGTCTGCGGATGACGAAGAACCCCTCCGACGCGCAGGACCTCGTACAGGAGACGTTCGCGAAGGCGTTCGGCGCGTTCCGCCAGTTCGAGCAGGGCACCAACCTGAAGGCCTGGCTCTACCGCATCCTCACGAACACGTTCATCAACTCGTACCGCAAGAAGCAGCGCGAGCCCTACCAGAGCGCGATCGACGAGCTCGAGGACTGGCAGCTGGGCGGCGCCGAGTCGACCACGGCCACCTCCAGCCGCTCGGCCGAGGCGGAGGCGATCGACCACCTCCCCGACACCGCGGTGAAGGAGGCGCTCCAGGCGATCCCGGAGGACTTCCGGCTCGCCGTCTACTTCGCCGATGTCGAAGGCTTCTCCTACCAGGAGATCGCGGACATCATGAAGACCCCCGTCGGGACCGTCATGAGCCGGCTGCACCGCGGCCGGCGCATGCTGCGCGAACGACTCACCGACTACGCACGCGAGCGCGGATTCCGCGCCGCATTCACTTCCGGGAGCACGAAATGACCGACAGCGGCTGCACGAAGGCGAAGGCCGAGCTCGAGGAGTACCTCCACAACGAGCTGTGCAAGGAGGACGCCGCCGACATCCGCGAGCACATGGCGGGATGCGTCGACTGCGCCGATGAGGCGAAGGTCGGCGTGGTGCTCACGGTTGCCGTGCAGCGGGCGTGCAAGGAGACGGCGCCGGAGGACCTCCGCGCCCAGGTGCTCGGCATGCTCCGCGACGAGCACGCCGCGCACTCGCAGGCGCCCGCCCGCCTCTAGGCGCCGCACGACCCGGGGAGCCCCGGCCGTTCGAGACCTCCCGCGCACCGCGGGCCCTCGAGGGGCCGGGGCTCCGTCGTGTCCGGCGGCCTCCGGTCGCCGCGGTACTCGCACGTCGTGAGCGCCTCTGCCGGTTTCTGCGGGCCTGCGGTCAGGCACGGTCCGCCCGCAGCGCGACGGGCCCGCCGGAACACGAGGTTCCGACGGGCCCGACCGCGTCGTGCGGACCGCGGGTCAGCGGGTGAGCGCCCGCGACAGCAGGTCGGCCTGCTCGGAGGCGTGCCGCTTGGCCGAGCCGGCCGCGGGGGAGGCCGCGGACGGGCGCGAGACCACGCGCATGGACCGGCCCAGCTTCGGAGCGACCTCGAGGGCCATGAACGGCCAGGCGCCCTGGTTCTCGGGCTCGTCCTGCACCCAGACGAGCTCCGCGTCCGGGTAGCGCTCGGCGATGCCGCGCAGCTCCTCGATCGGCGCCGGGTAGTACTGCTCGACCCTGACCAGCGCGATGCCGTCGTCGGGCTTCTTCTCGAGCTCCGCCTTGAGGTCGTAGTGGACCTTGCCGGCGTGGAGCAGGACGCGCTTCACGGCGGAGGCGTCGTGGATCCGCGCGTCGTCGATCACCGGCTGGAAGCGGCCCGAGGTGAAGTCCTCGACCGGGCTCGAGGCTCCGCGCAGGCGCAGCATCGCCTTCGGGGTGAAGACGATCAGCGGGCGGCGGGGCCGGGAGTAGGCCTGGCGGCGCAGCAGGTGGAAGTAGGACGCCGGCGTCGACGGGCGCGCGACGGTCATGTTCCGCTCCGCGCACATCTGCAGGTAGCGCTCGATCCGGGCCGACGAGTGGTCGGGGCCCTGGCCCTCGTAGCCGTGCGGAAGCAGGAGCACGAGCGACGAGCGCTGGCCCCACTTCTGCTCGGCCGAGGAGATGAACTCGTCGATCACGATCTGGGCGCCGTTCGCGAAGTCGCCGAACTGCGCCTCCCACAGCACGAGCGAGTCGGGCCGCTCCACCGAGTAGCCGTACTCGAACGCCATCGCCGCGTACTCCGAGAGCAGCGAGTCGTAGATCCAGAGCCGGGCCTGCTGGTCGGACAGGTTCATCAGCGGCAGCCACTCCTGGCCGTTCTCGCGGTCGTGGAGGACAGCGTGGCGCTGGACGAAGGTCCCGCGGCGCGTGTCCTGGCCGACGAGGCGCACCGGGGTGTCCTCGAGCAGCAGCGAGCCGAGCGCGAGCAGCTCGCCGAAGGCCCAGTCGATGGAGCCGGAGCGGCTCATCTCCTGGCGCTTCGCCAGCAGCTGCTGGAGCTTGGGGTGCACGGTGAAGCCCTCGGGCGGCGTCGTGAACGCGTCGCCGATTCGCGTGACGACCTCGGTCTTCACGCCGGTGACCTCGGGCTCGCCCGGGTAGTCCTCGCCCTGCTGCGCGTCGGGCAGCTCGAGGTCGGCCACGGAGTCGCCGTCGGCGGTGATCACGGGGATCGCGCCGGTCTGCGCGGCGTGGGTCTCGGCGAACGCGCGCTCCAGGCGGTCCTGGAAGTCCTGGTGGGCGCGGTCGTACTCCTCCTCGGTGATGTCGCCGCGGCCGACGAGCGCCTCGGTGTACAGCTTGCGGACCGAGCGCTTGGCCTCGATCAGGCTGTACATCAGCGGCTGGGTCATCGAGGGGTCGTCGCCCTCGTTGTGCCCGCGCCGGCGGTAGCAGATCAGGTCGATGACCACGTCGCGGTGGAACCGCTGGCGGTACTCGAACGCGAGCTGCCCGACATGGACGACCGCCTCGGGGTCGTCGCCGTTCACGTGGAAGATCGGCGCCTGGATCGTCTTCGCGCCGTCGGTCGAGTAGATCGAGGTGCGGGCCTCGTGAGGGGGAGTCGTGAACCCGACCTGGTTGTTGATGTTGATGTGGATCGTGCCGCCGGTGCGGTACGCCCGCAGTTGCGACATCTGCAGGGTCTCGACCACCACGCCCTGGCCCGCCATCGCGGCGTCGCCGTGGACGAGGATCGGCAGCGTGGTGAAGGTGCCGATGGGCTTGCGGTCCTGCTTGGCGCGGACGATGCCCTCGAGCACGCCGTTCACGGCCTCGAGGTGCGAGGGGTTCGCCGCCAGGTAGACCGGGATCTCCTCGCCCGCCGCGCCGCGGAAGGTGCCCTCGGTGCCGAGGTGGTACTTCACGTCTCCGGAGCCCTGGACCGTGCGCGGGTCCTGGGTGCCCTCGAACTCGCGGAAGATCTGGCCGTAGGTCTTGCCGGCGATGTTGGTCAGCACGTTCAGGCGGCCGCGGTGGGCCATGCCGATCGCGACCTCGTCGAGGTGCTCGTCGGCCGCGCCCTGCAGGACGGCGTCGAGCAGCGCGATGAGCGACTCCCCGCCCTCGAGCGAGAAGCGCTTCTGGCCCACGTACTTGGTCTGCAGGAAGGTCTCGAAGGCCTCGGCCTCGTTGAGCTTGCCCAGGATGCGCAGCTGCTCGTCGTGGCCCGGCTTCTCGTAGCCGCGCTCGAGCTTCTGCTGCATCCAGGCGCGCTGCTCCGGGTCCTGGATGTGCATGTACTCGACGCCGACGGTGCGGCAGTACGAGTCGCGGAGGATCCCGAGGATGTCGCGCAGCTTGAGCTGGCGCTTGCCGCCGAAGCCGTCCGTGACGAACTCGCGATCGAGGTCCCAGAAGGTGAGGCCGTGGCTCTCGATGGCGAGGTCGGGGTGCGAGCGCTGCACGTACTCCAGCGGGTCGACGTCGGCCATCAGATGCCCGCGGACGCGGAACGAGTTGATGAGCTCCTGCACGCGGGCGGTCTTGGAGACGCGCTCGGCGAGGTCGACGGCGATGTCCGTGGACCAGTGGATCGGGTCGTAGGGGATGCGCAGCGCGGCGAAGATGTCCTCGTAGAAGCCGCGGCCGCCGAGCAGGAGCTCGTGCACGATCTTGAGGAACTCGCCCGAGCCGGCGCCCTGGATGACGCGGTGGTCGTAGGTCGAGGTCAGGGTGATGGTCTTGCCGATGCCCAGCTCGACCAGCGTCTTCTCGGACGCGCCCTGGAACTCCGCCGGGTACTCGAGGGCGCCGGCTCCGATGATGCAGCCCTGGCCCTTCATCAGGCGGGGGACGGAGTGGACCGTGCCGATGCCGCCGGGGTTCGTCAGCGAGAGCGTGGTGCCCGCGAAGTCGCCGGCGACGAGCTTGTTGCCGCGCGCGCGCTTGACCAGGTCCTCGTAGGCCGAGAGGTAGGCGGTGAAGCTCAGCGTGTCGGCGCGCTTGATGCTCGGCACGAGCAGGGCGCGCGTGCCGTCGGGCTTCGGCATATCGATCGCGATGCCGAGGTTGACGTGCGCCGGGGCGACGACCGCGGGCTTGCCGTCGACCTCGTCGTAGAACACGTTCTGGCTCGGGAAGTCCTTGAGCGCGCGGATGAGCGCCCAGCCGATCAGGTGCGTGAACGAGACCTTGCCGCCGCGGGTGCGGCGCAGGTGGTTGTTGATGACGATGCGGTTGTCGATCATCAGCTTCGCCGGGATCGTGCGGACGCTCGTCGCGGTGGGGATGCTGAGGCTGGCGTCCATGTTGGTCGCGAGGCTCTTCGCCATGCCGCGGAGCGGGGTGACGACGTCCTCGTCCGGCGTCGAGTCCTCGGCGGAGGGCTTGCTCACCGGAGCGTCGGCCGGGATCGGCTGCGCCTTCGGCTGCTTCGACGTGGTGCGGGAGGCGGGGGTCGACTCGGAGGAGGAGGCCGCGGCGGGATGGGTCACGGCGCCTCCGCCGCTCGACGAGACGCGCTCGGCGGCAGCGGCGGGCTTCGAGGCGGCGGGCGCGGGGGCCGCGGCGGGAGCCGGAGCCGGAGCGTCCTTGCCGGAGTTCGCGAGCTGGGCGCCGTAGCGCTCCAGGATGGGCCACCAGGACTCGTCCACCGAGGCGCGGTCGGCGCTGTACTGCTCGTACAGCTCCTCCACGAGCCACTCGTTGGCTCCGAAGTCCTCCGCGCCCTGCTCTGTTCCTGCTCCGGTCAACTGGCTCGACACAGCCGATCGCCCACTCTCTCCGTTGATTCGTCCTCGATCATCCGGACGGGCCCGTCGCATCCCTCGGCGCCTGCCACCGCGGCGGAGGAGGTCGTCCTCGCACCAGCGGGAACCGGTGCCGTCGCCTGGTCCCGTCCCGGTCGCCAAGCCTAGCCCCGTTCCCTGCACGGCCGACCCGGGGCCGCGCCGGAGTAGCGTTTCCCCCATGCGTTTCTCCGGCGGAACACCCTCAGGCGACCTCACCTACTCGGACGTCTTCCTCGTCCCCGGCCGCTCGTCGGTGACGAGCCGCCTCGACGTCTCGCTCGCCCCGGGCGACGGCACCGGGGCGACGATCCCCGTCGTCTCCTCCAACATGAACTCGGTCACCGGTCAGCGCCTCGCAGCGACGCTCGCGCGCCGGGGCGGGCTCGGCGTCCTCCCGCAGGACATGCCCCTGCAGGCGCTGGACGCCGCGATCCGCTGGGTGAAGCGCCAGCCGGTCGCCTTCTCCGGCGCCCTCACCGCTTCGCCGGCGACGACCGTGGAGGAGGCGCTGCGCATCCTGCCGGCCGTCGCCGGCCACGGCTTCGTGGTGCAGGAGGAGGGCGGCGCGATCCTCGGCTGCGTCCCGGCCTCGCGCCTGGCGACCGCGCTGCCGGACGCGCGCCTGGGCGACCTGGTGCACTCCGCCACCCCCTCGATCGACGCCGACGACGTGCCCACCGCGCGGGCCGCCTTCGACCTCATGGTGGCCGCCGACCTCGACTTCGCCCCCGTGCTGCACCACGGCGCCCTGGTCGGCACGCTGTCGCGCACCGGCGCCCTCCGCTCCACCGTCTACGACCCGGCGCTCGACGCGGACGGGCGTCTGCGCGTCGCGGCGGCGATCGGCATCAACGGCGACGTCGAGGCGAAGGCGCGCGCGCTCGTCTCCGCGGGCGTCGACGTCCTCGTCCTCGACACCGCGCACGGCCACCAGGAGGGGATGCTCCGGGCGCTCCGGACGGTCTCCGCGCTCGATCTCGGAGTGCCGATCGCGGCGGGCAACGTCGTCACGGCCGACGCGGTGCACGATCTCGTCGACGCGGGAGCGGGCATCCTCAAGGTCGGCGTCGGCCCCGGCGCGATGTGCACCACCCGGATGATGACCGCGGTCGGCCGCCCGCAGTTCTCGGCCGTCCTCGAGACGGCCGAGCGCGCGCACGAGCTGGGCGCCCACGTCTGGGCGGACGGCGGTGTGCGCTACCCGCGCGACGTCGCCCTCGCGCTGGCCGCGGGCGCCGCCTCCGTGATGATCGGCTCCTGGTTCGCCGGCACGATCGAGGCTCCGGGGGAGCTGCGCAGCGACGCGGCCGGCCGGGTCTACAAGGAGAGCTGGGGCATGGCCTCGGCCAAGGCGGTGCAGGAGCGCTTCGACCGCCTCGACGCCTACGAGCTCGCCCGCAAGCGCCTCTTCGCCGAGGGCATCTCCTCCTCCACCATCTACCTCGACCCGCTGCGGCCCTCGGTCGAGGACCTGCTCGACATGATCACCTCGGGGGTC
Organism: Rathayibacter sp. AY1H2; assembly: GCF_002931985.1. Lineage (NCBI taxonomy): Bacteria > Bacillati > Actinomycetota > Actinomycetes > Micrococcales > Microbacteriaceae > Rathayibacter > Rathayibacter sp. AY1H2. The sequence continues at coordinate 266,988 of NZ_PSUV01000001.1, read as the reverse complement.
CGCTCGTCCTTCACCTACGCCGGCGCCCGGAGCGTGGCCGACTTCCACGAGCGGGCGCACGTGGGCCTGCAGTCGGCCGCGGGCTACGAGGAGGGCAAGGCGCTGCCGGTCAGCTGGTGAGCGGGCGCCGCGTGCTAGAACCGAGCCCATGACCATCGTCGACAACGCCGTGTACGTCGACGGCCGCCGCATCCGGAACCCCGACTCGCTCGAGGACACCTTCGAGCTGATGCGCGACGAGCACGGCATGGCCTGGATCGGCCTCTACCGCCCGACGCGCGAGGAGGTCGAGGCGGTCGCCGAGGAGTTCGGGCTGCACCCGCTCGCCGTCGAGGACGCGCTGAGCGGGCACCAGCGGGCCAAGCTCGAGCGCTACGACGACGGGCTCTTCGTCGTGCTGCGGCCGGCGCGCTACGCGGATGCCGCCGAGACGGTCGTCTTCGGCGAGCTGCACGTCTTCGTCGGCCCCGACTTCGTGGTCACCATCCGGCACGCCGACTCCCCGGACCTCGCCCGCGTGCGCCGCCGCCTGGAGGAGGATCCGGCCCTTCTCGCCCGCGGGCCCGAAGCGGTGCTCTACGCGATCCTCGACCAGGTCGTCGACGAGTACGCGCCGGTGGTGTTCGGCGTCCAGGGCGACGTGGACGAGATCGAGGACCAGCTCTTCGGCGACGACTCGGACGACGGGCTCTCCGAGCGCATCTACCGGCTCTCGCGCGAGGTCATCCACTTCCAGCGCTCGGTGCAGCCGCTGACCGCCCTGCTGCACGAGCTGCTGCAGGAGTCGACGCCCGTGGAGGGGGAGCCCTCGCCCTCGCCGGAGCGGATCGAGCTGCGCCGCTCCCTCCGCGACGTGCTCGACCACACCATCCGCGTGACGGAGGCGGTCGACTCCCTGCGCGCGATCCTCGACAAGGCGCTCACGGTGCACTCGACGCTCGTCTCGCGTCGGCAGACCGAGACCGGGCTCGCCCAGAACGACGTGGTCCGCAAGATCTCCTCGTGGGCGGCGATCCTCTTCGCCCCGACGCTCGTGGCCGGCATCTACGGGATGAACTTCGACGACATGCCGGAGCTGCACTGGCGCCTCGGCTACCCCTGGGCGCTGGGCCTGATGGTGCTGTTCGGCTTCGCGCTCTACGCGGTGTTCAAGCGGAAGAAGTGGCTCTGAGCCGCCGCGTCGGAGCACGCCCGGCGGCGCTCCGCGGCGGGTAGACTCGGCGCCACAATGGACGACCCTCCCTCTGCGCATCCGGCCCGTTCCGCTCGCCGCCGTGCTCCTCGGACTCCCGCCCGCCGCTCCGGTGCCGCCGCTGCGCCGGCCCGCACTGTCCGGCCCTCCTCGCACCTCCCTCTCGTGACCGGGGGCGACCACCGTGGGAACTGAGTGGCTCCTCCTCGGCGTCGGCCTGCTGCTGACCCTGGGCACCGGCGTCTTCGTCGCCAGCGAGTTCGCGCTGGTGAACCTCGACCGGGCCGACCTCGAGGCCCGTCGCGACCGCGGCGAGACGCGCCTGGGCATGACCATCGCGGCCCTGCGCGTCACCTCCACGCACCTCTCGAGCGCGCAGCTGGGCATCACCCTCACGACGCTGCTCACCGGCTACACGATGGAGCCCGCCCTCTCGACGCTGCTCCAGGAGCCGTTCAGCGGATTCGGCATCCCGGAGGAGGCGCTCGCGCCGGTCATGACGGTGGTCGCCATCGTCATCGCGACCCTGCTGTCGATGATCCTCGGCGAGCTGGTCCCCAAGAACTTCGCCCTCGCCCTGCCGCGGGCGACCGCGAAGCTCGTCGTGCCGCTGCAGACCGCGTTCACGACGGTGTTCCGCCCGGCCGTCGCCCTGCTGAACGGCAGCGCGAACGCCCTGCTGCGCCTGGTCGGCATCGAGCCGAAGGAGGAGCTCTCGGGCGCCCGCAGCGCCGAGGAGCTCTCGAGCCTCGTGCGCCACTCCGCCAGTGCCGGACTGCTCGAGGAGGACACGGCCGACCTGCTCGGGCGCACCCTCCGCTTCTCCGCCCTCACCGCGGGCGACGTGATGACGCCGCGCCTGCGCCTGTCGACGGTCGAGCGCGCGAGCACCGCGCAGGACGTGCTCGACCTCGCCCGCACCACCGGGTTCTCGCGCTTCCCGATCACGGACGACGACATCGACGACATCGTCGGAGTCGTGCACGTCAAGCAGGCCGTCGCCGTGCCCCGCGGCAAGAGGTCCGACGTGCCCGTCACGGCGCTGCGCTCCGAGCCGCTCCGCGTCCCCGAGACCATGAAGCTCGACGTGCTGCTCACGGAGCTGCGCGGACGCGGCTTCCAGCTCGCGGTCGTCGTCGACGAGTACGGCGGCACGGCGGGCGTCGCCACGCTCGAGGACCTGGTCGAGGAGCTGGTCGGCGAGGTCGCCGACGAGCACGACCGCTCCCGGGCCGACGTGGTCAAGCTCCCCGGCTCCACCACCTTCCCCGGCATGCTCCGCCCCGACGAGGTCCTCGACCGCGCCGGCGTGCACATCCCCGAGGAGGGGCCCTACGAGACGGTCGCCGGATTCGTGATGAGCGAGCTCGGCCGCCTCCCCGCCGTCGGCGACCGGGTCGACGTCGAGGGCGGCTCGCTGCGCGTCGAGCGCCTGGACGGCCGCCGCATCGACCGCCTCCGCTTCACGCCCGACCCCGACGCGGATCCCGACGGGATCCCCGACCCACTCGCCGACGTCGCCCGCGGACACCGCGGACGGAAGGAGTCCGACGATGAGTGACTGGGCCGGAATCGCCTGGCTCGTGGTGCTCCTCGCCGCGAACGCCTTCTTCGTCGGAGCGGAGTTCGCGGTCATCTCCGCGCGCCGCTCCCAGATCGAGCCCCTCGCGGAGAGCGGACGCCGCAGCGCGATCACCGCGCTCGCCGCGATGGAGCACGCCACACTGATGCTCGCGACCACGCAGCTGGGCATCACCGTCTGCTCGCTGCTGATCCTCAACGTGAGCGAGCCGGCGATCCACCACCTGCTCGAGGTGCCGCTGCACGCCGTCGGCATCCCCGACGAGCTCTCCGGCACCGTCGCCTTCGTCATCACGCTGCTGATCGTGTCGTTCCTGCACGTGGTGCTCGGCGAGATGGTCCCCAAGAACATCTCGTTCTCGATGCCCGACCGCGCCGTGCTCCTCCTGGCGCCGCCGCTCGTCGCCATCGCCCGGGTCCTCCGCCCGATCATCGTCGCCCTCAACGCGGTCTCGAACGGAGTGCTCCGCCTCTTCAAGGTGGAGCCCAAGGACGAGGCGAACAGCACCTTCACGCTCGAGGAGGTGCAGACGATCGTCGACCAGTCCACCCGCGAGGGCACGCTCCGCGACTCGACCGGGACCCTCCTCGCCGCGTTCGAGTTCACCGAGAAGAAGGTCCACGACGTCGCCCTGCCCCTCGACGGGATCGTCAGCCTCCCCAGCGGAGCGACCCCCGCCGACGTCGAGCGCGCCGTCGCCAAGCACGGCTTCTCGCGCTACGTGATCCTCGGCGAGGACGGCACCCCCGAGGGCTACATCCACCTCAAGGACGTCCTCGACCTCGACGGCGACACGGAGGGCGCCAAGTTCCGCCTCCCCGTCCCCGCCAAGCGCATCCGCCAGCTCGCCTCGATCTTCGAGGCCACCGACCTCGAGGACGCCCTCGCGATCATGCGGCGCACCGGCGCCCACCTCGCCCGCGCGTTCGACGAGCAGGGCCGCGCCACCGGAGTGCTGTTCCTCGAGGACATCATCGAGGAGCTCGTCGGCGAAGTCGACGACGCCACCCGCCGCTAGGCGCGGGCCGCGGAGGGGCCGTCTGCGGCGTTGTCGTCGGGCGCGATACCGCCGGTATCGCTTCCTCCTCCGCCTTGCATCCGACCCCTCCGCGGCCCGCGCCCGCGGGTGCTGGAGGCGGCGTTGTCGTCGGGCGCGATACCGCCGGTATCGCTTCCTCCTCCGCCTTGCATCCGACCCCTCCGCGGCCCGCGCCCGCGGGTGCTGGAGGGGGCGTTGTCGTCGGGCGCGATACCGCCGGAATCGCTTCCTCCTCCGCCTTGCATCCGACCCCTCCTCGGCCCGCGCCCGCGGGTGCTGGAGGGGGCGTTCGCGGCGTTGTCGTCGGGCGCGGTACCGCCGGTACCGCTTCCTCCTTCGCCCAGCGACTGCCCCCTCCAGCACACGCGCCCCCCTGCAGAAAGGGGAGAGGGGTGCGGCTGCGCCGGCACCAGTGCGCCGCGCCGGCATCAGTGCGGCTGCGCCGGCACCGGGCGGATCCGTCGCAGGGCGACGTAGGGTGGCGGGATGGGTGAGCGGGTCGGGACGGCGGAGGCGGCGCGGAGCATCAGGGTGCCGCGGGAGGACGACGACAAGTACACGCGCGGGGTGCTGGGGATCGCGACCGGGTCGGAGCGGTACCCGGGAGCGGCGGTGCTCGGCGTCGAGGCGGCGGTGCGGACGGGAGTCGGCATGGTCCGGTACCTCGGACCGGAGCGGCCCGCGGGACTGGTGCTCGCCCGGCGGCCGGAGGTCGTGACCGCGGTGGGGCGCGTGCAGGCCTGGCTCGTCGGCTCCGGCACCAGCGCCGAGGACCGCAGCGACGAGGAGCGGCGCACCCTGATCGAGCAGCTGCGCTCGGGAGTCCCGGTGGTGCTCGACGCGGGCGCGCTCGACCTGATCGACGAGGCCGCAGGCCCGGTCGTCATCACGCCGCACTACCGCGAGCTCGCCGGAGTGCTCGGCCGAGCGGGTCTGGACGCGGACGCCGCGACGATCGCCGAGGCCCCGGGGGAGTGGGCGCGCCGGGCGGCGGACCGCCTCCGAGTCTGCGTGCTCCTCAAGGGCGGCACCACCCACGTCGTCGCGGGCGGCGTCGAGCTCGAGGTCTCCGGATCCACGCCCTGGCTGGCGACCGCGGGCAGCGGCGACGTCCTCGGCGGCGTGCTCGGCGCACTCCTCGCCGGTCGGGCCGCGGACACCGAGGCGGCCGGGGCGGCTCTGACGGCGGAGGACCTCGCCCCCGTGGCAGCCGCGGCCGCCGTCCTGCACGCGGAGGCCGGACGGAGCGCCTCCGCCGGCGGCCCGATCGCCGCGCTCGACATCGCGGAGCACCTGCCCGGAGTGGTCGCCGCGCTCCTGCGCTGACACGCCCGTCGGACGAGCGCTGAACCGAACCGGGACCGCCGCCGTTGTCCTGGAGGAAGCGACGCCCGCTGCCCGGCTCACCGGCTCCGCACCGCCGCCTCATCGGGTGCTCGAAGCGAGCACCTCTACCGTCGGATCCGCCGCGTCCGGCTTGACCAGGAGAACAGACATGACCGCGAAGACCACGACTCCCGCCCGCTACGCCCTGACCCTCCTCGCCGGCGCCGGCACCCTCGCCGCGCTCGCCGCCTGCTCCAGCACCACCACGACCGGGAGCGACGCCGCCGACGCGGCGACCACCACCGCTCCGAGCACCGCCACCAGCTCCGCCCCCGAGGCCACCGGCGCCGCGTCCTCCGCCGCGAGCGGCAGCAGCTACGCCGACGGCACCTACGAGGCCGAGGGCGCCTACACCTCGCCCGGAGGGAACGAGAAGGTGGGCGTCTCGCTGACCCTCGCCGACGGCGTCGTCACCGACGTGACCGTGACCCCGGAGTCGGAGAACCCCACCGGCCAGCAGTACCAGTCGCGCTTCGCGGGCGGCATCGCGGGCGAGGTCGTCGGCAAGCAGCTCGACGAGCTGAAGGTCTCTAAGGTGTCGGGGTCCTCCCTCACCTCCGGCGGCTTCAACGACGCCGTCGAGACCATCAAGGCCGATGCCACGGCCTGACGCCCCGACGGTCCTCGGCCACGCGTGGCGGTTCGACGCGATCGGCACCGGCTGGCAGATCGACACCGCCGAGCCGCTCGGGCCCTCCCACCGCTCGCGGGTCGAGGCGCGCATCGCGGAGTACGACCGCACCTGGTCGCGGTTCCGTGACGACTCCGCCGTCTCGCAGCTGCGGGTCGGAGGCGAGCACGTCTTCCCCGACGAGGCGGTCGACCTCTTCGCACTGTACGACGTGCTCGACGAGCTGACCGGCGGGGCGGTCACCCCCTTCGTCGGCGGCTCTCTCGAGCAGCTCGGCTACGACTCCGCGTACACCCTCGTCCCGCGCGGACCCGCCGTCCCCGCTCCCTCCTGGGCCGCCGCCCGACGCGGGGCGGCGGGACTGCGGGTCGAGCCCGGGACCGTCGTCGACGTCGGCGCCGCGGGCAAGGGCCAGCTCGTCGACCTCGTCCTCGAGGAGCTCGACGGAGTCGGGCCCGCCGTCGTCGACGCGAGCGGCGACCTCCGGGGCATCGGAGCCGGACCCGTCCGGGTCGGCCTCGAGCACCCGTGGGACCCGAGCAGCGCACTGGGAGTGGCGGTGCCCGGCGACCGCGCGCTCTGCGGCTCGGCGAGCAACCGCCGCGCCTGGGGCAGCGGCCTCCACCACGTCCTCGACGGGCGGACCGGAGCTCCGGTCGAGAGCATCGTCGCCGCCTGGGCGGTGGCCGACACGGCCCTCGTCGCCGACGGGCTCGCGACCGCGCTGTTCGTCTGTCCGCCCGAGGCCCTCGCCGAGCGCTTCGACTTCGAGTTCGTCCGCGTCCGCAGCGACGGCACCCTCCACTACTCGCCTTCCCTCCCCGGAGAGGTCTTCCGATGATCGGCACCTTCGACCGCGCCCTCGGCCGCGTCACCACCTACCGGCTGGTCTGGATGACGCTCGCCGCGCTCCTGCTCGTCGCCGTCGGCTACGCCGCAGCCGGCCTGATCTTCTCGACGCCGCTCGAGATCCTCGGCACGACGCTCGTCGCCGTCGCCTCGACGGCCCTGGTCAGCGCGGTCCTCGCGAGGCTGTTCCGGAGCCGCGCGCACCTGGAGTCCTCGCTCGTCACCGGTCTGCTGATCGCCTGCCTCCTCTTCCCGACGGCCGATCCCCGCGGGCTCGCCGTGATCGCGCTCGTCGGCGCGATCGCCGCCGCGTCCAAGTACGTCCTCGCCTGGCGGGGCCGCCACCTCTTCAATCCGGCCGCGGTCGCCGTGCTGATCATCGGCTTCACCGGGCTCAACGCCGGAGCCTGGTGGATCGCCAGTGGCGCGATCTGGCCGTTCGTCGTCGTGGGTTCCCTCCTGATCGTCGCGCGGGTCCGCCGCTTCGCCGTCTTCGCCGTCTTCGTCGTCGTCGCCGGCGGGGTGTCCGTGCAGCAGGCGGTGCAGAACGGCCAGGACCTCGGCGCCGCGGCGGCCCTGGTCCTCACGGCCTACCCCTTCGTCTTCGCCGGCGCCTTCATGCTGACGGAGCCGCTCACGCTCGCGCCGCGCCGCTCGCAGCAGCTGATCATCGCGGTCGTCGCAGCGCTCGTGGCGAGCGTTCCCTTCCACATCGGCGTCGTCTCCGCCACTCCGGAGCTGGGCCTCGTGGTCGGCAACGCCCTCGCGTTCGCCTTCGCATTCCGCCAGCGTCGGCGGCACACGCTCGAGCTCGCCTCGACTCGCGTGCTGGCGCCGGGCATCGCGGAGTACCGCTTCCGCTCCCGCTCGCCGCTGGCCTTCGAGCCGGGCCAGTGGCTCGAGCTCGACCTGCCGCACCGCGCCGACAGCCGGGGCAGCCGGCGCACCTTCTCGGTCTCCTCCGCTCCGTCCGACGGCGAGATCGCGATCGCCCTGCGGATGCCGGAGAAGGCGAGCAGCTTCAAGCGCGCCCTCGCCGCGCTGGAGCCCGGCGACTCGCTCCGGGCGACGAGCGTCGGCGGTGACTTCGTCCTGCCGGCCGATCCCGCCGTGCCGCTGCTGCTGGTGGCGGGCGGCATCGGGATCACCCCGTTCGCCAGTCAGCTCCGCTCGCTCGCGGACGGTCCGCGGCGGGACGTCGTCGTCGTGGTCGCCGCGCCGAGCCTCGCCGAGGTCGCGTACCGCGACCTGCTGCAGGAGTCGGGGGCCCGGGTCGTGCTCTGCTCGAAGGAGACGCCGACCGACCTGCCCGCACGGTGGTCGCACGTCACAGGCCGACTGACCGCCGAGCTGCTCGCGGACGCGGTGCCGGACGCCGGCCGCCGCGTGGGCTACGTCTCCGGGTCGCCGTCGTTCGTCGACTCGGTCCGCGGCGCCCTGCGCGGTGCCGGGGCGAAGCGGATCCGCACCGACGCGTTCGCCGGCTACTGAGTTCGTCGGGTCGCGACGCCGTCTGCCGACGCCCGGCGGCGACCGACGCCGCCGGGGGGACCGATGCCCGGCGGGAGCGGCGCTCTCAGGCGGGCTCAGGTGCTGCCAGGGTCCCGTTCAGCGGCCCCTCTACAATGACGCGGTGCCGTCCTCCCCTCCTCGAGCGTCCTCCCGCCCCCTCGCCCGGCTGCGCGAGAACCGCGACTCCGTCGCCGTGCTCTGGGGCGCCTTCGCGCTGGTGCACGTGGTGCTCTCCCTCCTGGCGCTGTTCGCTCCGGGTCTGCCGATGGGCGACGTCAGCATCGTCTACAAGGAGTGGATGAGGACCGCCGTCGAGGGCGGCGGCATCGCCGGGATCGACACGGGCTGGGTCTACCCGATCCTCGCCTGGGGCCCGATCGCCGCCTCCTGGCTCTTCGGCTCGGCGGGCTACGACCTGATGTGGCTCGTCCTCGTCGCGCTCGCCGACGCCGCCGCCTTCGCCCTGCTGCTGCGCGGCCGGTCGGCACCGCGCCTCGCGGCGGCGCGCTGGTGGCTGCTGTTCCTCGTCCTCCTCGGGCCGATCGCCATCGGCCGCATCGACGCCTTCACCGCGCCGCCGGCCATCGCCGGGATGCTCTGGGCGGCGACCCGTCCGGGCGTCGCGGCGCTGCTGCTGACCGTGGCCACCTGGATCAAGGTGTGGCCGGCCGCGATCCTCGCCGCTGCCGTGCTGGTCCTGCGCGGACGGCTGCGGATGGTCCTCGTCCCCGCGGTCGCCTCCGTGATCATCGTGCTCGCGGTCGTCCTCGTCGGCGGCGGGGACCAGGTCTTCAGCTTCGTCACCGACCAGACCGATCGGGGCCTCCAGATCGAGGCCGTCGTGAGCACTCCCTGGATGTGGCTGTCGGTACTCCCGGGATCGGGGAGCTACGTCTACTACGCCGCCGACATCAACACCTTCGAGATGCACGGGCCCGGCACCGAGTTCGCGGCGAGCCTGATGACCCCGCTGCTCGCTCTGGCCATGCTCGGCGTGGCCCTGCTGGGTGCCCGTGCTCTCGCCCGCCGGGCCGACCCCGCCAGGTTGTTCCCGCTGCTCGCGCTGACCTTCGTGGTCGTGTTCATCGACACCAACAAGGTGCTCTCGCCGCAGTACATCGTCTGGCTCGCGCCGCCGGTGATCGCCGGGCTGATCGCGTGCCGCGACGGCGCGTTCGACCGGCCCGCGAAGCTGACGCTCGTCACTGCGGCTCTGACCCAGGTGGTCTACCCGTACCTCTACCTCTTCCTCCTCTGGTCGCACTGGTGGATGGTGCTCGTGCTGACCGTGCGGAACATCCTCCTCGTGGTGCTGCTCGGCTGGCTGCTGCGCGAGCTGTGGAGGATGGGGACGGCGCGGGTCGTCGCACTCGGCGCCACGACTTCCGCGTCGTCGCTGACCGGCGAGACCCGCTTGGCGCCCCAGGGCTCGTAGGCTCGGAGGGCGCGGGGCCGGCACGCGGTGCGCGCAGTCAAGGAGGCTCCCATGCTCGTCGCATTCTCGGTCGCACCGTCCGGGGGCGAGGCGCCCGACGCGTCCGTCCACGACGCCGTCGCCGCCGCCGTCCGCATCGTCCGCGAGAGCGGCCTGCCGTCGCGGACGACCTCGATGTTCACCGAGATCGAGGGGGAGTGGGACGAGGTCTTCGACGTCGTCAAGCGCGCGACGGAGGCCGTCGGAGCGTTCGGGACGCGCGTGTCGCTCGTCCTGAAGGCGGACATCCGCCCCGGCTACTCGGGCGAGATCGACGGCAAGATCGCCCGGCTGAACGACGCGCTGGGGGAGTAGCGGGTCCGCGCCGAGACCTCTCGTGTCCGGGCTTTCTCGAATCGATTCGACATCCGCCCGATCCTGAGTAGCCTTGACCGGTGACGCTCTCGCCCGCTCGGACCCGCCTCGCCCTGCTCGCCCTCGCGATGGGGGGCTTCGGCATCGGCTCGACCGAGTTCGTCGCGATGGGGCTCCTCCCGCAGCTCGCCGCCGACCTCCTCCCCGGGGTCTGGGCCGCGAGCCAGGAGCAGGCCGTCTCGCAGGCGGGGATGCTGATCTCGGCCTACGCGCTCGGTGTCGTGGTCGGCGCCCCCACCATCGCCGCCGCAGCGGCGCGCTGGCCGCGCAAGAGGCTCCTCCTGACCCTCCTCGTCGCCTTCACCGTCGGGACGATCGGCTCGGCGCTGCTCCCGAGCTTCCCGCTCGTCCTCGCCGCGCGCTTCGTCGCCGCGCTCCCGCACGGCGCCTACTTCGGCATCGCCTCCCTGGTCGCCGCCGACCTGATGGGTCCCGGCAAGCGCGGCAAGGGAGTCGCGTTCGTCCTCTCCGGGCTCACGATCGCGAACGTCATCGGCGTGCCCGCGATCACCTGGGTCGGGCAGGTGGCCGGCTGGCGCAGCGCCTACCTCGTGGTCGCGGTGCTCTTCGCGCTGACCGTCGTGGCCGTCCAGCTTCTGGTGCCCGCGCAGCCCGGGAATCCGGCGGCGACCGTCCGCAACGAGCTGCGGGCGTTCGGGCGCCTGCAGGTCTGGATGACCCTCCTCGTCGGCGCCATCGGCTTCGGCGGACTCTTCGCGATGTACAGCTACATCTCGCCGCTCGCGACCGAGGTGACGGGCCTGCCGCTCGGCGCGGTCCCGTGGATCCTGGTCGTCATCGGCCTCGGGATGACCGTCGGCAACCTCGTCGGCGGCTGGGCCGCCGACCGCGACGTGCGGCGGGCGCTGGTGGTGTTCTTCGCCGGCGTCGGCGTCTCGCTGATCGGGCTCGCGCTGTCGGCCTCGTCGGTCGTCGGGCTGGTGGTGTTCGCGTTCCTCTCGGCGGGCTTCTCGGCGGCCGCGTCGCCCGCGATCCAGACCCGGCTGATGGACGTGGCGCGCGACAGCCAGACGATCGCGGCCGCGCTCAACCACTCCGCCCTCAACATCGGCAACTCGGTGGGTGCCGCGCTCGGCGGCCTGACGATCGCCGCCGGACTGGGCTACCTGTCGCCCATCTGGGTCGGCGTGGGCCTGACCGCGGCCGGAATCGTGCTCGCCGTCGGCAGCATCGCGATCGACCGCGCCCGGGGCACCGTCTACCCGGTCCACCGCGAGCCCGCCCAGCCGGGCACCGGCGGCATCCCGGTCGACGCACTGTAGGCAGAGCGCCGCCCGGGCCTCTGGAAGACTCTCGGCATGCGCGCCGTGAGCTACTCGTCCTTCTCCGCCCTCCCCGCGATCGTCGAGGTCCCGGAGCCCGTCTGCCCCGTCGACGGCGTCGTCGTCCGCGTCGCGGCGACCGGGGTGTGCCGGAGCGACTGGCACGCGTGGAAGGGGCACGACGACTCGGTCGTCCTGCCGCAGATCCCCGGGCACGAGTTCGCCGGGACGGTGATCGCGACGGGAGCCCAGGTGTCGCTCTTCGCGGTCGGTGACCGGGTCACGGCGCCGTTCGTGTTCGCCTGCGGCGACTGCGAGCAGTGCCGGGAGGGGGCGACGCAGGTGTGCCTCCGGCAGCAGCAGCCGGGATTCACCCTCGACGGGTCGTTCGCCGAGGCGGTGGCCGTGCCGGGTGCGGACCTGAACCTGGTGCGCCTGCCCGACTCCGTCGGCTTCGTCGAGGCGGCCGGTCTCGGCTGCCGCTTCGGGACCGCGTACCACGCCCTGCACGAGCGCGGCCGGGTCGCCCCGGGGGAGTGGGTCGCGGTGCTGGGCTGCGGCGGAGTCGGCCTCTCCGCGGTGATCGTCGCGCTCGCGGCCGGGGCCCGTGTGGTGGCGTCGGACGTCTCCGCCCCGGCGCGGGAGGCCGCAGCCGCGCTCGGGGCGGTGACCGTCCCCGGAGGCGAGGGTGCCGCCGAGGCGATCCGTGCGGCGACCGGAGGGGGTGCGCATCTGGCGGTCGACGCCGTCGGAAGCAGCGTCACGGCGGAGGCGTCGATCGCCGCCCTGCGTCCGCGCGGCCGGCACGTGCAGGTGGGTCTGCTCCTCGGGCCCGACGCGGCACCGGCGATCCCGCTCGGCCGGGTCATCGCCCAGGAGCTGGAGCTGCTGGGCAGCCACGGCATCGCCCGGAGTGGCTACACGGCCCTCCTCGACGACATCGTCGCCGGCCGTCTGCGCCCCGCCGACTCCGTCGGCCGCACCATCGCCTTCGAGGACCTGCCCGCCGCCCTCGCCGCGATGGACGCCCCCGCCGCCACGCCCGGCCTGACGGTCGCCGTCCTGGCCCCCTGACGCGGGCCCGCAGCAGCACGGGCAGTCCCGGTCCGGTGGGTCTCGATGCCCCGCGTCCCGCGGCCTCTCGACCAGCATCGACCCGTTGCCCGTGCCTGGCGGGTCTCGATACGCCGCGTCCCGCGGCGACTCGACCGGCACGACTCAGGCACGCCCGCCCTGCTCGACCGCAGGAGCAGGTGGCCGCCGCTCGACGAGGTGGAGCCCGCCGACAGTGATCCGCGTGCCGGCGGATCGATGCCGGGCGACGCATCCCGCTCTGCGGAACGCACCACGTCGTGAAGCCGACCGCGCCGTGGCGGGCGGGGACCGCCGCCCCCCCCTGGAGCCCGCCGACAGTGATCCGCGTGCCGGCGGATCGATGCCGGGCGACGCACCCCGCTCTGCGGAACGCACCACGTCGTGAAGCCGACCGCGCCGCGGCGGGCAGGGACCGCCGCGCCCTCGTGGAGCCCGCCGACAGTGATCCGCGTGTCAGCGGATCGATGCCGGGCGACGCATCCCGCTCTGCGGAACGCACCACGTCGTGAAGCCGACCGCGCCGCGGCGGGCGGGGACCGCCGCGGAAGAGGACTCAGTCCGTCTCGATGAGGATCCCGTCGTGGATGGCGCGCTTGCGGAGCGCCACCTTCGTGCCGACGTCGATGCCGACGACGCGGTACTTCTCGCGGATCCGCTTGAGGTACGACTTCGCCGTCTCCTCCGAGATGCCCAGCTCGAACGCGACCGACTTCACCGGCTCGCCGCCGCCGTAGAGGGCCATCACGCGGCGCTCCTGCGCGCTGAGCTTCGGCGCTCCGTCGGAGTCGCCGGTGGAGAGCGCCATGTCGAGCTCGTGCGAGATGTAGGAGTGGCCGTCCTTGGCCGCGCGGATCGCCTCGACGATCATGTCCGCGTCCTCGGTCTTCACGAGGTAGCCGAGGGCTCCGGAGGCGAGTGCCTCGCGGACCACGGCGGGCTCGGAGTAGGTGCTCATCAGCACGGTCTTCACCCCGGTGGTCTTGAGGGTCGAGAGCTTCACCGAGATCGGGATGTTGTCCTTGAGGTCGAGGTCGAGGAGCACGACGTCGACGGGGAACTCGGGGTGCGTGAGCAGCTCGGGCCAGGAGGCGACCGCGGCCACCAGCTGGATGTCGGAGGCGGCTCCGCGGATCCACTCCGTGAGCGCCCCGAGGAGCATCTTGTGGTCGTCCACGACCGCGAGAGTGATCTTCGCGTCAGCGGTGGGTGTCATCGGTGTCCTTCGGTCGGCGGTCGTCGGCGGTCTCTCGGCGGCTGCTCACCGGTCGGCGGGATTCTCGACCAGGCAGTCGATCTCGATCCGGAGCTCCCCGTCGCGCGAGGTGTCGCGGAAGACGCCGACCTGAGCGATAGCCTCCCACGTCGCAGGATCGACGCCGCGCAAGGGCGCGCCTGAGGAGCGGAGCGTGATCGGCACGAGCAGTCCTCGGGCGGCCGTCCCGGCTCCGGGATCGCGGGGGCTGCCCGACTCGACGTGGAGGACCACGGCGAGCCCGGTCGCGCTGTCGGCGATCAGCCAGATCGCCGAGAGGAGCCCGTCGCGCTGCTGGTGCCCGAGGAGCCCGGCGGTGCCGTCCGGGTCGTCGAGCTCGACGAGCGGCGCGAGCAGCTCGGACTCGAGCACGGCGTGGTGCAGCCAGGTCTCGCGCCGCCCCTCGATGAGGTGGAGGCGGAGCTGGGTGGCGAGCGAGGTCGCGTGCGCGGCGCGCTGGGCGTCGAGGGGCAGGCGGACCGAGCCGTCGCCCACCTCGGCGAGGAGGCGCTCGGCGGCGAGGTCGAGCCGTGCGAGCTCCTCCGAGGCGAGCATCCCGACCGCGTAGCGCGGGCCGAGCGTGGTGCTCTGCACGAGGGCGCGGTCGATCTCGAGCTGGACCATCCGGCGGAACCCGCGCATCATCACGACCACGACGACGGCCGGCGCGATCGTCACCACGAGGGCGCTGATGCGCACCGAGAGCGCGCCCGCGCCGCCCGACTCCATCGAGAGGAACGCGATCACCTCGGCGATCGCGACGAGGGCGCTCACCGCGAGGATCTCGATCCCGCGCCGGTGGACGATCAGCGCGGCGTGCGCGACGGCGCCCGCGACCGCGGCGGTGGGGACGGTGCGGGCCGCGCCGGAGTCGGTCACGGCCACCAGGTCGAGCACGACGGCGGCTCCGACGGCGACGAGGAAGCAGAGGTAGACCGGGAGCGGCAGGCGGCGTCCGCCGAGGTGGATCGCGAGGACGGTGGACCCGAAGGCCAGGACGACGAGGACCCAGGCGATCGCCGCGGGCGCGAGGTCGCTGTAGCGGGCGGAGGTCGAGAGGAAGATCAGCAGCTCGTAGGCGAGGATCGCGGCGGCGATGCCGTTGAGGCCGCTGCCGAGGTAGTTGGTGCCGAGCCCCTCCTGCTGGCGGCGGACCGAGCGGGCGGACCGGGAGGAGCGGCCGTGCGTCGCGGGCACGCGTCCCAGCAGCGGGGCCCGCGACTCCGGCGCGGGGCTCACTTGGGGACCTCCAGCACCACGGTCGTCCCCGATCCGGGGGCGCTGAACAGTCTGGTGCGGCCGCCGACGTCGCCGAGCCGGGCGATCACCGACTCCTTGAAGCCGAGCTTCGTGTCGGGGACGGTCGCGATGTCGAAGCCCGCGCCCGCGTCCGTGACCATCGCGCGGACGGTCGTCTCGTCCTCGGTGATCGTCACGTCGGCCGAGGCGACGCCGGAGTGGCGGCGCACGTTCTCGAGGCACTCCGCCAGGGCGAGCACGAAGGAGTCGAGGGCCGCGCCGGTGAGCGCCACCTGGCCGGAGCCGTGCCAGATCACGTCGAGCCCCATCCGGCCGAAGCGGTTGCGGACGGTCTCGAGGGTGTTGGCCGCGGGGGCGGAGGTGACGCTGGTCAGCTGGTAGGAGCCGGACGCGCTCGGGGTGGGGGTCCCGCCGAGCCGGAGCTGGCGCAGGAGCTGCGCGTCCTGCGCCGCCTGCTGCCGGAGCGCGTCGACCGACACTCCGCGGCCCGAGTGCGCGAGGAGCGTGAGGGTGGCCAGCACCGTGTCGTGCAGGAGCCGCGCACCCTGCCGACGCTGCGCCTCCGTCTCGCTGGCGAGGCGCTCCACACGGTGCGCGTTGCCGATGCTGTCGATCCGCCGCACCACCCGAGGGACCGCTGTGCCGATCCAGAGGGCGAATCCGCAGAGCGTGCCCCAGGGCAGCAGGCTCTGGACGACCACGGTGGGGATCATGGTGCCGCTCGAGACGAGCACCGACGGGATCAGGCTCGGGAGGAGCACCGGCAGCAGCAGGAGCAGTCGGCGCGCGGACGTCGTCACGACCACGGCGATGCTCGCGGTCACGGCGTTCGCGGTGTTGACCAGGACGAACCCGGCGAAGTCGGCGCCCGGAGCGAGCCCAAGCGCGAGGCCCCAGCCCAGCAGCAGGCCGCCGACGGCGACGGCGATCACTCGGCTGCGGCGCCCCGTCCGGGCGAGCTCGACGTGGGCGGCCATCATGCCCAGGAGCAGCGCGACGGCGAACGGCACGGCGGCGGGCTGGAGCGTCCCGGGGATGAGGGCCATGCCGAGCGCCCCCGCCTCCGTGAGCAGGCCGATCCCGCAGGCGGAGTGGCGCAGCAGCCGATCGCGCTCGCGGGCGCTGCGGATCATCGGCACGCTCTGGCCCCCTCCGGTCGTGGCGCGGGGCTGGCCCCCGTCTCACGATAGCCACTGGCCGGGCCGGTCGGCGCGGTTCGGGGCGTCGAACCGCGCCGGGGTCGGGCGGGTCAGGCCGTCGCGGGATGCGCCAGCAGCCGGGCGAGGTGCGCGCCGACCGCGTCGTCCTCGATGAGGAACCCGTCGTGGCCGAACGTCGAGGTGATCACCGCGACCTCTCCGCCGTCGAGAGCGCCGGGAGCGTGCGCCGCGATGATCCGCTGGCCCTCGACCGGGAAGAGCCGGTCGCTGTCGATGCCGAGGACGAGGGTCGGGCTGGTGATCCGGGAGAGGGCGGCCGCCTCGCCGCCCCGGCCGCGGCCGACGTCGTGCGAGTTCATCGCCTCGACGAGCGTGATGTAGCTGTTCGCGTCGAAGCGGCGCGTGAACTTGTTGCCGTGGAAGTCGAGGTACGACTCCACGGCGAAGCGGCCGCCGCCGCCGAGCGGGCTGAGCCCCGACTGCCAGCTGCGCTCGAAGCGGTCGTTGAGCTCGGAGGGGCTGCGGTAGTTGAGCAGTGCCATCCGGCGGGCGAGCGCGAGGCCGTGGTACGGGCCCTGGCCGTCGCCGGCGTCGTAGTAGGAGCCGCCCGCGAAGGCCGCGTCGTTGCGGATCGCCTCGAGCTGCACGAAGTTGAGGGCGATCTGGTCGGCCGTGGCCCGCGGGGGAGCTGCGAGGACCGCGAGGCGCGCGACCCGCTCCGCGTGGTCGATCCCCCACTCCAGCGCCTGCATCCCGCCCATCGAGCCGCCGATGACGGTGTGCCAGCGCTCGACGCCGAGCAGGTCGCTGAACTGCACCTGCGCCCGCACCTGGTCGCGGATGCTCGTGTACGGGAACCGTGCGCCCCACTCGTGGCCGTCGGGGGCGAGGGACGCGGGCCCGGTGGAGCCCTGGCAGCCGCCGAGCATGTTCGGGGCGACCACGAAGAAGCGGTCGGTGTCGATCACGAGGCCGGGGCCGACGAGTCCCGACCACCAGCCGTCCGTCGCGTGGCCGGGATCGCCGCGGCCGAGCAGGTGGGAGTCGCCGGTCAGCGCGTGCAGGACGAGGACGGCGTTGTCGCGGCGCTCGTTCAGAGCGCCCCAGCTCTCGTAGGCGATGCGGGCGTGGGGGAGGCGGCCGCCCGCCTCGAAGTCGAACGGGCCGAGGTCGACGAAGCGGCGTCCGCCCGGGTGGTCGCCGTCGCGCCAGGCTCCGGTGGCGGGCGGCTTGCCGATGACCGAGAGGAGCTGGCGCTCGGTGACGAACGCCGACGGGACCGTGTCCTCGAGTGTCTGCTGCCAGTCCATAGCGCTGTCCATCGTGTCAGAGCGCCGCGGGGCGGAGCCGTTTGTTACGCCCTGCTCCCGCGCTCCTCCGCCCGCGCGCGGAGCGCCCCGACGCGATCCCCGCGGACGGGGACCCCGTCAGGGCGCCGAGGGGCCTCAGGCGTTCGCGCGGGAGGCCTCGACGACGGCGCGCGCGGCGCGGAGGGCCTGGTCGAGGTCGGCGCGGAGGTCGTCGACGTTCTCGAGTCCCACCGACAGGCGCACCAGGCCCGGAGTGACGCCGGCGGTCAGCTGCTGCTCGGGCGAGAGCTGCGAGTGCGTGGTCGACGCGGGGTGGATGACGAGCGAGCGGACGTCGCCGATGTTGGCCAGGTGCGAGAACAGCTCCAGCGAGTCGACGAAGGCCCGGCCGGCGTCCACTCCGCCCTTGAGCTCGAACGAGAGCACCGCGCCCACGCCCTTCGGCGCGTAGCGGTTGGCCGCGGCGTACCAGGGCGAGGTGGGCAGGCCCGAGTAGTTCACCGAGGCGATGTCGGAGTGGTTCTCGAGGTACTCCGCGATCTCCTGCGCGTTCTGCACGTGGCGCTCGATCCGGAGCGAGAGGGTCTCGATGCCCTGGATGAGCTGCCAGGCGCTCGCCGGGGCGATCGAGGCGCCGAGGTCGCGCAGCAGCTGCACGCGGGCCTTGATGATGTAGGCGAGGGAGTCGCCGACCGCGGCTGTGTAGACGGCGCCGTGGTACGACTCGTCCGGCGTGGTGAGGCCGGGGAAGCGCTCGGCGTTCGCGGTCCACGAGAAACGGCCGCCGTCGACGATCGCTCCGCCGATGACCGTGCCGTGGCCGCCGAGGAACTTCGTCGCCGAGTGCACGATGATGTCCGCGCCGTGCTCGAAGGGGCGGATCAGGTAGGGCGTCGCGATGGTGTTGTCGACGATCAGGGGCACGCCGACGTCGTGCGCGACATCGGCCACGGTGCGGATGTCGAGGATGTTGATCTTGGGGTTGCCGACGGTCTCGGCGAAGAACAGCTTCGTGTTCGGACGGACGGCGCGGCGCCACTCCTCGCGGTCGTCCTGGTTCTCGACGAAGGTCGTCTCGATGCCGAGCTTGGCGAGGGTGTACTTGAAGAGGTTGTAGGTGCCGCCGTAGATCGAGGACGACGAGACGATGTGGTCGCCGGCCTGGGCGATGTTCAACACGGCCGCGGTCTCGGCGGCCTGGCCCGAGGCGAGCAGCAGGGCGCCGGAGCCGCCCTCGAGGGCGGTGAGCCGCTCCTCCACGACCGCCTGGGTCGGGTTCTGGATGCGGGTGTAGATGTTCCCGAACTCGGCCAGCGCGAACAGGTTCTGGGCGTGCTCCGCGTTGTCGAAGACGTAGGACGTGGTCTGGTAGATCGGCGTCGCGCGGGCCTTGGTCACCGGGTCCGGCGCGGCGCCCGAGTGGATCTGCTTGGTCTCGAACTGCCACTTCTCGGAGTCGGTCATGGTGCTTCCCATCGGATCGTCGGGGTCGGGGACGGGGCCGTTCTCCGTCGCGACGAGCGTACGCGGGGGCCCGCCGGGCGGCCAGAACCGCCGACACACGGGGTAACGGCCGTCAGCGCCGCTCGGGCTGCCGGTCGCGCTTGGCGCCCGTGGGGTCGGCGCGGTCCGGGCGCCGGGGCCTCTCGTCGGCCACCGGGGCGAAGAGCCAGGCCGCGCGGGGCTCGACCAGCCGGTGGAAGACGGTGCGGGTCCAGCCCAGCGAGAGCGCGACCGAGACCGCGATGCAGAACACGATCATCAGCACGAGGGCGAGCGTGCTCTCCGTCCGCGAGAGGATCCCGGACTCCCGCAGCGGATAGAGGACGAAGCTGTGGAGGAGGTAGACGTACATCGTCGACTGCCCCCAGGCGGTGAGCGGGGTGCGGCGGCGCGGAACCAGCGCGAAGAGCGCGAGCGAGAGCACGACCGCTCCGGCCATCAGGGCCAGCCGCACCAGCCCGGCCCACCACTGGGTCTCGCCGAGGGCGTCGTAGGGGCGGTCGTAGAAGAACCAGTAGCGCAGGTCCGCCGCTCGGAACGCCTCGATGTTGACGGTCATGACGACCGCCGTGACCGCGAAGAGGACGACGGCGAGGATCCGGGCGAGGAGCACCCGCGACGGCGGCTGATCGAGCCAGCGCTCGACGGCGGAGCGGCCGCCGGGGGAGAAGCCGCGCAGCCGCCAGCCGAACACGAAGAACGGCAGGATCCCGATCGCGCGTGCGAGCGAGAAGGTCGAGTCGATGTTGTCGTAGTAGCTGACCCCGACCGCGAGCACCACGCTGATCAGAAGCGGCCAGCGCAGCAGCGCCAGGTAGGGGAGGACGAGGCGGAAGATGCCCAGCGCGAGCAGGAACCACAGCGTCCAGCTCGGCTTCGTCGGGTTGAACTCCTGCTTGCCCTCGACCAGGAACTGCACCAGGGTCCAGATCGTCTCCATGATCAGGTAGGGCAGGAGGATGTCGGTCAGCACCCGCCGCATCGCGCGCCCGCTCGGGGCGCCGCTCTTGGAGAAGTAGCCCGAGATGATCGCGAACGCCGGCATGTGGAAGGCGTAGATCGTCAGGTAGACGATGAGCGAGGTGTCGGAGTTGGCCGTCAGCCTCTGGACGCCGTGCCCGATCACGACGAGGGTCACGCAGACGAAGCGCGCGTTGTCCCAGAGGGGAACGCGGCGCTTCGGGGTGACGGCTGTTCCGGCGGTCGCGGGAACCGGGTCGGCGGGCGGCACGCGGCCAGACTAGCGTTGGGCTGCGACGACGGAGTCGAGGGTGTCCGAGGCTTGACGGAAGGGGACGGGCGTGGATCGACGCGTTGTCGTGACAGGAGCGAGTTCAGGGATCGGGGCGGCCACGGTCCGCCTGTTCCGCGAGCACGGCTGGGAGGTCGTCGCCGTCGCGCGCCGGCGCGACCGGCTGGAGGCGCTCGCCGCCGAGACCGGCGCCGGGTACTTCGCCGCCGACCTCACCGACGCCGCCCAGGTCGACGCTCTGCGCGACCACCTCGCCTCCTCCGGGCCCGTGCACGCCCTCGTGAACAACGCGGGCGGCGCGCTCGGACTCGACTCGGTCGAGAGGTCCGACCCCGAGGACTGGCGCCGCATGTTCGAGATCAACGTGCTCTCGGTGAAGCTCGTGACCAGCGCGCTGCTCCCGCTGCTGCGCGCCGGGATCCGGGGGAGCGGCACCTCCGCGGACATCGTGACGGTCACCTCGATCGCCGGCCACGTCGCCTACGAGGGCGGAGGCGGGTACAACGCCGCCAAGCACGCCGCGCACGCGCTGGTCGCCGTGCTGCGGCTCGAGCTGGCCGGCGAGCCGATCCGCGTGATCGAGATCGCGCCGGGGATGGTGCACACGGACGAGTTCTCGCTGGTCCGCTTCGGCGGCGACCGGGAGCGCGCCGACGCGGTCTACGCCGAGGTCCCCGACCCGCTCGTCGCGGAGGACGTCGCCGCTGCGATCGTCTCCTCGGTGGAGCTCCCCGCCCACGTCAACCTCGACCTGGTGACCATCAAGCCGGTCGCGCAGGCGGCCCCGCACAAGGTCGCGAAGGGACCCCTGGCCCCGCGCGCCTGACCGATGTGACGCGGAGGCCCGCGACGGCCTAGCCTGTCCCTCATGGTTTCCGACGCCGACGACTCCGCCGCCCTCCTCGCCGCCACGGAGAAGGAGGTGCTCGGCTGGCTCGAGTTCGGCGACGCCGCTCGGCACCTGGCCGACGACGTGGTCGCGTCGGGCTACCGGCCGGAGCTGGTCGTCGCCATCGCGCGCGGCGGTCTGCTCCTCGCGGGCGCCGTGGCCTACGCGCTCGGCATCAAGAGCTGCGGCGCGCTGAACGTCGAGTTCTACACCGGCGTCGAGGCGCGCCTGGCGGAGCCCGTGGTGCTGCCGCCGCTGCTCGACGAGGCGTCCGTGCGCGGCAAGCGCATCCTCCTGGTCGACGACGTCTCCGACTCCGGCCACACCCTCGCCCTCTCGGTGAAGCTCATCCGCGCGATGGGTGCCGAGGTGCGCACCGTGACCCTCTACACGAAGCCGCGCACGGTGCTCGAGCCCGATTTCTTCTGGCGCCGCACCCCGCGCTGGATCGTCTTCCCCTGGTCGGCTCTGCCCCCGGTGGACGGAGCCCTCGCCGAGGACGACGAGTGAGCGTCCACCTCATCGGCGGCGGAGGCGGCGTCGAGCACGACCAGCAGCTGTACGGGGCGTTCCTCGCGGAGGCGCGCGCCCACGCGGTCGACGCCGGCCGGATCGAGGGCCCGCGCATCGCGATCGTCGTCGTCCACGACGGGCTGGGCCCCGAGGCCTACGCCGGCTACGCGGCACTGCTCGCGACGGTCGGCCCACTCGACGCGTTCGCCGTGATGAAGCCGGAGGGCGGCCGGATCGATCCCGCGGTCTTCGACGACGTCGACGGGATCTTCGTCGGCGGAGGCCTGACCCCGGCCTACCGCGACGCGCTCGAGGCCTGCTTCCCGCGGCTGCGCGATCTCGTCTCCTCCGGGGTGCCGTACGCCGGCTACTCGGCGGGAGCCGCCGTCGCGGCCGATCGCGCCCTCGTCGGCGGCCACCGGATCGGCGGCGTCGCCGTCGTCCCTGAGGGTGCGGCGGAGGAGCTCGACGAGGTCACGGTGCTCGAGGGCATCGGCCTCATCGACGTGACGGTCGACGTGCATGCGGCGCAGTGGGGGACCCTCGGCCGCCTGGTCGCGGCCGTCGAGGCGGGCCTGGTCGACGGCGGCGTCGCGCTCGACGAGTCCACCGTGCTGATCGTCGGGACCGGCGCGCTCCGCGTCGGCGGCGCCGGCTCGGTGTGGCGCGTGAGCGGCAGCGACGCCGGAGTCGTCGTCGCGACGCTCGCGGCGGGCTGACCGGGTGGACCTCGCGGAGCTCGCGGCCTCGGGACTGATCGACAGGGGCTGGGCGGAGGCGCTCACCCCCGTCGCCGGGGACATCGCCGCGATGGGCGACTTCCTCCGCGGCGAGGTCGCGGCCGGTCGGCCTTACCTCCCCGCGGGCCGCGACGTGCTCCGCGCCTTCGCCGCCCCGCTCGCGGACGTGCGCGTCCTCATCGTCGGACAGGACCCGTACCCGACGCCCGGGCACCCGATCGGGCTGTCCTTCGCGGTCGAGCGCCACGTGCGCCCGCTGCCGAGGAGCCTGCAGAACATCCACCGCGAGCTCCGGGACGATCTCGGCGTCGAGCCGCCCGAGCACGGCGACCTCAGCGGCTGGACCTCGAGCGGCGTGATGCTGCTCAACCGGGTCCTCACCGTCGCCCCCGGCGCTCCCGCCTCGCACCGCGGGAAGGGCTGGGAGGTGGTCACCGAGCACGCGATCCGCACGCTGGCCGCCCGGGACGCGCCTCTCGTCGCGATCCTCTGGGGCCGCGACGCCGCGTCGCTCCGCCCGATGCTGGGGGAGGCCGGAGTGATCGAGAGCGCGCACCCCAGCCCGCTGTCGGCCTCGCGCGGCTTCTTCGGCTCCCGGCCGTTCAGCCGCGCCAACGCCCTCCTGGAGGAGCGCGGCGCGGAGCCGGTCGACTGGAGCGCTCTTGCGTGACCGGGCGCTCGCCCGCGGGGCGGCTACGCTGGCCCGGATCGATGGGCGGAGCCGAAGGGGAGCCGGATGCTTGAGGAAGAGTACGAGAGCCGGCGCGTCCTGCCGCCGCACCTGCGGAAGGCGCCGCCTCCCGAGCCCGGCTTCTCGTTCGAGATCCGCGACGCCCGCGACGCCGACCTCCCGGACATCCGCGAGATCTACAACCACTACGTGCGCAACACGGTGGTGACCTTCGACGAGGACGACTCGACGCTGAAGGAGTGGCGCACGAAGTTCTCCCGCAACCAGAAGCTCGGGCTGCCCTTCATCGTGGCCGTCTCGCCGTCGGGCCAGATCCTCGGCTACGCGATGGTGTCGCCGTGGTCCTCCAAGCGGGCGTACCGCTTCACCGTGGAGAACTCGATCTACCTGCGGGCGGCCTCCACCGGCAAGGGCCTCGGCCGGGCGCTGATGGCCGAGCTCCTCGAGCGCGCGAAGGCCGTGGGGATCCGTCAGATCATGGCCGTGATCGCCGACAAGGGCGCGGAGGCGTCGCTGGCGATGCACGCGCAGTTCGGATTCGTCGAGGTCGGCCGGATGGGCCGCGTCGGCTTCAAGTTCGAGCGCTGGCTCAGCACCGTCCTGCTGCAGAAGACCCTCAAGTAGGGCCGACCCGCCCCTGCGAATGCGCCTCATCGACAGGTGCCGGGGAGTGCACCGTCCCTACACTGGACGGCATGGAATGGCTCGTCCCGCTCATCGTCGTCGTCGCGCTCGTCGTCATCCTCGGGGTCTACCTCTGGGCGACGTACAACTCGCTGGTCACCCTCAACGTCCGCGTGGACGAGGCGTGGAGCGACATCACCGTTCAGCTGAAGCGCCGCGCGGATCTGATCCCCAACGTGATCGACTCCGTGAAGGGCTACGCCTCGCACGAGCGCCAGGTCTTCGAGTCGGTGACGCAGGCTCGCGCCGAGACGCTCCAGGCCCAGGGCCCGGCGGAGGCGTCGGTCGCCGAGGACCACATGCAGAACGCGCTGAAGTCGATCTTCGCGGTCGCGGAGGCGTACCCCCAGCTGCAGGCGAGCCAGAACTTCCTCCAGCTGCAGGGCGAGCTGGTCGACACCGAGGACAAGATCCAGTCGGCCCGGCGCTTCTACAACGGCGGTGTGCGCGAGATGAACACCAAGGTGAAGGTCTTCCCGAACACGCTCTTCTCGCGCCGGCTCGGCTTCTCGGAGCGCGAGTTCTTCGAGGTCGGCGATCTCGCCGCGATCTCGGAGCCCCCGCGCGTCCAGTTCTAGGCAGCCGCCGTGTACAGCGCGATCGCCCGCAACAAGCGCAACACGGTCCTGATCCTCGTCCTGTTCCTGGCGATCATCGGCGGCCTGGGCGCCCTGGCTGCAGCGGTCTACCGCAGCACGACGATCGTCGTGGTGGTGCTCGTGATCGCCGCCGGGTACGCGTTCTTCCAGTACTTCTTCGCCGCTCGCCAGGCGGTCGCGCTCAGCGGCGGCGTGGCGGTGGAGAAGGCGGACGAGCCGAGGCTGTACCGCATCGTCGAGAACCTCTCGATCGCGACGGGCACGCCGATGCCGAAGGTGTACCTGATCGACGACCCGGCGCCGAACGCGTTCGCGACCGGCCGTGATCCCGAGCACGCCGTCGTGGCTGCGACGACGGGCCTGCTCGCGATCATGGACGACGCCGAGCTGGAGGGCGTGATGGCCCACGAGCTGGGCCACGTCCGCAACTACGACATCCGCGTCTCGATGATCGTCTTCGGTCTCGTCGTCGCGGTGGGCTTCCTCTCGGACGCCTTCCTCCGCCTGGCCTTCTTCGGGCGGGGCGGCAACGGCAACGGCGGGGGCAACCCGGCGCTCCTGGTCGTCGGGCTGGTGTCGATGGTCCTCGCGCCGATCGTCGCCTCGGTCGTGCAGCTCTCGATCTCCCGCCAGCGCGAGTACCTCGCCGACGCCACCGGTGCGCTGACGACCCGCCACCCCGACGCCCTCGCCCGCGCCCTGCTGAAGCTCGAGTCCGCGGGCCGGCCGATGCAGCGGCAGAACAGCTCGATGGCGCACCTCTGGATCGCCGACCCGTCGAAGCCGGGAGTGGTCGCGCGCCTCTTCGCGACCCACCCGCCGATCGCGGACCGCGTCGCCCGCCTCTCCGAGATGGGCTCGCGCTTCTAGCAGGCCGATCCGGCCGACGCCCCGTCGACGATCGCCGCCCGCCCGGATCCCGCCCCTGGCAGCGGGGCACGCGCCACCGCGCCGGACGGGACGTCATCCGGTCGGAGCCGCCAGCGGACCGCCGTCGACGGTCGTCAGGTACTCGGCGAAGACCGGCGCCGGGTCGATGCCGCTCGCCGCCGCGTCGACCAGCGCCCGCCGGACCAGGGCGAGGACGACGGTGGCCAGGACGGCCGCCCGGTGCGGGGACGTGCGGCCGAGCCCCATCCGCTCCGCGAGGAACGGCGTCAGCGCCTCCTCGCCGTCGTGCAGCGACTGCGCCCAGACGGCGCGCATCGCCGAGGTCTCGGTGAGCAGGGGGATCAGCCGGAGGGTGCGGTCGAGCTGGGGACCGGAGGCCGCCGCGGCGAAGGCGTGGCCGAGCGCCGCGTTCAGCGGCTCGGCGGCCGGGCGCTCGAGGAGGGCGCGTCCCATCGCGGCGATCGCGGCGGCGAGCACCGGGCGCACGCAGTCCTCCTTCCCGCCGAGGTACCGGTGGAAGGTCCGGAGGGAGACGCCGGCCGCGTGGGCGAGCTCGCCCGTGCCGACCCCGACGACGCTCCCGCGCTCGAGCAGACGGGCGACGCAGCGCTCCGAGAGCGCCAGCGCCAGGACGCCGCCGGGCGCGCTCACGCGATCCTCCTCAGTGCTGCGGCGAGGGCGGCCGCGAGGTCGCCGCGACCGACGACCTCGACGGCGTCGAGGCCCTGCCAGGCCGCCGCCTCGACCAGCAGTGCGGCGAGCCGCTCCGGCGTGTCGGCCGGGGCCCCCGGCTCGAGCCAGGCGGCCTGCACGAGGAGGACCCGGCGCTTGCGCTCGCTCTTGAGGTCGACCCGGGCAGCGATCACGTCGTCGAGGAGCACGGGGAGGACGTAGTAGCCGTGGACCCGCTGCTCGGCCGGGGTGTAGATCTCGATCCGGTAGTGGAAGCCGAAGAACAGCTCGGCCCTCGGCCGGTGCCAGACCACGGGGTCGAACGGCGAGAGGAGCGCGTCCGCCCGGAGCGTGCGGGGGCGTCGGGCGTCGACGTGCCGCCAGAGCGGCACGGATCGCCCGCCCCGCTCCCAGCCGCGCACCTCGACGCGCTCGAGCTCGCCCGCCTCGACCAGCTCGTCGATCGCGACGCGCGTGGGGGACTGGAGCAGCCGGTGGTAGTCGGCCAGGTCGCCGAGGGTGCCGATCCCGTGGGCCCGGGCCGCCCGGCGCACGAGCTCGCGGACGGCGTCGGGGAGGGGCACGTCGGCATCGAGCACCGCGCTCGGGAGGAGCCGCTCGGCGAGACCGTAGGAGCGCTCGAAGCGCGTGCGCCCCGCCGTCACCACCTCGCCCCAGCGGAACAGGACCTCGAGGCCGCGCTTGATGTCGGACCAGCCCCACCAGGGGCCCGTGCGGACGTTGGCCTCGTGCTCGATCTCGGAGGCGCGGAGGGGACCGTCGGCGAGCGCGGCGCGGAGCCAGTCGAGGGTGGCGCGGTTCTCGTGGGCCCAGCCCTCGTGCTCGGGCAGGCGGACCCGGCGGTAGTGCTCCATCCGCCAGCGGTAGAGCGGGAGATCCTCGCGGCGGACGAGGGCGGCCTCGTGTGCCCAGTACTCGACGTAGGGGCCGTCGGGGGAGAAGGCCGCGGCGTCGAGGAGGGAGCGCTCGTAGGGGCCGAGCCGCGCGAGCAGCGGCAGGTAGTGGCTCCGCTCGAAGACGTTCACCGAGTCGAGCTGGAGCGGGCGGATCCGGTCCACGGCGGCGCGCACCCGGCGCGCGTCGACCCGGGACGGACGGGGGCCGAACCCCTGCGCCGCCAGGGCGATGCGGCGCGCCAGCGCGGGGGAGAGCTGCTCGGTCATGGTCCGCCCACGCTAGCGAACGCCCCCGACATCGCCGTCCCCGATTCGGCCCCCGGCGTTCGCCCGGCATTCACCGCCGCGCTCCCTCGCCGACTCGCGGCGCTCCTACCGTGCCCGAGGCCGTCCCACCGGGGCGGCCCACCCGACTCCTGGAGGACCCTTGACCATTCAGCGCCTGTCGCGCACCGCCGCGGTCGCCGCCGCCGGCACCGCCCTCGTCTTCACGCTCTCGGCCTGCTCCGGCGGCGCCACCGCCTCGTCCGACGGCGGCGGCGCGGACGCGGCGTCCGCCACATCCGCCGCGGACCTCGGCGGGCTGGACGCCCTGGTCGAGGCCGCGAAGGCCGAGGGCGAGCTCAACGTCATCGCCCTGCCCGACACCTGGGCGAACTACGGCGAGCTGATCAGCGGCTTCGAGGACGAGTACGGCATCACCGTGAACTCCGCCGACCCCGACGTCTCCTCCGCGGAGGAGATCAGCACGGCGGAGAACCTCGCCGGGCAGGACACCGCTCCCGACGTGTTCGACCTCGGGCCGGCCGTCGCTCTGGCGAACACGGACGTGTTCGCGCCGTACAAGGTCGAGTCCTGGGACGACATCCCCGAGGGGAACAAGGAGGAGTCGGGCCTCTGGGTGAACGACTACACCGGCCTGATGTCGATCGGGTTCGACGCGGCCGCGGTGCCTGCGCCCACGTCGCTCGAGGACCTCCTCGGCGCCGACTACCGCGGCTCGGTCGCGATCAACGGCGACCCGACCCAGGCGGGAGCCGCCGCGGCCGCAGTGCAGCTCGCGGCTCTCCAGTCCGGCGGCTCCGCCGACGACGTCCAGGCGGGGATCGACTTCTTCGAGAAGCTGAACGACGCCGGCAACTTCCTGCCGCTGGACCCGACCGACGCCACCATCGCCTCGGGCGAGACCCCTGTCGTCTTCGACTGGAGCTACAACAACCTCGCCGCCGGGAAGGCGAACGAGGGCACCCGCGAGTGGACGACGACCGTCCTCCCGGGCTCCGCCGTCGGCAGCTACTACAACCAGGCGGTCAACGCCGACGCTCCGCACCCCGCGGCCGCGCGGCTCTGGCAGGAGTACCTCTACTCCGACGCCGCGCAGAACCTCTACCTCGCCGCCGGCGCCTACCCGGTGCGCCTGGCCGCGATGACCGAGGCCGGCACGGTCGACCAGGACGCGCTCGACGCCGTCGGCGCCGCTCCCTCCGACCTCGTCCAGTTCACGGAGGAGCAGACCGAGGCGGCCTCGTCGCTCCTCGCCGAGAAGTGGGCCGCGGCGATCCAGTGACCACCGCTCCCGCTGAGGCCGTCTCCGGGGCGTCCGCGCTCCGGGGACGGCGCGGCACCCCGGCCGTGCTGGGCGTCGCCCCCTTCGCGCTCTACGTCCTGCTGTTCCTGGCCGTCCCCACGGTCCTCGCGGTGGCGACCGGATTCACGGACGGAGACGGCCGCTTCACCACGGCGAACGTGCTGGCGCTCGGGGATCCTGTCGTGCTGTCCGCCTTCGGCGCGTCGCTCGGGCTCTCGGCCGTCACCGCCGTCGTCGGCGCGGTGCTGGGCGCGGTCGTGTGCCTGGCCCTGCTCGGCTCCGATCCGCGCGGGGCGCTCCGGACCGTCGTCGATGCGGCGGCGAGCGTCCTCGCGCAGTTCGGCGGTGTGATGCTCGCGTTCGCCTTCATCGCGACGATCGGCGTGCAGGGGCTGGTGACCACCCTCCTCGCGGGAGCGGGCGTCGACCTCTACGCCGACGGCGTGTGGCTCTACCAGCTTCCCGGGCTCGTCCTGCCCTACCTCTACTTCCAGGTGCCCCTGATGGTGCTCACGTTCCTGCCCGCGCTCGAGGGTCTGCGCCCGGAGTGGGCCGAGGCGAACGCGGTGCTCGGCGGGGGCCGGCTCGGCTACTGGCTGCACGTCGCCCTCCCGGTGCTGGCGCCGTCGTTCCTCGGCTGCGTCCTGCTGCTGTTCGCGAACGCGTTCTCCTCCTTCGCCACCGCGGCGGCGCTGATCAGCCAGGGCGCGCAGATCGTCCCCCTGCAGATCCGCGCCGCGCTGGTCAGCGAGACGGTGCTGGGCCGCGAGAACCTCGCGGGCGCCCTCGCGCTCGGGATGCTCGCGGTGATGGTGGTCCTGATGTCCGGGTACGCGCTGCTGCAGCGCCGGGCCCGGCGGTGGCAGCGATGAGGCCCGCGCGGCTCCTGTCCGGGGCGGTGCTCGTGATCACCGGGCTGGTGTTCGCCGTCCCGATCGTCGCGATGGCGGAGTTCACGCTCCGCGGCGCCGGCGGCCACGACCTCTCGCACTGGACGGCGATCCTCGACCCGGAGAACGAGCGCGCCTACCGCTCGCTGTTCCAGGGGATCGGCAACTCGCTGGTCCTCGCCGTCGTCACCGCCCTCATCGTCCTGGTCCTGCTGGTGCCGACGATGCTGCTCGTCGAGATCCGGCTCCCGCGCCTGCGCCGGGCTCTGGAGCTGGTCTGCCTGCTCCCGCTGACCGTGCCCGCCATCGTCCTCGTCGTCGGCCTCGCGCCGGTCTACTCCGTGGTCACCCGGCTCGCCGGCTCCGCGCCGTGGACGCTCGCTCTCGCCTACGGGGTGCTGGTCCTGCCCTACGCCTACCGCGCCGTGGCGGCGGACCTCGCCGGTCTCGACGCCGTGACGCTCTCGGAAGCGGCCCGCTCGCTCGGCGCGGGCCCGCTCGCGGTGCTCGGGAGGGTCCTCCTGCCGAACCTGCGCCGGGGCCTGGTCGCGGCCGCGCTGATCACCGTCGCAGTCGTCCTCGGCGAGTACACGATCGCCTCGCTCCTCAGCCGCACCACCCTCCAGACCGGCCTGGTGCAGGTGTCGAAGTCCGACGCCTACGTCGCCGTGATCTTCTCGCTGCTCTCGCTCCTCTTCGCCTTCGCCCTCCTGCTCGGGATCGGCCGCCTCGCGCGGATCGGCCTGCCGACGGGCCGGGCGCGCTCCTCGAAAGGCTCCTCGTGACCGCTCCCACCCTCCCCGGCGCCCGCGTGCGCTTCGTCGACGTGGAGCGGCACTACGGCTCCGCGCGAGCGCTCGACGGCGTCTCGTTCGACGTGGCCCCGGGTGAGTTCATCGCGCTGCTCGGCCCCTCCGGCTGCGGCAAGACCACAGCCCTGCGCGCCCTCAGCGGTCTCGAGCGGATCGACGCGGGGCGGATCCTCGTCGACGAGGAGGACGTCGCCCACGTTCCCGTCGCGAAGCGCGACATGGGCATGGTCTTCCAGTCGTACTCGCTCTTCCCGCACCTGCGGGCGCGCGAGAACGTCGAGTTCGGGCTGCGCACCCGGGGAGTCGGGGCGCGCGAGCGCCGGGCGGCCGCGGGGGAGGCGCTGGAGGTCGTGGGCCTCGGCGCCCTCGGCGACCGCTACGCGCACGAGCTCTCCGGCGGCCAGCAGCAGCGGGTGGCGCTCGCGCGCGCCCTCGTCACGCGGCCGCGGGTGCTGCTGCTGGACGAGCCGCTGTCTGCCCTCGACGCGAAGGTCCGCGTCCAGCTGCGCGACGAGATCAAGCGCCTGCAGTCCGAGATCGGGATCACCACGTTCTTCGTCACGCACGACCAGGAGGAGGCGCTCGCCGTCGCCGACCGCGTCGCGGTGATGAACGCCGGGCGGATCGAGCAGCTGGGCGCGCCGGAGGACCTCTACGCGCGCCCGGCGACCGCCTTCACGGCCCGCTTCGTCGGCCTCTCGACGGTGGTCGCGGGGACGGTCTCGTCGGGATCGGTCCTCGCGCTCGGCGTGCGCCTGCCGCTCGTCGACGCGGCGGTAGCGGACGGGCCCGTGTCGGTGTTCCTCCGCCCCGAGGACCTCGCCGTCGTGGCCGACGGCGCTCCCGACTCCCTGTCCGGAGTCGTCCTCGCCTCGAGCTTCCTGGGGCCGGTGCGGCGCTCGACAGTCCGGCTGTCGACGGGCGAGGAGGTCACGGTCCAGCACGCGTCGGGGCATCGCCTCGAGCCGGGGGAGCGGGTCGGCGTGCTGCCCGCGCGGCGCCCGGTGGCGGTCGGTCCGGCACCGGAGCAGGCGGCGGTCGGCGCCGCCGCATGAGCACTCCCCGGGGATACCGCGCGGGGTATGCGCCGGGGCCTAGTCTGGACAGATGAGACTCGGCAGGTCCCGCCGCACCTCCGGCCCGCGCGCCGTCCAGCCCGCCGCGCCCGCCGCCCCGGCCGCCCCCTCCCGGCCCGCTCCCGTCGCCGATTCGGCCTTCGTGAGCGACGGGATGCGCATCGCCGGCGCCTGGGCCTGGCGCGTCCTCGTCGTGGTCGCGGCGCTCGCGGTGCTGGTGCTGCTCGTCATCGAGCTGCGGCTGATCGTCATCCCGCTCCTGCTCGCGATCGTGATCGCCGCCCTGCTCGTGCCGTTCTCGAGCTTCCTCCAGCGCCACCGCTGGCCCAAGTGGGCCGCCGTCGTCCTGGCGGAGCTGGGGATCGTCTTGGTGATCGGCGGGCTCCTCTTCCTCGTCGTCACCCAGGTCTACTCCGGCTTCGACGACCTCAGCCGGCAGACGGTGCAGTCCTACGACGACTTCAAGGCCTTCCTCCTCGAGTCGCCGCTCCACCTCACCGAGACCGACATCAACCAGTACGCGCAGCAGGCGCTCACGGCCCTGCAGCAGGACTCGGGGATGCTGGTCAGCGGCGCGCTCAGCGTCGGCTCGACCGTCGGCCACCTGCTGACGGGCGTGCTGCTCACCCTCTTCTCGACGCTGTTCATCCTCATCGACGGGCCGAACATCTGGAGCTGGGTCGTCCGCCTCTTCCCGCGCCGCGCCCGCGGAGCCGTCGACGGCGCCGGCCGCGCAGGGTGGGTGACGCTGACCAACTTCGTGAAGGTGCAGATCCTGGTCGCCTTCGTCGACGCGGTCGGCATCGGCCTCGGCTCCTTCCTCCTCGGCGTCCCGTTGGCCATCCCGATCGGCGTGCTCGTCTTCCTCGGCTCCTTCGTGCCGGTCATCGGCGCCGTGGTGACCGGGGCGCTGGCCGTCTTCATCGCGCTGGTCTACAACGGACCGCTGATCGCGCTCTTCCTGCTGATCGTCGTCCTCGCGGTGCAGCAGCTCGAGGGCCACATCCTCCAGCCGCTGATCATGGGGTCGGCGGTCAAGGTCCACCCGCTGGCCGTCGTGCTCGCGGTGGCAGGAGGCTCGATCATCGGCGGCATCGCCGGCGCCTTCTTCGCGGTGCCCGTCGTGGCCACGCTCAACGTCATGGTCAAGTACGTCGCGAGCGGAGCCTGGCGCTCGCCGACCCGAACCCCCGAGAGAGTTGCCGCAGAGCATGCAGACTAGCCGCGTCGTCGGACCCGCCCTCCACGAGTTCGAGGCGGCCCGCGCCGTCCTCGCCCCCGTCATCGCCGCCACCCCCATGGAGACGAGCACCTTCCTCGCGCAGGTCCTCGGCTCGCCCGTGTTCCTCAAGTGCGAGAACCTCCAGCGCACCGGCTCCTACAAGATCCGCGGAGCCGTGTTCCGGATGTCGCGGCTCACCCCGGAGGAGCGGGCCCGCGGAGTCGTGGCGGCCTCGGCCGGCAACCACGCGCAAGGCGTCGCCTACGCGGCGCGGGAGCTGGGGATCAAGGCCACGATCTTCATGCCGATCGGCGTCGCGCTGCCTAAGCTCGCGGCCACCCGCGACTACGGCGCGGACGTGGTGCTGAGCGGGCACATCTTCAACGAGGCGCTCGCGGCGGCGGCGGAGTTCGCCGAGCGCACCGGCGCGGTCTTCGTTCCTCCCTACGACCACCCCGACGTGATCACCGGGCAGGGCACGGTCGGCCTCGAGATCCTCGAGCAGGCCCCCGCCGTCGAGACCATCGTGGTGCCCATCGGCGGGGGCGGCCTCATCGCCGGGGTCGCATCGGCGGCCAAGCAGAAGGCGGCCGAGGAGGGGCGCACGCTCCGCGTCATCGGCGTGCAGGCGGCCAACGCGGCGCCGTACCCGCTCTCGCTCGCGAGCGGCGAGCCGACCGCGATCACGATCTCTCCGACGATCGCCGACGGCATCGCCGTGGCGAAGCCCGGGCAGCTGAACTTCGCGATCGTCCGCGAGATGGTGGACGAGGTCGTCACCGTCGAGGACGACGACATCGCCCGGGCTCTGCTGGTGCTGCTGGAGCGGGCGAAGCTCGTGGTGGAGCCCGCGGGCGCGGTGGGCATCGCGGCGATCCTGACGGGGAAGATCCGCGACGCCGGAGCGACCGCGGTCATCCTGTCGGGCGGCAACATCGATCCGCTGATGATGGAGCGGGTGATCAGCCGGGGCCTGGCCGCGTCGGAGCGCTACCTCAAGATGAGCATCGGCCTGCCGGATCGTCCGGGGCAGCTGTCGCGCATCGCGGAGCTCATCTCGGAGGCGAACGCGAACGTGGTCGAGGTGCTGCACACCCGACACGGCCGGGGCCTGCAGATCAGCGAGGTCGAGATCGAGATCAGCGTCGAGACCCGCGGCCCCGAGCACGCCGACCGCGTCATCCAGGTCCTCACCGACGCCGGCTACGCCCCCCGCATCTCCCGCAACTGACCGCCTGTGGGCGCCGCGGTGTTCTCCGCAGAGCGGAGGACGAAGCCGGTACCGGCGATCTCGCGCCCTCGCCCTCGCCGCGAAGCCGGCGCCCCCCCCGTCTGGAGAGGGCTGATCGTGTGTCGTGGCGTTCTCCGCAAGGCGGAGGAGGAAGCGGTACCGGCGGTGTCGCGCCCGACGCTGTCGCCGCGAAGCCGGCGCCCCGCTGCTCCCGTCTGGAGAGGGCTGATCGTGCGTCGCGGCTTTGCGAGGCGGAGGAGGAAGCGGTACCGGCGGTGTCGCGCCCGACGCTGTCGCCGCGAAGCCGGCGCCCCCTGTCTGGAGAGGGCTGATCGTGCGTCGCGGCGTTCTCCGCAAGGCGGAGGAGGAAGCGGTACCGGCGGTGTCGCGCCCGACGCTGTCGCCGCGAAGCCGGCGCCCCCCGTCTGGAGAGGGCTGATCGTGCGTCGCGGCGTTCTCCGCAAGGCGGAGGAGGAAGCGGTACCGGCGGTATCGCGCCCGACGACAACGCCGCGGAGAGCGCCGCGACGTGCGATCAGTGGCCGGACCAGGTCTCGACGTTGGCGACGCGGACCTCGATCTCCCGCCCGTTGGGTGCCGTGAAGCGGGCGGTGTCGCCGACGTTCAGGCCCATGATCGCCGATCCGAGGGGGCTCTGGGGGCTGTAGACGTCGAGGTCGCTCTCGCCCGCCATCTCGCGGTTGCCGAGGAGGAAGCGGGACACGTCGCCGGCGATCTCGGCGGTGATGATGGTGCCGGCCTCGACGACTCCGTGGCTCTCGGGGGGCGTGCCGATCTCGGCTTCGCGGAGGAGGGAGGTCAGCTGGCGGATGCGGGCCTCGATCTTGCCCTGCTCGTCCTTCGCGGCGTGGTAGCCGCCGTTCTCCTTCAGGTCGCCCTCCTCGCGGGCGACCTCGATGCGCTTGGCGATCTCCTCGCGTCCGTTGGTGGACAGCTCGGTGAGCTCCGCCTCGAGGCGGTCGTACGACTCCTGGGTCATCCAGGTCACCTGTGACTGGTCGGCCATGGTGGGCTCCTGCTCTGCGGGCCGCGCTCGCGGCGCCCGGCAGCACCGTGCGGAGGTGTCCGCGTCCGGCGGTGGGGACGGCCGGCGTCAGGCGGCGGTGGGAATGGCGAGGCCCCGACGAGTCCGTCAGGGCTTCGGGCAAGCCTACGGGAGCCAGCAGGAGGAGATCAAACCTGTGTTCGCGAGCTCGGTGGTGCGGACGGTCTCCGTGTAGGAGCGGAAGCGCTCCGTCGAGGCGGGGTACTCCACGACCAGCCAGCCGACCACGGCGGACTGCTCGTTGAGGGCCTGGACCGCGCAGGCGACCTCGCGGCCGACGGGCGCGGTGAGGTCGAAGGAGACGGTGACGGTGCGGTCGTCCACGACCTGGTGCGCGGTGTCCTGGACGTCCACCCCGCCGCGTGCTCCGTCGAGTCCGGCCCAGACGACCCAGGCGGCGAAGACGGCGACGAAGGCGAGCGCGACACCGCCGAAGAGCCAGCGGTTCCCGCGGCGGGTGCGCGTCGTGCGGCCGTAGCGGGTGGCGAGGGGTCCAGCGGCGCGGACGGCGTCCGGATCGAGCGCGGGCGCGGCGGCTCCCTCGACGCTCTCGGACGTGCGGGCGGCCACGGAACTCCCTGGGTGATGCGTCTACTCTGGACGGGTGGCGCGCGTCCTTCGCGGACAGGAGCGCCGATCCCATTAAACCCCGAGGAATCGAGCGATCGTGTCCCAGGCCGTCGAGGTCTCCGTCGATTCGGAGGTGCGGGACACTCCGCGCCTCCTCGCCGTGCACGCCCATCCTGACGACGAGTCGAGCAAGGGCGCGGCGACACTGGCCGCCTACGCCTCGCGGGGCGCCGAGGTCATGGTGGTCTCCTGCACCGGAGGCGAGGCCGGCTCCGTGCTGAACGAGGGCCTCGAGGCCCGCGCGCACGCCGAGCGCGACATCGGCGGCCTCCGCCGCTACGAGATGGCGGCCGCTCGCGAGGCGCTCGGCGTCGAGCACGCCTGGCTCGGCTTCGTCGACTCCGGCATGCCCGAGGACGGGAAGGTCGACGCCGCCTCGTTCGCGGGTCTGCCGCTCGCCACGGCCGCCGCTCCGCTCGTGCGCCTGGTCCGCCGGTTCCGGCCGCACGTGATCATCAGCTACGACGAGAACGGCGGCTACCCGCACCCCGACCACATCCGCGCCCACCAGGTCGCCGTCGAGGCCTACCGCGCGGCGGGCCTCGCCGAGGAGTACCGGGACACGGGCGCTCCGTGGTCGGTCTCGAAGCTGTACTACGACCGCGTCTTCAGCGGCCAGAAGCTGCGGGCGATCGCCGAGCACCTGCGCTCGATCGACCCGGAGGACCCGCGCCTGTCGGTCTTCGAGGAGATGAAGCGCTGGAACGAGGACACCCCGTACCTCGCGACCACGCGGGTCGTGATCTCCGGCTTCCACGATCGGCGCGATGCGGCCCTGCTGGCCCACGCCAGCCAGGTCGCTCCGGACAACGCCTTCTTCTTCCTCCCGCACGAGGCGATCGACGCCGCCTGGCCGACCGACGACTTCCAGCTCGTCGAGAGCCGGGTCGACGCGCCGACGCCCGAGACGGATCTCTTCGCCGGTCTCGACCTGGCCGAGCTCGCCCCGGGCCCGACCGCGGTCGTCCCGCCGATCGCTCCCGACCCCGAGCCCTCGGGGGACGCCCCGGTGCCCCCGGAGCCCGACGGCTCCGGCGTCGTCGTCGCCGACGAGGTGCGCGCGTGATCGCCGCGCTGCTCGAGGGCGCCCAGCGCGCCGTCGTCCTCGCCTCCACGACGGTGCCGACCCCCGGCCCCGAGTTCAACGAGGACACGGTCACGCCGGGCCTCTTCGGCTTCATCACGATGCTCGTGATCGCTCTGGCCGCCGTCCTCCTCGCGCTCGACATGGTCCGGCGCGTGCGGCGGACCACCTACACCGCCCAGGTGAAGGAGCGGCTCGACGCCGAGGAGGCGGAGCGCAGCGAGGGCTGAGCCCGGCCCACAGCGGTGGGCCCGGGCCTTTCTAGGCGTTGTACGCGGGGTGGAGCGAGACGATCAGCGCCGCCGTCCAGTGGCAGAGGAACGCCACGGCAGTGAGCGCGTGGAAGATCTCGTGGAAGCCGAAGACGCCCGGGACCGGGTTGGGCTTCTTGATCCCGTAGATCACGGCTCCGGCGGAGTAGCAGAGCCCGCCGACGAGGACGAGCACCATCATCGTCGCGCTGGCCTCGAAGAGCGGACCGAGGTACATCACGGCCGCCCAGCCCAGCAGCAGGTAGAGCGGCACGTAGAGCCAGCGCGGCGCCCCGATCCAGAAGACGCGGAAGCCGATCCCGAGCAGCGCCCCCGCCCAGACCAGGACCAGCAGGAGCGTGCCCTGCGCGGGCGGCAGGGCGAGCACGGCCAGCGGCGTGTAGGTGCCGGCGATCAGCAGGAAGATGTTGGCGTGGTCGATCCGCTTGAGGATCATCTTCGTCCGCGGCTTCCAGTCGAAGCGGTGGTACAGAGCGGAGTTCCCGAAGAGCAGGAGCGACGTGGTCGCGAACACCGCGGCCGCCCACTTCGCCGCGGTCCCCTCCGCGACCACGATCAGCACCACTCCGGCGACGATCGCGAGCGGGAAGAGGCCGGCGTGGATCCAGCCGCGCCAGGTGGGCCGGACCTCCGCCGAGGAGTCGTGCTCGATCGCGTCCTCGATGAGGGGGAGGGCGGGCAGGTCCGGGCCGTCCGCTCCGACGGCGTCTCCGCCGCGGTCGGTGCGGGCGCGGGGATCGGACGGGGGAGGCGTCGGCCGCTGGCTCATGCCGGACAGACTACGACGCCGTCCCGGGCCGACGCCGAGCGCCGCCGGGCTTCGAGGAGCGCCCCGGGTCGACTACCGTGTCACTGTGCCGAAGCCGAGACTGCCTGTGGGAAGGGACCTCCTCTACGGCGTCTACAAGAAGCGCCTCCGCTCGAGCCTTCCCCCCGACTCCCTGCCGAACCACGTCGCGATGATCATCGACGGCAACCGGCGCTGGGCGCGGCAGCGGGCCCTCGAGACCGCCGCGCACGGCCACCGGGCCGGAGCCGCCAAGGTGCACGAGTTCCTGCAGTGGTGCGACGAGCTCGGTGTGCGCCACGTCACCCTCTACCTGCTCTCGCAGGACAACCTCGTCGGCCGCGACAGCAGCGAGCTGACCGAGCTGATCGCGATCATCGCCGACCTCGCCGAGGAGGTCTCGCAGCAGCCCGACTGGCGCGTGCAGCACGTCGGCTCCGACGAGGGCCTCCCGCCCTCGCTCGTGGCCGCGCTCGACACGGCGGAGGCGCGCACCGCCTCCCACACGGGCCTGCACGTCAACCTCGCGGTCGGCTACGGCGGGCGGCACGAGATCGCCCAGGCCGTGCGGAGCATCCTGGAGGAGCACGGCAAGCGCGGCTCCTCCATCGAGGACGTCGCGGGCCTGCTGACCCCGGAGCTCATCGGCGAGCACCTGTACACCAGCGGGCAGCCCGACCCCGATCTGGTCATCCGCACCTCGGGGGAGCAGCGCCTCTCCGACTTCATGCTCTGGCAGAGCGCGCACAGCGAGTTCTACTTCATGGAGGCGCTCGGCCCCGACATCCGCGAGGTCGACTTCCTCCGCGCGCTCCGCGACTACGCCGGACGGCACCGCCGCTTCGGCAGCTGACCTCGCGGCTCCTGCCGCACCACCGATCGGAAGGGCCGGCATGAGCTCGAACGAGGCCACCTCCACCACGACCGAGGACTACCTCGCCGGTTTCGGCGAGGAGACCGGGTACCTCGACTTCGGCCGGGTGGGCCCGCTCTCGGCGACCGTCGCCGCCGAGCAGGAGGCGGCCGTCGAGCTGCTGGTGCGCGCGCGCAGCGGCACCCTCGACGAGCTGTTCCGGCAGGACGAGCGCGTCCGGGAGGCGGCGGCGGCGCTCGTGCGCGTCCCCGCCGACCGCGTCGTCTTCCAGCCCAACACCTCGACCGGCCTCCTGCACGCGCTGTTCGGCGCCTCGGGCGCGGTGCTGCTGTCGGCCGCGGAGTTCCCGAGCCTGCCGTTCGCGGCGGTGCGTTCGGCGCAGGCTCTCGGCTCGGTGGAGCCCCGCTGGCTGCGGACCGAGCAGGGACGGGTGACGCCGGAGGCGGTCCGCGAGCAGCTCACGGACGACGTGACGACCGTCGCGGTGAGCCTGGTCGACTCCCGCACCGGCTACCTCGCGGACGTCGCGGCGATCCGGGACGTGATCGGCGACCGGATGCTCGTCCTCGACGCGATCCAGGGCTTCGGCGTCGTCGACGCGCCCTACGAGCTGGCGGACGTGGTCGTCACCGGCGGCCAGAAGTGGCTCCGCGCCGGCTGGGGGACGGGCTTCCTCGCGCTCAGCGAGCGGGCGCTGTCGCGGCTGACCCCGGTGCTCTCCGGCTGGACGGGATCGGAGCAGGCGGAGCCGTGGGACGAGGTGGCTCCGCCGCGCGGCGACGCCCGCGCCTTCAGCATCAGCAACCCGGACCCGATCGCCCAGGCCCGGCTCGCGTCGGCGCTGGAGGAGGTCGCCGCGGTCGGGCAGTCGACGATCGCCGCGCTCGTGGCGGAGCGGGTCAGCGCGATCGTCGACCTCGCGGACGAGTTCGGGCTGGCGGTCGTGGGCTCCCGCGGCGAGCACGAGCGCGCCGGCATCGTGGTCGTCGAGCCGGAGCCGGAGGAACTGGCCCCGCTGGCGGCCTCCCTCGCCGCGCACGGCGTCACCGCGCGCCTGCGTCCGAGCACCGTCCGCTTCAGCGCGCACGCCGGCACCACCGACGCGACCCTCGCGCTGCTCCGCGCCGCCCTGATCTCGTCGGCCACGAGCATCGACTACTAGGCCGGATTCCGCGCGTTCACACACTGGTTACACATTCGTAGCGGTGAGAAGCACACGGATGTCATTCGCCGGGTTAGGTTCGAGTCATCAGGTACAGCGCCTGGTCGAGACGGCCACAGAAGTACGGCTCGACATCGCGCAGACGCCGAAGGGACTCTGCGCGGTGCACGACACGCACCGATGAGGCCGGCTCGAGGACATGAGCCGGGGGCTCCGGCCCCCGGAGTGTGGAGAGTCGTCGTGACAGTTCCCCAGGGCATGGATCCGCAGACCGGGACGCAGGGCGGCGTCCACCGCCGTGTCCAGCACGGCTCCTCGGATCCGGCCGATCAGCTCCTCCGCACCTACGTCCTGGACACCTCGGTGCTGCTGTCGGATCCCTCCTCGATGTTCCGGTTCGCGGAGCACGCCGTCGTGCTGCCGATCGTCGTCATCAGCGAGCTCGAGGGCAAGCGCAACGACCCCGAGATCGGCTACTTCGCCCGGCAGGCCCTGCGCCGCCTCGACGAGCTGCGCGTGCAGCACGAGCGCCTCGACTTCCCCATCGCCGTCGGCCGGGGCGGCACGCTCCGCGTCGAGCTCAACCACTCGAACATGTCGGTGCTGCCGAGCGGGCTCCAGATGGGCGACAACGACGCGAGGATCCTCGCCGTCGCGCTCAACCTGCAGAGCGAGGGCGCCGCGGTCACCGTCGTGTCCAAGGACATGCCGATGCGCGTGAAGGCCGCCTCCATCGGCCTCGCGGCCGAGGAGTACCTGGCCGAGCAGGCCCCCGAGTCCGGTTGGACCGGCATGGACGACGTGACGCTCGGCGGCGACGCGATGAGCGAGCTCTACGACCGCGAGCGGCTCTTCACGGACGTCGTGGCCGACATCCCGGTCAACACCGGACTCGTCGTCCACTCCGACCGCGGCTCCGCTCTCGCGAGGGTCACCGGCAAGCGGCAGATCACGCTGGTCCGCGGCGACAAGGACGTGTTCGGCCTGCACGGGCGGTCGGCGGAGCAGCGGCTCGCGATCGACCTGCTGCTCGACCCGGAGGTCGGCATCGTCTCGCTCGGCGGCCGGGCCGGCACCGGCAAGTCGGCGCTGGCGCTCTGCGCGGGCCTGGAGGCGGTGCTGGAGAAGCGCCAGCACAAGAAGATCATGGTCTTCCGGCCGCTCTACGCGGTGGGCGGCCAGGACCTCGGCTTCCTGCCCGGCGACGCCGCCGAGAAGATGAACCCCTGGGCTCAGGCGGTCTTCGACACGCTCGGGGCGCTGGTGTCGCAGAACGTGCTCGACGAGGTGATCGAGCGCGGGATGCTCGAGGTGCTGCCGCTCACGCACATCCGCGGGCGCTCGCTGCACGACGCGTTCGTGATCGTCGACGAGGCGCAGTCGCTGGAGCGGAACGTCCTGCTCACGGTGCTCTCGCGCGTCGGGCAGAACTCCCGGGTGGTGCTGACCCACGACGTGGCGCAGCGCGACAACCTCCGGGTCGGCCGGCACGACGGGGTCGCCTCCGTGATCGAGACGCTGAAGGGGCACCCGCTGTTCGCGCACGTCACGCTGACCCGCTCCGAGCGCTCGGCGATCGCCGCTCTGGTCACCGAGATGCTGGAGTCGAACGAGCTCGCCTGACGGGCTCGCCGTGTGTCCGACCCGTGGGATCCGAGGATCCCCGGGCCGGGCGCGTCCCTGCAGGGCACCGGGGCGTAGCGTGGACGGGTGAGCATCCTCGACGACGCGCTCCTCGAGCGCTTCCGCACCCGCGCGGCCGACTACGACGAGCGCAACGCGTTCTGCGCGGACGACCTGGAGGAGCTGCGCTCGATCGGCTACCTGGCGCTGCTCGTCCCCGAGGAGCTCGGCGGTGCCGGCCTCGGCCTGGAGCAGGCGGCCGCCGAGCAGACGCGCCTCGCGACGGCCGCGCCCGCGACCGCGCTCGCCGTCAACATGCACCTGGTCTGGACCGGGATCGCGCGACTCCTGCTCGAGCGGGGCGACGACTCCCTCCGCTCGGTCCTCGTCGACGCCGCGGCGGGTCACGTCTTCGCCTTCGGCAACAGCGAGGCGGGCAACGACCTGGTGCTCTCGGACTCGCTGACGCGGGCGGAGCCGCTCGGGGACGGCGGCTACCGCTTCACCGGCACGAAGGTCTTCACCTCCCTCGCGCCCGCTTGGACGCGGCTCGGTGTGTTCGGCCGCGACGACAGCGGGTCGGAGCCGCGGCTCGTGCACGGCTTCGTGCACCGTGAGCGCCCGGACTCGCCGGTCGCCGGGCTCGAGGTCCGCGACGACTGGGACACGCTCGGCATGCGGGCGACCCAGAGCCGCACGACGGTGCTCGACGGCGTCGTCGTCCCGGCCGAGCGGATGATCCGCTCGCTGCCCGTCGGACCGACCGCCGACCCCTTCGTCTTCGCCGTCTTCGCGGCCTTCGAGCTGCTGATCTCCTCGGTCTACCTCGGTGTCGCGCAGCGCGCGCTCGAGCTCGCCGTCGCCTCCGTCCGCCGACGGGCCTCCCTCCGGGCGGGAGGGCGGCCACTGGCGGAGGACCCCGAGGTGCGGCACCGGGTGGCTGAGACCGGGATGCTGCTCGACGGGCTCGAGGCGCCCCTGCGCTCGGCGGCGGCCGACGTGGACGCGCTCGTCGACCGCGGCGCGCGCTGGTTCCCCTCGCTGGTCGGGGTGAAGATCCGCACCACGGAAGGAGCGCTCCGCGTGGTCGAGAGCGCCGTCCGGATCGCGGGCGGCTCGGCGTACCAGCGCCGGTCGGAGCTCGGTCGCCTCTACCGAGACGTGCTCGCCGGGCAGTTCCACCCCTC
Source organism: Rathayibacter sp. AY1H2 (assembly GCF_002931985.1). Classification (NCBI taxonomy): domain Bacteria; kingdom Bacillati; phylum Actinomycetota; class Actinomycetes; order Micrococcales; family Microbacteriaceae; genus Rathayibacter; species Rathayibacter sp. AY1H2. The sequence continues at coordinate 224,733 of NZ_PSUV01000001.1, read as the reverse complement.
CGACGACGCGTCGGCTCACGGCGCCTGGGCGTCGCTCCTGCTGGGACCGCTGCCTCCGCGCGACTGAGGCCGGGGAGGGACCCGCCGCCGCCCGAGCACACCTGCGGGCCGCCCTGTGGAGAACTCCGACGCCCCGAGGGCGGTGCCCCCTAGTCTCGGCGGATGCTCCGCGGATCTCTACTCGACCGGGCCGCCCTGCTCCTCGGCGCCCTGGTGCTCCTCCTGATCGGGGCCCCGCACCTGGGTCGGGCGCCCGGCCTCGTCCCGGTGGCGCTCGCGAGCGTGCCGTTGGTGCTGGCGGATGTGCGCGGGCACCGGCTCCCGAACGCGGTCACGCTCCCGCTGCTGTTGGTCGGAGCCGTCCTCGCGCCCACGGCGGGGACGCTTCTCGCCGTCCTCGCGACGGTGCTGTGCCTGGGCGTGCTGCATGCGGCGGGCGGGCTGGGCCTCGGCGACGTGAAGCTCCAGGCGGCCCTCGCACCGCCGCTCGCGGCTCTCGGACCCGAGCAGGTCGTCGCCGCGCCCACTGTCGGCTTCGCGGTGGCGGGGCTGTGGGTGCTCGTGCTGCGCGTCCGCGGACGGGTCGCGTTCGGACCGTTCCTGCTCACGGGGTTCTGGCTGGTGCTCTGACGGCCCGCCTCCGCGCCGAGCGCAGGGACGGGCCGTCGGAGGGCCGGGCTCAGCCGGGGTGGGTCATCGACATGACGTCGAGGGCGCTGTCGAGCTGCTCCTCCGTCACCTCGCCGCGCTCGACGAAGCCGAGGTCCACGACCGACTCTCGGACGGTGATCCCCTTGGCGACCGAGTTCTTCGCGACCTTGGCGGCGGCCTCGTAGCCGATCACCTTGTTGAGCGGGGTGACGATCGAGGGGGAGGACTCGGCGAGGGCGCGGGCGTGCTCGACGTCGGCCTCGAGGCCGTCGACGGTCTTGTCGGCGAGCAGCACGGCGGAGTTCGCGAGCAGGCGGATCGACTCCAGCAGCGCCGTCCCCATGACGGGGATCGCGACGTTGAGCTCGAAGGCGCCCGAGGCGCCCGCCCAGGCGATGGTGGCGTCGTTGCCGATCACGCGCGCGCAGACCATGAGGACGGCCTCCGGGATCACCGGGTTCACCTTGCCGGGCATGATCGAGGATCCGGGCTGGAGGTCGGGGATCCGCAGCTCTCCGAGGCCGGTGTTGGGGCCGGAGCCCATCCAGCGGAGGTCGTTGTTGATCTTGGTCAGGCTCACCGCGAGCACGCGCAGCGCTCCGGAGGCCTCGACCAGCGAGTCCCGCGCGCCCTGGGCCTCGAAGTGGTTGCGGGCCTCGGTGACGGGCAGGCCCGTCTCCTCCGCGAGGCGCGCGATGACCTTCTGCGGGAAGCCGGCGGGGGTGTTGATCCCGGTGCCGACCGCGGTGCCGCCGAGCGGGACCTCGGCGACGCGGGGGAGCGCCGACTGCACGCGCTCGATGCCGAGGCGGATCTGCGCGGCGTAGCCGCCGAACTCCTGGCCGAGCGTGACCGGGGTGGCGTCCATCAGGTGGGTGCGGCCGGCCTTGACGACCTCGGCCCACTGCTCCGCCTTGACCTCGAGCGACTCGGCGAGCTGCTCGAGCGAGGGGATCAGCGACTCGATGAGCGCGCCGGTGACGGCGACGTGGACCGAGGTGGGGAACACGTCGTTGGAGGACTGCGAGGCGTTGACGTGGTCGTTCGGGTGCACGGTGCGGCCGAGGGCCGTGGTCGCCAGCGAGCCCAGCACCTCGTTCATGTTCATGTTCGAGGACGTGCCCGAGCCGGTCTGGTACACGTCGATCGGGAAGTGCGCGTCGTAGCCGCCCCCGACGACGAGGTCGGCCGCGTCGGCGATCGCCGTGGCGATGTCGGCGTCGAGCACGCCCAGCTCGGCGTTGGCCAGCGCCGCCGCCTTCTTGATGCGGGCGAGGGCCGCGATCTGGGCAGGCTCGAGGCCCGCACCGGAGATCGGGAAGTTCTCGACCGCCCGCTGGGTCTGCGCGGCGTAGAGGGCGTCGCGGGGGACCCGCACCTCGCCCATCGTGTCGTGCTCGATGCGGAAGTCGCCGGAGTCGTCGGTCGGGGAGTGATCCACCACGCTGTGTTCGTCCTTGTCTGATCGGTTGGTGCTGTGCTGTCCGGAGCCGCTCACGCGGGATCCGATCCCACCGCGCTCGGAGCGGCGGCGGAGGAGGCCGAGCCGGAGTCGCGCTCCAGCTCGGAGACGTAGGGGCTGAGCTCGGGCGGATCGATGCCGAGCACGACATCGGACATCACGGTGCCGTCCGAGAGCCGGTAGTTGGCGCCCACGAGGGCGAGCCGCCCGGTCGCGACAGCGTCGGCGATCAGCGGGGAGCGCTGGAGCAGCTCGGCGACCGTGTCGCGCAGGTGCTCGCGGCCGACGGCCAGCGCGTCGGTCGCCGACGGGTCGACGAGCACGCGGCCGTCCGGCTGAGCACCCACGAGGCGGCGCACCGCGGGGATGATCGGCTCGATCAGGTGCTCGATGTGCGGGGGGAGCCGCTCGGCGCCGGGCGCCTGCGACTGGATCGCCGCCCGGACCGCTCCGCACTCGTCGTGGCCGAGCACGAGCAGCACCTTCACGCCGAGGACGGCGACGCCGTACTCCAGCGAGCCGATGATGGAGTCCGCGATCACCTGGCCGGCGTTGCGGACGACGAAGAGGTCGCCGAGCCCCAGGTCGAAGATGATCTCGGCCGCGAGGCGGGAGTCGCTGCAGCCGAAGAGCGCAGCGAGCGGGGCCTGCGCGGCGGCGAGCTCGGCGCGGCGCTCGACGTCCTGGCGGGGGTGGCGGGGCTCGCCGGCGACGAAGCGCTGGTTGCCGCGGAGCATCTCCTTCCAGACCCACGCCGGCGGGCGGGACTCGCGGGGGACGGTGCTGCTGGTTCCGAGGCTCATCGGGACTCCTCCTGGCCGATCTGCGGGGTGATGGCGTCCACGACCAGGCGGATCTCGTCCGTCGGGGCCGTGCCGTAGACGAGGTAGGTGCTGGAGCCCTCCGTCGTCTCGAGTGCGTAGGGCGTGTTGCCGGTGTCTTCGCCGGAGTCGCGGTGGTCGTAGACGGTCCAGTCGCGGCCGTCGATCGTCTCGACGCCGGTCGCCGCCCGGCGGTCGAGCTGCGTCGCGACCCAGGCCGCGTCCGCGTCGAGCCCCTGGCTCAGGCCGATGTAGCCCGCCTTCGGGGTGATCAGGCCGACGTACCAGTAGTCGGTGCCGTTCTCGCGGCGGAGCTCGGCCGCGTTGGCCTTCCAGCCCTCGGGCAGGGAGGGCACGGCGAGCGTCTGCTCCTCGCCCAGCTGGACCTGTGCGGCGACGCGGGGGACGTCGACCGAGGAGAGCTCCACGGTGTCGCCGCGGGGGACGAGCAGGACGATGAGCGCTACGGCGCCGACGGTCGCGAGCAGCGAGAAGACGAGGTTGTTGACCGTCTTGCGCTGACGGTAGAGCCGGGAGTTCTCGGCCTTGCGTGCGGCCGTCTCGGCCGCCGTCTCCGGGCGCCCGAGCTCGGCGACGACCCGCGCGGGCTTCGCGCGGCTCATCCGGCGGCCGCCCCTCCGGAGCGGGCCGCGTCCAGCCGGGCGCGTGCTCCGATCAGCCACTCCTCGCAGCGGGCGGCGAGGGCCTCGCCGCGCTCCCACAGGGCGAGCGAGCGCTCGAGGGTGGAGCTGCCCTGCTCGAGCTCGGACACGACGCGGACGAGCTCGTCGCGCGCCTGCTCGTAGGAGAATCCCGAGACGTCGGAGTCGGTCGCCGGGGCGTCGGGGGAGTCGGGCATGGGTCTGATCCTATCGATCGGGGCTGAGGGGGACGGGTTGCGCGGCGGGCTCAGGACCGGCCGGCGGGATCGCCGGTAGGCCCCTCGGAGCGGGCGCCGACGGCCCCCTCCGCGAGCGTGAGGACGAGTGCGCCGCCGGCCGGCGCGTCACCGGGCGCCCGGACGACGTGCCCGGCCGCGTTCTGGACGATCGCGTAGCCGCGGTCGAGGGTGTGCTGGGGGGAGAGGGCGCGCAGGTGGCCGTGCAGGCGCTCGACCTCGAGGTGCGCGCGCTCGAGGCGGCGGTCCACCAGCTCGGCGCCGCGCGCGACCCAGCGGGTCAGCTCCTCGGAGTGCCGGTCGACCAGCACGTGCGGCTGGGCGAGCACCGGCCGCGAGCGCAGCTGCGAGAGCCGGTCGATCTCGTGCGAGACGAGCCCGCTCACGCGGCCGGTCATCCGCAGCCGGGCCTGCTGCACGCGCAGCAGCTCGTCGGAGACGTCGGGAACGACCCTCTTCGCGGCGTCGGTGGGAGTGGAGGCGCGCAGGTCGGCGACGTCGTCGAGCAGCGGGCGGTCGGCCTCGTGGCCGATCGCGCTGACGACCGGAGTGGAGCAGGCGGCGACGGCGCGCACGAGCGCCTCGTCGCTGAAGCCGAGCAGGTTCTGGAAGTCGCCGCCTCCGCGGGCGATCACGATCACGTCGATGCTGTCGTCGGCCTCGAGGGTCCGCAGGGCCGAGAGCACCTCCGGGACCGTCCGGTCGCCCTGCACGGCCGAGTGGACCACCCGGAAGCGCACCGCCGGCCAGCGCAGCTGCGCGTTCCGCAGCACGTCCTTCTCGGCGTCCGAGTCCTTGCCGGTGATGAGGCCCACGCCGTGCGGGAGGAACGGCAGCGGCTTCTTGCGGGAGGCGTCGAACAGCCCCTCCGACGCCAGCTGCCGGCGGAGCCGCTCGAGCTTCTCGAGCAGATCGCCCAGGCCGACGTGGCGCATCTCGAAGACCTGCATCGAGAGCGTGCCGCCCTTGACCCAGTAGTTGGGCTTCACCAGCGCGATGACCCGATCGCCCTGCTTGAGGTCGGCCGGGAGGCGGCTCCGCACCGACGACCAGACGGTGAAGCCGACCGTCGCGTCTCCGGACAGGTCCTTCAGCTTCCCGTAGACGTTGCCGCCGGACGCGCCCCACTGGGTGATCTCGCCCTCGACCCACGCGGTCCCGAGGCGCTCGATCCAGCCCTTGATCTTGCTGGCGAGCAGGCCGACCGGCCAGGGTGCGTCGGCGGTGGGTGGGGCGTCGGTCATCGCTGCCTCTGCTCGGAGGGACGGGGGGGAGCGGGAGTGCCCTCCCGCGACGACAACGGTACGGGACGGGTCCGACACCGGGACGGCCCGGGCACAGGATGCACCACGTAGAATCAGGGGGTGAGCCAAGTCCCGATCAGCCTGCCCATGCCGCGCATGCCCCGCGCCACAGGGCGTCTGCGCGACGTCCCCGTCGAGGGCCGCAAGCGCGTCCTCCTCGCCGCGCCCCGCGGCTACTGCGCCGGAGTCGACCGCGCGGTCGTCGCCGTCGAGAAGGCCATCGAGCACTACGGTGCCCCGGTCTACGTGCGCAAGCAGATCGTGCACAACGTGCACGTCGTCTCCACGCTCGAGAGCCAGGGCGCCATCTTCGTCGACGAGGTCGACGAGGTGCCCGAGGGATCGCACATCGTCTTCAGCGCGCACGGCGTCTCACCGGCGGTCGTCCAGGGCGCGGCAGACCGCAATCTCCAGGCGATCGACGCGACCTGCCCCCTGGTGACGAAGGTGCACCGCGAGGCCGTCCGCTTCGCGCGCGACGACTTCGAGATCCTCCTCATCGGCCACGAGGGCCACGAAGAGGTCGAGGGCACCGCGGGCGAGGCTCCCGATCACGTCACCCTCGTCGGCAGCCCCGACGACGTGCCGAACATCGTCGTGAAGGACCCGGACAAGGTCGTCTGGCTCTCGCAGACGACGCTCTCGGTCGACGAGACGATGGAGACGGTGCGCCGTCTCCGCGAGCGCTTCCCCAACCTGCAGGACCCGCCGAGCGACGACATCTGCTACGCCACGCAGAACCGCCAGGTCGCGATCAAGAAGGTCGCCGCGGGCGCCGAGCTGGTCATCGTCGTCGGCTCCGCGAACTCCTCCAACTCCGTGCGCCTCGTCGAGGTCGCCCTCGAGTACGGCGCGAAGGCCGCCTACCGGGTCGACTACGCGAGCGAGATCAAGCAGGAGTGGCTCGAGGGCATCCGCACCGTCGGCGTCACCAGCGGCGCCTCGGTGCCCGAGGTGCTCGTCCAGGAGGTCCTCGACGACCTCGCCGCCGCCGGGTACGGCGACGTCGAGGAGGTCAAGACCGCGGAGGAGGACCTGATGTTCTCGCTCCCCAAGGAGCTGCGCAAGGACGTCGCCGGCAAGCGCGACGCCCGCGGCGTCGGTGGACGCATCAGCGCGGGAGCGGGCGCCTAGAGCGTTCCGGCCCGGACACGGAAGAGGCCGCCCTCCCTCGGGAGCGGCGGCCTCTTCCGTGTGCGGTGGAACGGGGATCGACGCTAGACGTCGGTGCCGGCGCCGCCCTGCGAGCCCGACATGCGCGTGACGTACTCCGCGAACGTCGGGTCGCCCAGGATGGCGATCGCCGCGACGATCAGGGAGAGCAGCACGGTCGCCGCGATCCCGAGGATCGGGACGAGCACGGCGCGCTTGCCGGCGCGGAGCCGCCGGATCGAGATCCACACCGCGAAGGCGACGATCAGCGACTGCGCGAGCGCCACCACGACGCCGAGGATCCGTGCGAGCTCCGGCGACGCGTAGGTGCCGATGCCCTGGGAGCGGTAGAGCTCCTGGAGGGTCGTCGCGAAACTCGAGGGATCGAGCAGCGTCGGCACGGCGAAGAACACGCCGAGCGCGAGCAGCACGATCGTGAGCAGGCGGTCGACGGGATGCGCGACCGGCTTCGCGGCCGGAGCGGTCGCGGGCCTCGGATCGGTCTCCGACCCCCGCGGGTCGGGGACGACCACGGCGTCCTCCGGCGGCTGCCACGACCAGCCGGGCGGCGCGTACTCGCCGTACTGCGGCTCCGGACGCCTGTCGCCCGGCTGATCGTGTGCGTTCGTCACGGAGCGGTGCCCTACTTCCCGGAGTTCCCGGCCGAGCCGAGCTGACGGGTCGCCTCGGCGACGCGCGCGGCCATCGCGGTCTCGGCGATCTTGCCCCACGAGCGCGGGTCGTAGACCTTCTTGTTGCCGACCTCGCCGTCGACCTTGAGGAAGCCGTCGTAGTTCTTCAGCACGGTGTCCGCGACGGAGCGGCTGAACGCGTACTGCGTGTCGGTGTCGATGTTCATCTTGACGACGCCGTTGCGGACCGCCTCGGCGATCTCCTCGTCGGTCGAGCCCGAGCCGCCGTGGAAGACGAGATCGAGGGGGAGCGCACCGGTGCCGTACTTCGCCTGCAGGCCGTCCTGGATCTCGCGGAGCAGCTCCGGGCGCAGTCGGACGTTGCCCGGCTTGTAGACGCCGTGGACGTTGCCGAAGGTCAGGGCGGCCATGTAGCGGCCCTGCTCGCCGAAGCCGAGGGCCTCGACGGTCGCGATCGCGTCGTCGAGCGTGGTGTAGAGGTGCTCGTTGATGTCGTGCGAGACGCCGTCCTCCTCGCCGCCGACGACGCCGATCTCGACCTCGAGGATGGCGTTGATGTTCTTGACGCGCGGGAGGATCTCCTTCGCGATGGCGAGGTTCTCGTCGAGCGGGATCGCGGAGCCGTCCCACATGTGCGACTGGAAGAGCGGCTCGCGACCGGCCTTGACCTCCTCCTCGGAGGCGGCGATCAGCGGGTAGACGAAGCCCTCGAGCGCGTTCTGCGGGCAGTGGTCGGTGTGGAGCGCGACCGTGACCGGGTAGTTCTTGGCGACCTCGGTCGCGAACCTCGCGAAGGCGATCGCGCCTGCCGCGCGGTTCTTCACGGTGTGGCCGGCGAAGTAGTCCGCGCCTCCGGTGGTGACCTGGATGATGCCGTCCGAGCCCGCCTCGGTGAGGCCCTGGAGGACCGCGTTGATCGTCTGCGACGACGAGACGTTGAACGCCGGGTAGGCGAAGCCGCCCGCCTTCGCCTTGTCGAGCATCTCTGCGTACTGGTCCGGGGTAGCGACGGGCATGGCATCTCCTTTGACGGATGAACGAAGGGGGGGTCGGGCGAGGCCCGCGTCGCGGACGAGTCTAGCGAGGCGCCCCTCCGCGGTCCCTCCGCCCGTGGAGGGCCCTGGACTAGGCTTCGGGCAGGGATGGGGATCCGCTCCGCGGGTCCTGCGACGACGTGCACGAACTCGACGACGAAGGACTCCGCTCTGTGATCGACAACGACTCGCTCTACCTCCACCCCGACCGCAACCTCGGCATGGAGCTCGTCCGCGCCACCGAGGCCGCCGCGATCCGCGCCGTGCCCTTCATCGGCAAGGGCGACAAGAACGCCGCCGACGGCGCAGCGGTCGACGCCATGCGCACCTTCCTCGGGACCGTGAACTTCGACGGAGTCGTCGTGATCGGCGAGGGCGAGAAGGACAACGCGCCCATGCTCTTCAACGGCGAGCACGTCGGCAACGGCTCGGGGCCCGCCGCCGACATCGCCGTCGACCCGATCGACGGCACCTCGCTGACCGCGGCCGGGCGCCAGAACGCGCTCTCGATGATCGCCGTCGCCGACCGCGGCGCGATGTTCGACCCCTCCGCCGTGTTCTACATGGAGAAGATCGTCACCGGGCCCGAGGGCGTCGGGATCATCGACATCCAGCGCCCGATCGGCGAGAACATCCGCGCCCTGGCCCGCGCCAAGCGCAAGCCCGTCGAGGAGATGCGCATCGCGGTGCTGGACCGCCCGCGCCACGCTCAGCTGATCGAGGACATCCGCGCGGCCGGAGCCGGCACGCGCCTCCTGCTCGACGGCGACGTCGCGGGCGGCATCAACGCCGCTCGCCACGACTCCCGACTCGACATGTGCGTCGGCACCGGAGGCACGCCCGAGGGCATCATCACGGCCTGCGCCATCCGCGCGCTCGGGGGAGTCATCCAGGGCATCCTCCGCCCGAAGGACGACGACGAGCGCCAGCGTGCCATCGACGCCGGGCACGACCTCGACCGCGTGCTCCACGCCAACGACCTCGTCCGCAGCGACAACACCTACTTCGTCGCGACCGGAGTGACGAACGGCGGGCTCGTGAAGGGCGTGCGCAAGGAGGGCCACGTCATCACGACGGAGTCCATCGTGCTGCGCTCCCGCTCGGGCACCATCCGCCGCGTGACCGCCCAGCACCTCGCGGAGAAGTGGGTCTAGGCCGTCACGCTCTCTCAGAGACGCCGCACTGCTGCCGAGGCGCCGCACCGCTGACGGCGCACTCGTCGAGTGCGGCGGCGTCTCGGCGTGCAGGACGCGGAAGGACACCGGCCTCGGTCACCGAGGCGAGCGGGCGGGGCCGCGGCGGGTCTCGAGACGCCTCGCGGGCGCTCCTCCGCCGAGCCGCGGAGGCGGAGCGCCGTCGCGAGCTGCGGTCGTCCGGGTGTCGAGCCGGATGGACGGCGCCGCTCGCGCGCGGCCTGCACGCCCGGTGCTCGCTCAGCGGGAACCCGGGGCCCTACGCGCTCCGCTCGGACTCGTCCTCCGCGGCGAGCAGCTCGACGGCGGTGAGGCGGCGCGGCGAGGAGGCGACTCCTCCGACCGGGGCGATGACGCGCGACTCGTCGAGGGAGTCGAACTGGCGCGCGGTGACCAGCACGCGGCTCTCGAGCGAGCCGGCGAAGGCGTTGTAGGAGTCGACCGTCTTCTCGAGCGAGCGGCGCAGGCCCTCGGCGTGGTCGGCGAGGGTGCCGAGACGGGCGTAGAGCGTCTTGCCGAGGTCGAGCAGGCGCTTGGCGTCGTCGGTGAGCACGTCCTGCTGCCAGGTGTAGGCGACGGTCTTCAGCACCGACCACAGGGTCACCGGCGAGGCGAGGGCGACGCGCTTGCGGAACGCGTACTCGAGCAGGCTCGGGTCGGCGTCGAGCGCGCTCGCGAGCAGCGGCTCGCTCGGCACGAACGCGATGACGAACTCGGGGCTCGCCGGGAGGCCGGTCCAGTAGGAGCGGGCGGCCAGCGCGTCCACGTGGCCGCGGAGGGCGCGGACGTGCGCGCGCAGGAGCCCCGCACGCCGCGCCTCCTCCTCTCCGCCGGCGCCCGCGGGGATCGCGCTCGCCTCCAGGTACGCGTCGAACGGCACTTTGGCGTCCACCGCGATCGCCTTGCCGCCGGGCAGGCGGACCACCATGTCGGCGCGGCCGCGGCCCGCCTCGCCCTCGAGGCCGAACTGCACGTCGAAGTCGACCCGCTGGGTGAGCCCGGCGGCCTCGACGACGTTCCGCAGCTGCGTCTCGCCCCAGGCGCCGCGGCTCGTGGTGGAGCGGAGCGCGGACGCGAGGGTCTCGGTCGTCGAGCGCAGCTGCTCGCCCGCCGCCCGCTGTCCCTCGAGCTGCTCGGTGATCGCCCCGAACTGGGCGGCGCGCTCGCGCTCGAGCCGGCCGACCGCCTCCTGCATGCCGCGCAGGCTCTCGGCGACGGGGGAGAGGGTCTGCAGGATGCGCGCGTCGTGCCGCTCGCGCTCAGCGACGACGCGCAGCTGCTCCTGGAGCTCGCGGATCTGGTCGCGGGCGGAGCCGAGGTGCTCGCGGTGCTGCTCGACGACGGCCTCGTGCCGCTCCTCCAGGCCCTCCGCGCGGGCGCGGGCCGTCGCGAGGTCGAGGGCGAGGGCGGCGTCGGGCATGCGGGAGCGGGCGAGGAGGACGGCCACGACCCCCGCGAGGAGCGCGCCGACCACCAGGCCGAGGGCGAAGGAGAGATCCATGCCGCCGATGACACCACGCACCTCCGACATCGATCGATCGACGCGCCACGACCACCGAACGAGGGCCAGGACGCCCTGCGACCGCCTCGTAGACTTCGCGATCATGGGGAATCACCACCGCTCATCGCGCCTGCTCACGGCCGCGCTCGCTCTCGCCGTCGGGCTCGGCACCGCCCTCGTCCCGATCACCTCCGCCTCCGCCGCCGAGGACGCGCCGTCGACCGTCTCGGTCGAGACCGGCGCTCTCGACGCGTCCCTCGACCGCGCCGACCTCGGCGTCCCGGACCAGTCGACGCAGTACAGCGCCGAGGAGACGAAGAGCTTCCGCGCCGGCTTCATCGTCAGCGACGCCCAGTTCTTCGACGGCGACGCGCTGAGCACCGGTCAGGTGCAGTCGCTCCTGAACGAGAAGGGCAGCCGGTGCTCCACCGCCGGCACCGCCCCCTGCCTCAAGAACTTCTCGCAGGCGACGCCGTCGAAGGCGGCGGACGCGATGTGCAGCGCCTACCAGGGCTCCGGCAGCGAGTCGTCGGCCTCGATCTTCACGCGCGTCGGCCTGGCCTGCGGCATCAACCCGCTGGCCCTGGTCGTGCTCGTGCAGAAGGAGCGGAGCCTCGTCACCGACACGACGCCGAGCCCCGAGGACTACGCCAAGGCGACCGGCTACAACTGCCCGGACACCGCGGCGTGCGACCCCGGCTCGGCGGGCTTCTTCACGCAGGTCTACAGCGCGGCGCGCCAGTTCAAGCGCTACGCCAACCCGCCCGGCTCCGGCTCGAACTTCACCACCTACGCTCCGGGCACGACGCCGAACGTCGCCTACTACCCGAGCACCGCGTGCGGCTCCTCGCCGGTCACCATCCGCAACCAGGCCACGGCCGACCTCTACTACTACACGCCGTACCAGCCCAACGACTTCGCGCTCACCGGCTCCGGCAACGCGGCCTGCGCGACCTACGGCAACATCAACTTCTGGTACCTCTTCAGCGACTGGAACCCGAACGGCACCCTGGCCAACGCCGGGATCGCCCCCGCGGGCCGCGTCGACGCCCCGCGCATCTCGGGCAGCACGCTGAGCGTGTCCGGCTGGGCCGTCGACCCGACGACGCAGCAGGCCGCGCTGACCACGACGGTCACGGTGACCGGCCCCGACGGCACCCGCACGGTCCGCACGCAGACCGCGAACGGCGACCGCGGCGACATCCCGGGCGAGTACTCCGTCGCCGGCCGCGCCCACGGCTTCGGCGCCACCACGCCCGTCTCGGCACCCGGCACCTACCAGGTCTGCGTCTCCGCCGACTCCGTCGACTGGAACCGCTGGGTCGGCACGGGCGACTCCCGGGGCCCCGGCCGGAAGGATCTCGGCTGCTCGTCCGTGAGCACGTCCGCCGGGATCGACGTCTCGCGTCTGGCCGGCACCGACCGCCAGGGCACCGCCGTCGAGATCTCGAAGGCCGTCTTCGGCCCCAACGTCCCCGTCGTCTACATCGCGACCGGCGCGAACTTCCCCGACGCGCTGAGCGCCGCCCCGGCCGCGGCCAAGCAGAAGGGTCCGCTGCTCCTGGTCGACCGCGACTCGATGTCGCAGCCCGTTCGCGACGAGCTCAGCCGGCTCAAGCCGGCGAGGATCGTCGTGGTCGGCTCCGCACTGAGCGTCGGCGACGGCCTGCTGAACCAGCTGAGGTCCTACTCGCCGACGGTGGACCGCATCGGAGGGAAGGACCGCTACGACACGTCCAGGCTCATCATCCAGAGCGCGTTCTCGGGCGGCTCGACGCGGGCCTGGCTCGCCACGGGCGAGAAGTTCCCCGACGCGCTCGGCGCGAGCGCCGCGGCCGGCTCCGTCGACGCACCCGTCGTCCTCGTGAACGGCACCGGCAGCACGGCCGACGCCGTGACGAAGGGCATCCTCTCGAAGCTCAAGGTGCAGAACCTCACCATCGCGGGCAGCCCCCTGTCGGTGAGCGAGGGGATCAAGAACTCGCTTCCGGTGCCGACGATCACCCGCATCGGCGGAGTCGACCGCTACGACACCTCGGAGCAGCTGAACCGGGCAGCCTTCTCGAGGGCCAAGACCGTGTTCCTGGCGACGGGCGAGAACTTCCCCGACGCCCTCGCCGGAGCCACGGCGGCGGGCTACTCGAACAGCCCGCTGTTCGCCGTGCCGACGAACTGCGTGCCCCGCGCCGTCCTGACCGACATCGCGAAGTCGGGAGCTCAGCGGGTCGTCCTCCTCGGCGGTCCCACCACCCTCTCGGAGGACGTCGCGCGGCTCACCCCCTGCGGCTGATCGCCCGCGGCCCCGCCACTAGCGTGGAGGGATGACCCCGACCGCACCGTCCCCGACCGGCGTCCGACGCCGGCGGGGCGGTGCGGTCGTCGTCGTCGGGGCGCTGGTGGCGCTCCTGCTGGGAGGCTCCGTCGACGGCACGCGCCTCGCAGCGGTTCCGTCCGAGCCGCAGACCGTCCGGCTGTGGACCTTCCTCCAGCCGGGCCCCGTCGCGGCCGACTTCGACCCGGGCGACCTGATCTCCGACGAGGTCTTCTTCGACGGCGACGCGCTCGGACCGCTCACGGTGCAGGCGTTCCTCGACGCACGCGTCCCCGACTGCGCGGGCGGGCCGGTGCCGTGCCTGCGCGACTACGCCGAGGACACCGCGGCGATCACGGCCGACGAGCAGTGCGACGCGCTGCCCGCCGGACGCGACGTCCCGGCCGCGGAGATCATCACCTCGGTCGCCGGCGCGTGCGGCGTGAATCCGGCCGTCCTCCTGGTGCTGCTGCAGAAGGAGCAGTCGCTCGTGACCGATCCGGAGCCGAGCGAGCGGCAGTTCCGCAGCGCCACGGGCTACGGCTGCCCGGACACCGCGGACTGCGACACGGACTCCTACGGCTTCGCCGCGCAGGTGTACGGAGCGGCGTGGCAGTTCCAGCGCTACCGGAATCCGGACTCGAGCTTCGACTGGTACCCGGTCGGCGCGGCCGGCGACGTCCGCTACTCCCCGGACGAGTCCTGCGGCACCGCCCCGGTGACGATCGCCAACGCGGCCACGGCGGGTCTCTACTACTACACGCCGTACCAGCCGAACGCGGCGGCGCTCGCGAACCTCTACGGCGAGGGCGACGACTGCTCGGCCTACGGGAACCGGAACTTCTGGCGCATCTTCAGCACCTGGTTCGGCGACCCCCGCGGCTGAGCCGATCGTCTCGAGCAGGCTCGGCATGACGGACGTCAGGCGGCGACGGGGGCCTTCGGGCGCAGGCGCTTCACGGAGACGCCGGCCAGCTCGCCGAGCTCGGCCATGCTCGCGGCGCCGTGCCGCCGGGCCGCGTGCACGACGATCGCGGCGCACGCCTCGGCGTCGGCCGACGCGTCGTGGTGGCGGAAGTCCTCGAAGCCCGCGGCCATGGCGACAACGGGGAGGCGGTAGGAGTCGAGCTCGTACGTCTTGCGGGCGAGCTGCAGCGAGCAGAGGTAGTCGTACTCGGGGTGCTCGAGGGAGGTCGCCGCGCAGGCTGCGCGGATGACGCCCATGTCGAAGCCGGCGTTGTGCGCGACGAACACGTCCTCGCCGGCGAAGGCCGCCAGGTCGGCGAACTGGTCGACCCAGGAGGCGGCGGCGTGCACGTCGTGCTTGCGGATGCCGTGGATCCGCGTGTTCCACTCGAGGAAGTCGTCGTACCCCAACGGCGGGCGGATGAGCCAGCCGGCGCGGTCGACGACGCGGCCGTCGCGGACCTTGACGAGCCCGACGGAGCAGGCGGAGGCCCCGTGCGAGTTGGCGGTCTCGAAGTCGATGGCGGTGAAGTCGATGGGCACGCTCCAGCCTCTCACGCACCTCCGACGCCGCCGGGAGCGCCGCGCGCGCGTCGCCCCGAGCGGCCGGGAGCACCCGCCGGCCGCGGGCCGGGCGCCTCCCGTTCCTCTCCGCCCGCCCGCCCGGCCCTTCCGCCGCCACGCCGTAGGATGATTACCCGTGGCTCTCACTATCGCAATCGTCGGTCTCCCCAACGTCGGCAAGTCGACGCTCTTCAACGCACTGACCAAGAACACGGTGCTCGCGGCGAACTACCCGTTCGCGACGATCGAGCCGAACGTGGGTGTAGTGAACCTGCCCGACTCCCGCCTCGAGGTGCTCGCCGGGATCTTCGGCTCCGAGCGCATCCTCCCGGCGCCCGTCTCCTTCGTCGACATCGCCGGCATCGTGCGCGGCGCGTCCGAGGGCGAGGGCCTGGGCAACAAGTTCCTCGCGAACATCCGCGAGGCCGACGCGATCGCGCAGGTCATCCGCGGCTTCGAGGACTCCGACGTCGTCCACGTCGACGGCAAGGTCGACGCCGCCAGCGACATGGAGACGATCAACACCGAGCTGGTCCTCGCCGATCTCCAGACCCTCGAGAAGGCCGAGGCCCGCTACGAGAAGGAGCTCAAGGGGAGGAAGATCGAGCCGATCGTGGTCGAGACCGCGAAGAAGGCGCGCGAGTTCCTCGACCAGGGCAAGCCGCTGTCGGCCTCCTCGATCGATCTGGAGCCGATCCGCGAGCTGGGCCTGCTGACCGCCAAGCCGTTCATCTACGTCTTCAACGTCGACGAGGCCGTGCTGACCGACGACGCCCGGAAGGCCGAGCTCGCGGCCCTGGTCGCGCCGGCGAAGGCGATCTTCCTCGACGCGAAGATCGAGTCCGAGCTGATCGACCTCGACGAGGCCGACGCCGCCGAGATGCTCGAGTCGACCGGCCAGACGGAGTCGGGCCTCAACCAGCTCGCGACCATCGGCTTCGACACCCTGGGCCTCCAGACGTACCTCACGGCCGGCCCGAAGGAGACGCGCGCCTGGACCATCGGGAAGGGCTGGACCGCGCCCCAGGCCGCCGGTGTCATCCACACCGACTTCCAGAAGGGCTTCATCAAGGCCGAGATCATCTCGTTCGACGACCTCGTCGAGACCGGCTCGATCGCCGAGGCCCGCGCGAAGGGCAAGGCCCGCATCGAGGGCAAGGACTACGTCATGCAGGACGGCGACGTCGTGGAGTTCCGCTTCAACGTGTAGGACGGCCGCGCTCGGCTCGAGGCGCCCGTTCCGCTCGGATCTGCGGATCCGCGAGCCGGGCGCTTCCTCGTGGTGGTGCGGGACCGCCGATTGCGGGAATCTGACGCGGTGTCGAACACGTCGCCGGTCGTCAGCCCCGCCTGCTCAGTTCAGCACATCCCCGATCAGCCAGCTCGACAGCCCGACGAGGGTGCAGACGCCGACGACCACCCAGGCGACGGTCCGGCGGACCGAGCGGGAGACCGCCTCCGAGCTGCGGGGAGTGGGACGCAGCGGCGCCGTGTACGCGGGCGGGACGGTGTATGTCCGGGCCGGCGGGAGGAGTCGGGGAAGAGTGACCGGACGGCCGTCGACCCACTCGGCGGGCAGCTCCGCGGCCTTCGCGGCCTGCAGCGTGAGCTCGACCTTCAGCGGGGATCCGCGGAGGGAGGCGTAGGCGGCGGCGGTGAGGCCGAGGCTCGCGAGGTGGCGGAGGGTCGGGGCGAAATCCGCCGAGAGGGTCGGGGAGAGCTCGCCCACCCGCTCGCCGTCGAGACGGAGCTCGACGAGGTCGCCCGCCGGGTGCAGGGTCACCAGCAGCAGGCCGCGGCCGCTCGCCGGAACGACCGACGAGAGGCGGGCGAAGTGCTCGTCCTCGCGCAGGACCGGCAGGCCCCGCGACCAGGGGAGGATCGAGTGGCGCTCGACGGGCGGCTCGTTGAGCGGCACGAGCAGCTCGGGGGCGACCAGGGCGACGCGGAGGACGGCCCGCAGGCCCTCCTCGCCGCGCTCGAGCCGGAGGCGCGCGGTCGTGACCGGGACGGCTCCGCTCGCCACGACCCGGTCGAGAGCGGCCCGGTGGGCGGAGGCGTTCGGCAGGTAGCCGAGGACACGGCCGCCGGCCCGGACCGAGACGGCGTCGAGGCCGGTGGGGTGGTCGGGCTCGGGGATCAGGTCGACCTCGAGGGTCCGCTCGTCGATCTCGCCCTGCTCGAGCGTGCGTCCGATCAGATCGGCGATCTCCTCGATCCGCTCGGCCTCGGCGAGGGCGTCCACGCTCGGGGCGCCGTCGGCGTTCGGGAGGCGGTAGACGACGCGCTCCGTGACGGGGGTGACGGGTGCGTCCCGCACCACCGCGGCGCTGTCCTGCGCGGAGCGGCGCGCCCCGGTGAACCGCCTGCCGTCCCACCAGCGCATCTCGGCCGCATCGGCCTCGTCGCGGTACCAGCCCGCCGGCGCACCCTCGTCCATCGACCCCCCGTTCCTCCGGCGAACGAGTCTACGAGGAGGGCGGGAGCGTCAGAGACCCGGGTCCGTGGCGGCGGGATCCTCGGGGGCGAGCGCGGCCGCGGGCTCTCCCGAAGCGGGGCCGCTCCACGCACCGGACTCGTGCGCTCGAGGGCCGGCGATCCACTCCAGAGCCTCGCGGACGAGCATCCGGACGTGACGCGCGTGGCCGATGGTGACGGGGGCGGGATCCTCGAGAACCTCGAGCAGGCGGTGCAGCACGGCACGGCTCTGCAGACGTGTCATGGGACTCACGGTAGGGGCCCCGTCGCTCGGACGGTAGTGCCGATCCGCGCCAGCGCACCCGTCTAGGCTCGCCACATGACTCGTCTCGACGGTGCCGTCGTCCTCGTCCTCGGAGCCTCGGGCGGCCTCGGCCGCCTCCTGGCCGATTCGCTGGAGGCGCGCGGTGCCGTCGCGGTGCGGTCGGGGCGCGACTCCGCGGCGCTCGGCGAGGCACCCCTGGTCGCCGACCTGCGCGGGGAGGACGAGCCCCGGCGCGTGGTCGCCGAGGTGCTCGAGCGGCACGGGCGCCTCGACGGCGTCGTCGTGGCCGCGGGCGTCGTGGCCTTCGGGCCCTCCGCCGAGCTCGATCCGGCCGTTCTGGAGGAGCTCGTCGAGGTGAACGCGCTGGCGCCGATCCGGGTGCTGACCGCCGCGCTGCCGTCGCTCGTCGCGTCGGCGGGCGAGGGGCGAGAGCCGTTCGCGCTGACCATCAGCGGCGTGGTGGCGGAGGCTCCGACCGCGGGCCTCGCCGCGTACTCCGCCTCGAAGGCGGCACTGCACTCCTTCGTGAAGGCCTCGGCCCGCGAGTACAAGCGGGCGGGCGTCCTCCTGCTCGACGCGCGCCCCGGCCACACCGAGACCGAGCTGTCCCGGCACCCGCTCGCGGGAGACGCGCCCCGCTTCGGCGCGGGTCTGGCGCCGCAGGACGTGGTCGACCGGCTGCTCGACGCGGTCGAGGGCGGCGAGACCGACCTGCCTCCTGCGGCGTTCACCGGCTGACGCCGTCCCGAGACGAGGCGGAGCCGGTCGATCCTCGCGGGAACGCCCCGGATCGAGCACTGCAGCCTCGGCTGCGTACAGCCGTCGTGATCAGCCCGTGCATCCGGCGGCCGGGTCCGCGATCGGCGCGGCAGCCCGTCCGACCGTCCTCCCCGCAGACGCGGGGATACCCGCCGTTCACCGGAGCGTTGCACGGCCGCACTAGCGTCCCTCCGTGCCCGACACCGCCGATGACGCCCTCCGTCCCACTCCCGAGCTGCTCCGCACGCTCACACCCGCCGACGCGCGGGACCTCGTCGTGCTGGACGAGGACGACGACGATCCGGTGCTCCTGCGCCGCGACGGCACGCAGGTCGACACCTGGCGCGAGGGCTACCCCTACGACGAGCGGATGTCGCGCGAGGAGTACGAGGCGGGCAAGCGCCTCCTCCAGATCGAGCTGCTGAAGCTGCAGAACTGGATCAAGAAGCACGGGCGCCGGCTCGTGGTCGTCTTCGAGGGGCGCGACGCCGCGGGCAAGGGCGGCACCATCAAGCGCTTCACCGAGCACCTCAACCCGCGCGGAGCCCGCGTGGTCGCGCTCGAGAAGCCGACCGAGCGCGAGGCCGGTCAGTGGTACTTCCAGCGCTACGTCTCGCACCTGCCGGCCGCCGGCGAGATCGTCCTCTTCGACCGCTCCTGGTACAACCGGGCCGGCGTGGAGCGCGTGATGGGCTTCTGCACGCCGGCGCAGTACGACGAGTTCATCCGCCAGACGCCGCTGTTCGAGCGGATGCTCGTCGGCGACGGCATCGACCTGGTGAAGCTGTGGTTCTCGGTCTCGGCGGAGGAGCAGCGCACCCGGTTCACGATCCGCATGATCGACCCCGTGCGCCAGTGGAAGCTCTCGCCGATGGACCTCGCCTCGCTCGACAAGTGGGGCGACTACACCGCGGCCAAGGAGGCGATGATGGCGGCGACCGACACCGCCGACGCTCCCTGGACCATCGTGAAGAGCAACGACAAGAAGCGCGCCCGGCTCGAGGCCATGCGCTACGTCCTGAGCCTCTACGACTACGACGGACGCGACGAGGAGGTCGTGGGCCCGCTGGGTCCGGACCCGCTGATCGTCGGATCGGCCGCGGACGTGTACGAGCGCGGCGAGCACGCCGCGACGAGCTGACCGGGGGGACGGACATGGGGGAGTCGGGGATCGGCGCGGAGCTGCCGGGGGTGCACCTGCGCTGGCTGGCGCTCGACGAGCAGACGCTGGACGCCGAGCGGCTGCTGCCGCTGCTGAGCGACGAGGAGCGCGAGCGCTACGCCGGCACGGTCGCCGCGTCGGCGGCCGAGCGCTTCGTCTTCGGGCGGGTGCTCCTGCGGATGCTCGCGGCCGAGCTCACGGGGACGCGCGCGTCGGAGGTCCGGGTCGTCGCGTGCTGCCCGCGCTGCGGGGGCGCGCACGGCCGGCCGCGGCTGGAGGGACGCGGGATCGCGCTCGAGCTGCTGTCGGTGAGCATCGCGCACTGCGCGGGCGCCGTCGTGGTCGCGGCGAGCAGCGCCGGTGCGGTCGGCGTCGATGTGGAGCCGACGCTGGGCACGCCCGAGCGCGGGGAGCGGATCACGCGCATCGCCGGGGCGCCCTTCGCCACGGGCGGGATGCGCCCCGCCGACCCCGTCCTGCACTGGACCCGGATCGAGGCCGCGCTGAAGGCGGACGGCCGCGGGCTCGAGCTCGACCCGCGCCGGGTGCACGTGCACGAGTCGCACCACGCGGCGGAGGCGCGGATCGACGGCGTCCGCTTCCGGCTAGCCGAGCCGCAGCTGGACCCCGCGCTGCGGGTCAGCGTCGCCCTCGGGCCGATGGGGGACGCGGGCGCCGGGCCCATCATCGGCTGGCGGCGCGAGCACGGCGACGCGCTCGCGGACTCGCTGGTGTCAGCGCCGGGACGGTAGCGGCGGCAGCTCCTCGTCGAGGAGCCAGGCGTCGAGCAGGTCGTCCACGCCCTCGCCGAGGACCTCGGTGCAGAGCTCGCGGAACTCCTCGTCGGTGACGGCGGCGGAGGCGTAGCGGGACGTCCACTCCCGCAGCAGCCGGAGGAAGGGCTCGTCGCCGACGGTGAGCCGCAGCGCGTGCAGGGTGAGCGCGCCGCGCTTGTAGACGCGGTCGTCGAAGAGCGCGACCGGCCCCGGATCGGCGAGCACGAGATCCTGCGCCGCAGCCCGCAGCACCGCGTGGTGGCGGCGGGCGCAGGCGTCGGCGGTGGCGCGGCCCGACTCCTCCGACCACAGCCACTCCGCGTAGCAGGCGAACCCCTCGTTGAGCCAAATGTGGCGCCACCGGGCGATGCCCACGCTGTTGCCGAACCACTGGTGCGCGAGCTCGTGCGCGATGAGGCGCTCCGAGCCGCCGCGGCCGTCGGCGTGGTTGGCGCCGAACACCGCCATCGCCTGCGCCTCGAGCGGGATCTCCAGCTCGTCCGCCGTGACGACGATGCAGTAGCGGGCGAAGGGGTAGGGCCCGAACAGCCGCGTGAACAGGGCGAGCATGCGCTCGAGCGGAGTGAAGTCGTGCGCGACCCGAGCGGCCAGGGCGGCGGGGCGGGCGAGGGTCACCGCGACCCCGGCGAGCACGCGCTCCTCGATCGCGTAGCGGCCGATCTGCACCGAGGCGAGGTACGCGGCGCTGGGCTCGCGCTGCTCGTAGAGCCAGGTGCGGCGGCCGGAGCGGGCGCTCGAGTCGACGAGCACCCCGTTCGCGAGCACGGCGTAGCCCTCCTCGGCGGTGACGCGCAGGCGGTACGGAGCCTTCTCGGCGACGTCGTCGTTGCAGGGGAACCAGGTGGAGGAGCCGGAGGGCTGCGAGGCGACGAGCACCCCGTCCTCCAGCTCCTCCCAGCCGAGCTCGCCCCAGTGGCTGGCGCGGGGGGCGGGGTGGCCGCTGTACTCGATCTCGACGTCGACGCTCTCGCCGGCGGCCAGCGGCTCGGCGGGGGACACCCGCAGCTTGTGCGGCGCCTGCTCGTGGCGGGCGCGGCGTCCGTCGATCCGGACGCGGGCCACGCGGAGCCGGGAGAGGTCGAGGGAGAACCGCCGGAGCGGCTGCAGCGCGACGATCCGCAGCACGGCCCGGCCGGCCAGGCGGTTCGAGGCGACGCGGTAGTCGAGGTCGAGGTCGTAGGACTCGACGCGGTAGCCGGTGTTCCCGATGCCGGGGACGTAGGGGTCGCCGGCGGTCTCGAGCCCGGTCAGCGCGGGGCTCACGCGACGGGCGCGTGGTAGTCGGCGACGCGCACCTCGCGCCACGGGCCGATCGGGTTGCCGCTCCAGCGGCTGCCCGCGGGCACGAGCTCCCCCCGCATGACGAGCGAGGCCGGGCCGACCGTGCCGTGCTCGGCGATCCGCGCGGCGGGGAGGATCACGCTGTGCGGGCCCAGGGTGGCGCCGGCGTCGAGGCTCACGAGATCCATGCTCATGATTCGATCATGGAACAGGTGCGTCTGCACGACGCAGCCCCGGTTCACGGTCGCTCCGTCGCCGAGCGAGATCAGATCGGCCTCGGGGAGCCAGTAGCTCTCGCACCAGACGCCGCGTCCGATCCGGGCGCCGAGGCTCCGCAGCCACCAGACCAGCGCCGGAGTGCCCGCGGCGGCGTGGGCGAACCAGGGCGCGGCGACCATCTCGGTGAAGGCGTCGGCCAGCTCGCTCCGCCAGACGAACGAGGACCACAGCGGCTGCTCGCTCGGCTCGACCCGCTGGATCAGGATCCACTTCGCGGCGGTGGAGACGGCCGCGGCGACCGCCCCGGCGGCCAGCAGCACGACGCCTCCCACGAGCGCGGCGAGCACCGCCCCGAGCGTCTGGATCAGCGCCAGCAGTCCGGCGACCACACCGAGGCCGATCGCGACCGAGACGACCACCGGGACGAAGCGGCCGAGCTCCCACGCGATGCGGGCCGCGCGGAGTCGGCGGGCGGGGCGGAAGGTGCGCGCCGACTCCGCCTCGACGACGGTGCGCCGCAGCCGCACGGGCGGTGAGCCGAGCCACGACGAGCCCGCCTTCGACTTCCGGGGCGCGGAGGAGAGGACGGCGACGAGTCCGCCGGCGGGCACGGTGTGACCGGGAGCGGCCATGCCGGAGTTGCCGAGGAACGCGCGCTCGCCGATCTCCGCGCGGGCGAGCCGCATCCAGCCGCCGCCGAGCGCGTAGGAGGCGACGAGCGTGTCGTCGGCGAGGAACGCGCCGTCGCGGATGGTCGTCATCGCGGGCAGGAGCAGCACCGTCGAGGCCTCGACGTCGCGTCCGACCTTCGCGCCGAGGAGCCGCAGCCAGACCGGGGTGAACAGGCCCGAGTAGAGCGGGAAGAGCAGGACCCGCGCGGAGTCGAGCAGCCGTTCCGTCGACCAGACCTGCCAGCCGATCCGACCGCGCACGGGGTGGGTGCCCGGCTCGACGCCCCGGCCGAGCAGGCGCACCAGGACGACAACGAGAGCGGCGAGGACGACTCCGGAGACGGCGACGGCGGGCACGAGGGCGGCGAGAGCGGGCCCGAGCGCGGCGCCGAGGCCGGCCGAGCCGCGCACGGCGGCGGCCACGACGGCGAGCCCGGCCGCGAGGGCGAGGACCGGGACCGCCGCGAGGCCGACCGCGGACGCTCCGTACGCCCAGACCCAGCCCGGGCGGCGCGCCGGGCGCTCCGAGGGGAACCCGGCGTTCGCCCTGCCGAGCCGCTGGGCGGGGGATCCTCCCCAGCGCTGCCCGGCCGGCACCCGCCCGAAGACGGCCGATCCCGGCTCGATCTGCGCGTGCTTGCCGATCCGGGCGCCGGGGAGGAGCGTGCTGCGCGCGCCCACCGTGCTGCCGGCGCCGACCCGGACGGCACCGACGCGCAGGACGTCGCCGTCGATCCAGTAGCCGGAGAGGTCGACCTCCGGCTCGATCGCGGCGCCGCGCCCGAGCGTGAGCATCCCGGTCAGCGGAGGGAGGGAGTGCAGGTCGACGTCGTCGGCGATGCGGGCGCCGAGCGCGCGGGCGTAGTAGGCGACCCAGGGCGCGCCCGCGAGGCTCACGGCCTTGAGCTGGAACGCGATCTGCTCGGCCAGCCAGAGCCGGAGGTGCACGCTCCCGCCGCGCGGGTGGTCTCCGGCTCGGATCCCGCGCAGCAGGGTGCGCGCGGCGAGGACGGTGAGCCCCATCCGCCCGAACGGCGTGAGGAAGAGCGCGAACGCGGGGATCAGCGCGGCGAGCGGAGCGGTGGGCAGCCAGCCGAACCCCGGCACCAGGTCGAGCACCGCGGTGACGGTGAGGATCGCAGTGACCCAGCGGGCGCTGCCGAGCACGAGTAGCGGTGCGCCGAGGAGGGTCTGCAGCACGCGCATCCTGAGGGGGACCGGCGCGATGCGGTGAGCGGACACCTCCGCAGTGCCGGTCGAGCGGCTCTGGATCTCGGCGGCCATCGCCGCGAGACGCGGGTGGGCGTAGACGTCGGCGACCGTGAACTCGGGGTCGCGCTCGCGGATCCGCGCGACCAGCTGGGCGGCGGCGAGGGAGCCGCCGCCGAGGTCGAAGAAGTTCGCCCGCTCGTCGACCGGCACGCCGAGCACGTCGCGCCAAAGGGCGGCGAGCCACGCCTCCTCGGGGTCGAGGGAGGCGTCCTCGGTCGTGCCCACGGCGAGCGGCCAGGGGAGTGCGGCGCGGTCGACCTTGCCGGAGACGCGGGTCGGCAGCTCCTCGACCACGGCCAGCAGCGGCACGAGGGATGCGGGCAGCTCCTCACGCAGGCGGGCGAGCGCCGCGTCGCGGTCGAGCTCCCGGCCGCCGGCGAGGGCCAGGTAGCCGACGAGGACCTGGTTGCCGGCCGCCGTGGTGCGGACCGCGGCCGCCGCCCCCGAGACTCCGGGGAGCGCCTGCAGCGCCGCCTCGACCTCGCCGAGCTCGATCCGCCGACCGCCGAGCTTCACCTGGTCGTCCGCGCGCCCCTGGAAGACCAGGCCGGCGCTCTCGAAGCGCACCAGGTCGCCGGAGCGGTAGGCCCGCTCCCAGCCCAGGAGCGGTGCCGGCGCGTACTTCTCGGCGTCCTTGACCGGGTCGAGGTAGCGCGCGAGCCCGACCCCGCCGATGACCAGCTCGCCGACGTCGCCCTCGCCGACCCGCTGCCCGTCCGCATCCACGACGGCGAGCCGCCAGCCGTCCAGCGGCAGCCCGATGCGCACCGGGGGAGGCCCGCCGAGGGGCGCGGCGCAGGCGACGACGGTGGCCTCGGTCGGCCCGTAGGTGTTCCAGACCTCGCGGCCCTCGACGGCCAGGCGCTCGCCGAGCTCCGGCGGGCACGCCTCGCCGCCGAAGATCAGCAGGCGGACGTTCTCGAGCGACTCCGCGGGCCAGAGCGCCGCGAGGGTCGGCACGGTCGAGACCACGGTGATGCCGTGCGTGGTCAGCCAGGGGCCGAGGTCCATGCCGCTGCGGACCAGCGAGCGGGGAGCGGGGACGAGGCAGGCGCCGTGCCGCCAGGCGAGCCACATCTCCTCGCAGGACGCGTCGAACGCGACGGAGAGACCGGCCAGCACGCGGTCCCCGGGGCCGAGCGGCTCCGCCTGGAGGAACAGGCGCGCCTCGGCGTCGACGAAGGCGGCGGCGGAGCGGTGGCTGACCGCCACTCCCTTGGGGGTTCCGGTGGAGCCGGAGGTGAAGATGATCCAGGCGTCGTCCTCGAGCGAGGGCGGCTGCAGCAGCGGGATCGACGCCGTGCTCGGGTGCGGCGCGCTCGCGGTGAACAGGCGCGCGGCCGGCTCGTCGGCGCCGGTGCGCTCGAAGCGGCCGGAGCCGGTGATCACGCCGCGGACGGCGGCCTCGCCGAAGACGAGGCGCGCCCGCTCCTCGGGGTCGTCCGCGTCCACCGGGACGTACGCGGCTCCCGCGGCGAGGACGGCCAGGATCGCGAGGTAGAGCTCGCGGGAGCCGCTGGGCATGCGGATCCCGACGCGGTCGCCGCGTCGGACCCCTGCGGTGGTGAGCTCGCCCGCGAGCTGCACCGTGCGGGCCAGCAGCTCCCGGTAGCTGAGCGCTCCGGCCGGGTCCTCCAGCGCGGAGGCGTCCGGGTGGCGCTCCGCGGTGTCGCGGAGGACGTCGACCAGCGTGCGGGGAGGCGGGGTGGCCGCTCCGGCGTCGAGCACGTCCTGGGGGCCGGCCGTCTCGGTCACGTCTCGTCTCCGTCCCGGCCGCGCGATCGGGAGCGCGGCGGCCGGGGCGACACCGTAGGGAGGCGGGGTGACGCGGAGGTGAACAGGCGGGGTCGGCCCGCCCGGCTCAGTGCGCCATCGGGAGCGGCGCGTCCGACTCCGCCGGGCGGCGGACGAAGAACGCGGCCACGATCGCGACCGTCG
This sequence comes from Rathayibacter sp. AY1H2, assembly GCF_002931985.1. Taxonomy (NCBI): domain Bacteria; kingdom Bacillati; phylum Actinomycetota; class Actinomycetes; order Micrococcales; family Microbacteriaceae; genus Rathayibacter; species Rathayibacter sp. AY1H2. Next base: position 199,381 of record NZ_PSUV01000001.1, on the reverse strand, counting down.
CGATCGACGCGCCCCACAGGAACGCGGAGTGGATGCCGCCGGCGTAGGAGGCGACCTCGTCGGCGCCGCCCTGCGCGAGCTCCGCCGACCGGATCGAGAGGACGGTGACGAACAGCGCCGTGCCGGCCGCGCCGCCCAGCTGCTGCACGGTGCCGATGATGGCGCTGCCGTGGGAGTAGAGCGAGGGGCGCACCGAGCCGAGGCCGGCGGTGAACAGCGGCGTGAAGACGAAGGCGAGGCCCAGGCTGAGGGTGACGTGCAGCGAGAGGACGAACCAGGGCGACGAGTCCGCCGCGAGCAGGGTGTACCCCCACAGTGCGCCGGCGACGACGATCGAGCCGGGCACGAGCAGCACGCGCGGGCCGAAGCGGTCGTAGCCGCGGCCGACGAACGGCGCGAGCAGGCCCATCAGCAGGCCGCCGGGGAGCAGGAGCAGCCCGGTCTCCAGCGGAGTGAGGCCCAGCACGTTCTGCGTGTAGAGGGGCAGCAGGATCAGGGTGCCGAAGAGCGCCGACATGCTGACCGCCATCATCGCGATGACGATGGTGAAGTTCGCGGAGGAGAAGGTCCGGAGGTCCAGCAGGGCCCGGTCGGTGCGCTGCAGCAGCAGCTGGCGCGCGATGAAGCCCGCGAGGCCGAGACCCGCGACGACGAACGGGATCCACGGCGCGACGACCGCGGCTCCGCCCTCGCCGAGGCTCGACAGGCCGTAGACGAGGCCGCCGAAGCCGAAGACCGAGAGGACGACCGAGAGCGAGTCGATCGGGATGGAGCGGGGCTCGGTGACGTTCTCGACCTTGCGCAGGCCCAGGAGCAGCGCGCCGATCGCGATCGGCAGCACGATCCAGAACATCCAGCGCCAGCCGAGGAAGTTGAGGATGACGCCCGAGATCGTCGGTCCGACGGCCGGAGCCACCGAGATGACGATCGAGATGTTGCCCATCATCCGGCCGCGGATCGCCGGGGGCACCAGCGTCATCACGGTCGTCATCAGCAGCGGCATCATGATGGCCGTGCCGCCGGCCTGCACCACGCGGGCCGCCAGGAGGACCGCGAAGGTCGGGGCGAGCGCGGCGGTGAGCGTGCCGAGGCTGAAGAGGATCATCGCGGCGGCGAAGAGCGTGCGGGTGTGCAGCCGCTGGATCAGGTAGCCCGTGATCGGGATGACGACGGCCATCGTGAGCATGAAGGCGGTCGAGAGCCACTGGCCCACGTGCGCCTCGACGTCGAAGTCGCGCATGAGGTCGGGCAGCGCCACGCTCATGATCGTCTCGTTGAGGATCACGACGAACGCCGACACCAGCAGGAGGCTGATGACCAGGCGGCTGCGCGGTTCGAGGGTCGTGGCGGCGGCGGGTGCGGCGGGCCGCGCGGCGGGAAGGGTGCTGCGCTCGGTCACAGGTGTTCTCCGGTCGTGAGGGGGATCGGTGTGAAGGGCGCATCGACGGCTCGACTCGCGGGCGCGGATGCGGGGTACGGAGGGAGAACAGCGGCGGACGCCCCGGACATTCCCGATCGACGGGGATCCGCTGCGAGCGGTCTCAGGCGAGGACCGCGCAGAGCGCGGAGGACGCGGCGTCGGCCTCCTCGAGCGTGGCGCCCTCGCCGAAGCTGAACCGCACGGCGGTCCGGGCGACGTCGGGGTCGAGGCCGAGGGCCAGCAGCGCGGGCGAGGGCTCGTCGCGCCCGGCGGCGCACGCCGAGCCGCTCGAGACGACGACGCCGCGCTCCTCCAGCTCGAGGAGCGTCGACTCGCCGCTGCGCCCGGGGACGGCGTAGGCGGCGATCGAGGGGAGCCGGTGCGCCGCGGAGCCCAGCGGCACGGCCCGGGGCGCCAGGGCCGCGACCCGCTCGGCGAACGCGTCCCGGACGGCTCCGACCCGCGCCGCGCGGTCCGGGTCGAGCAGGCGCACCGCGGTGCCGAGCGCGACCGCGAAGGCCACGTTCTCGGTGCCCGAGCGCCGCTCCCGCTCCTGGCCGCCGCCGTGCAGCAGTGGCTCGAACGGGAGCCGGCTGCGCAGCAGCAGCGCCCCCACGCCCTTCGGCGCCCCGAGCTTGTGCCCCGAGACCGAGACCGCGTCGGCGCCCCAGCCCGCGACGTCCAGCCAGCCGGCGGCCTGGACGGCGTCCACGTGCAGCGGCACGCCCCGCGATCGGCAGAGCGCCGCGATCGCCGGAACGTCCTGCACCGTCCCGATCTCGTTGCTCGCCGCGATCACCGAGACCAGCGCGGTGTCCGGCCGGACCAGCGCGGCGAGCGCGTCGAGGTCGAGCAGGCCGGTCGCGTCGACGGGGGCCGTCGACACCTCGAAGCCGTGCAGGCGCCGGAGGTGGTCGGCCGACTCGACGGTCGCCTCGTGCTCGAGCGCTGAGATCACCAGGTGCCGTCCGCGCGGCGATCCCAGCGCGAGGCCCTTGACCGCCGTGTTGATCGACTCCGTGCCGCCGGAGGTGAAGAGCGTCTCGGAGGCGCGGCCGCCGAGGAAGCGGGCCACGTGAGCGCGCGCCGCCTCCAGCGCGCGCGCCGCGGCGTCGCCGAGCGAGTGGCTGCTCGACGGATTGCCGTACTCGGCGGTGAGGAACGGCCACATGGCCTCCAGCACCTCGCGGCGCACGGGCGAGGTCGCGGCGTGGTCGAGGTAGATCACTCGACTGCGATGTCCAGGCCGAGGTCGAGCGAGCGGACGCTGTGGGTGAGCGCGCCGACGGAGATCACGTCGACTCCCGCCTCCGCGATCGCGCGCACGGTCGTGAGGTCGACGCCGCCGCTCGCCTCGACCACGGCCCGCCCGCCGATGAGGGCGACGCCCTGGCGGAGCAGCTCGGGGGTGAAGTTGTCGAGCATGATCGTGTCCGCGCCTCCCGCCAGCGCGGGCTCGATCTGGTCGAGCCGGTCGACCTCGACCTCTAGGTGCGCCGTGTGCGGGATCGAGGCGCGCGCGGCCCGCAGGGCCGCGGTCAGGTCGATCCCGCGCGCGGCGAGCACCGCGAGGTGGTTGTCTTTAGCCAGCACCGCGTCCGAGAGCGAGAAGCGGTGGTTGCGGCCGCCGCCGCTGCGGACGGCGTGCCTCTCGAGCGCACGCAGACCCGGCGTGGTCTTGCGGGTGTCGACGATGCGGGCGCGCGTTCCCTCCACCGCGGCGACGTACTGCGCCGTCAGGGTGGCGATGCCGCTCATCCGCTGCACGAGGTTGAGCGCGACGCGCTCGCCGCGGAGCACGCCGCCCGCGGGGCCCTCGATCCGGGCGAGGGTCTGCCCGGCCTCGAAGACCGCGCCGTCCTCCACGAGCACAGAGCAGCGGATCCGGGAGTCGGCCTGCCGCATCGTGCCGACGAGGACGGCGCCGCCGCTGAAGACGCCGGGCTCGCGGGCCACGAGGGCTGCGCTCGCGGTGGCGTCCGCGGGGAGGAGGGTGTCGGAGGTCAGGTCGCCCCAGGGCGCGTCCTCCTCGAGGGCGAGGGTGACGACGCGGTCGATGCTCTGGCGGGTCAGCACGGAAGGGCCGCCTCTCTGGTGGGGGCGGCGGCGCTCGCCGTCGCGGGGTCGGGGGAGTCGGTGCGGTGGTGGGCGCCGACGGAGTGCGTGCGCGCGGTCGCGGCGTCGATGAGAGCGAGGGCGCAGGTCAGCAGGTTCGCGTCCTCGAGCGTCCTCAGTCCGAGCGGAGCGGGCGAGGCGGAGGCGACGAGCGCGTCGCGCGCCGCTGTGAGCCCCGCCGCGTCCCGGGAGAGGCCGGCTCCCGCCCACATCGCGTCCTGGAGAGCGGTGCGGTCGAGCGTCATCGGGACGACGGCGCGGGGAGGCGCGACCGGGCCGCCGCTCCAGGAGAGGGAGTCGAGGGCGAGCGCCGCGCGGCGCGCGAACACGACGCCCTCGAGCAGGCTGTTGGAGGCGAGGCGGTTCGCACCGTGGACGCCGGTGCGGGCGACCTCGCCCACTGCGAGCAGCCCGGGGAGGCTGGTGCGCCCGTCCAGGTCGGTCGCGATCCCGCCCATCCAGTAGTGCGCGGCCGGAGTCACGGGCAGCAGGTCGTCGGCGAGCGAGAGCCCGTTCTCGCGGCAGGCCGCCGAGATCGTCGGGAACCTCTTCGCCAGCACCTCGGGGTCGATCGCCCGGGCGTCCAGGTGCACGGGCAGCCCGCCCTGCAGCCGCATCCGCTCCGCGATCGCGCGCGCCACGACGTCGCGCGGCGCCAGCTCGGCCTCGGGGTGCACCCCGACCAGGAACCGCTCGCCCGCGGCGTCGCGCAGCACCGCGCCCTCGCCGCGCACCGCCTCCGAGACGAGGAAGCCGCCCGGCAGCGCGAGCGTGGTCGGGTGGAACTGGTAGAACTCCAGGTCCGCCGTCTCCGCTCCCGCCCGCAGTGCGGCGGCCAGCCCGTCCCCGGTCGCGACGGACGGATTGGTGGTGTGCCGGTAGAGCTGCCCGGCGCCTCCCGTGGCCAGCACGACCGCGTCGGCCGTCAGGCGCTCGAGCACGCCGTCGTGCAGGACGTCGGCGCCCGTGACCGAGCCGCCCTCCCGCACCAGGTCGACCAGGGCGGCGTGCTCGCGCACCTCGACCGACGAGGCCCGCACCGCCGCCACGAGCGCGGCCTCGATCGCGGCGCCCGTCGCGTCGCCGCCGGCGTGCAGGATCCGCGGACGCGAGTGGGCGCCCTCGAGTCCCCGCGCCAGCTCGCCGCCCTCGCGGTCGAAGCCGACGCCCCACTCCTGCAGCACCGCGACCGCCTCCGGCCCCTCGGCGCAGAGCACCTCGACCGCCGAGCGCACGGCGAGGCCCGCACCGGCGGTGAGCGTGTCCTCCACGTGCAGCGCGACGGAGTCGCCCGGCGCCGTGACCGCGGCGATCCCGCCCTGCGCGGCGCGCGTCGACGACTCCGCCAGCGCGCCCTTGGTGACGAGCAGCACCTCGTGGCGGCGCTGCGCCGTCAGCGCGGCGACCAGCCCGGCGATGCCGCTGCCGACGACGACGACCCGCGCCATGTCAGACCGCCGCCGGCCCGGCGGGCGGAACGGCCGCGAGCATCCGCTCGAGGGCGATGCGCGCCTCGGCCTGCACCGACTCCGCGACCTCGATCCGGTTGAGCACCGTCCCCGCGACCAGTCCCTCGAGCACCCAGGCGAGGTAGCCGGGGTGGATGCGGTACATGGTCGAGCAGGGGCAGACCACGTCGTCGAGGCAGAAGATCGTGTGCTGCGGGTACTGGACGGCGAGGCGCTGCACCAGGTTGATCTCGGTGCCGATCGCGAAGGTCGATCCCGCGGGTGCCGCCTGGATCGCCTTCACGATGTAGTCGGTCGAGCCGTACTCGTCGGCCGCGTCGACGACCGCCATCGGGCACTCCGGGTGCACGATCACGCGCACGCCCGGGTGCTCGGCGCGCGCCTTCGCGATCTGGGCCGTCGTGAAGCGCTTGTGCACCGAGCAGAATCCGTGCCAGAGGATCACCTGCGCGTCCAGGAGCGTCGCGGTGTCGGAGCCGCCCTGCGGCTTCCGCGGGTTCCACATCGGCATCCGCTCCAGCGGCACGCCCATCGCCTTGGCGGTGTTGCGGCCGAGGTGCTGGTCGGGGAAGAACAGCACCCGCTGCCCGCGCGCGAACGCGTCCTCGAGCACGGTCGCCGCGTTCGAGGAGGTGCAGACCACGCCTCCGTTGCGGCCGCAGAACGCCTTCAGCGCGGCGGAGGAGTTCATGTACGTGACCGGGACGAGCGGCACGCGGCCGTCGGCGTCCGGCTCGGTGCCGTAGAGCTCGGTGAGCTCGGCCCACGCGTCCTCGACGGAGTCGATGTCGGCCATGTCCGCCATCGAGCAGCCGGCCGCCAGGTTCGGGAGGATCACGGCCTGCTCCGGACCGGAGAGGATGTCGGCCGTCTCCGCCATGAAGTGCACGCCGCAGAAGACGATCGCCTCGGCGTCGGGCCGGCTCGTCGCCGCCTTCGCCAGCTGGAACGAGTCGCCCACGTAGTCGGCGTACTGCACCACCTCGTCCCGCTGGTAGAAGTGCCCGAGCACGACGACCCGCTCGCCGAGCGTCTCCTTCGCCGCGAGGATGCGGTGGTGCAGCTCGTCGGCGCTCGCCGTCGTGTACTCCTCCGGCAGACGTCCCTGGACCGGGGCGTCGGCCGGGATCGGGTCGGCCTGGGAGGCGCCGGGCCCGTAGGCGGGCAAGCCGAGGTCGAACGACCAGGGGGCCTCCGCGAGCTCGGGCGCGCAGGTGGCGCCGGGCGCGGAGCCGCCCTCGATGAGCCGGATGGTGCTGTCGACGGATGTCACGGTGTTCTCCTCGTGAGGCGGGTGGGGGAGTCGGGCGGCGCGCTCAGACGGGCAGCGGGCCGTTGTCGACGAGCGCCGCCGACTCGTCGTAGCGGTAGAGGCGCGGGGGACGGTGGCGGGTGCCCGTCAGGCGCTCCCCGGTGGGCACCACGGTGCCGGAGCTCTCGATCGTCCGGCGGAAGTTGGCCGGGTCGAGAGGCTTCTGCAGGACGGCCTCGTGGACCTCCCGCAGCTGGGACAGGGTGAAGGCGCCGCCGAGGAAGGCCTGCGCGATGCGGGAGTACTCCATCTTGTTGCGCAGGCGCCAGAGGGCGTAGTCGACGATCAGTCCGTGGTCGAAGGCGAGCTCGAGCGGCAGATCGGTGCAGAGCCAGGCGACGTTCTCTCCCACGATGGCCTCGTCGGCCTCGGCGGAGCGCACGAGCGCCCAGTAGACGATCGACACGACGCGGTCCTCACCGGGGGAGCGGTCGGTGCCGCCGACGGCGTAGAGCTGCTCGAGGTAGCGCGGAGCCAGGCCCGTGGTCTCGCGGAGAGTGCGGCGGGCCGACTCGGCGAGGTCCTCGTCCGGATGCAGCGGTCCGCCGGGCAGTGCCCAGAGTCCCTCGAACGGCTCGCGGATGCGCCGGACGACGGGGATCCAGACGGTGCTCGCTCCGGTCTCCGGGTGCGGCCGCAGGGCGAAGATCACCGTCGACACGGCGAGCTGCACGTCCGGCATCCGATGTCCCTACTAAGAGTCGCACCGACTGTAAGTGCTGGGATCACCTTAGTGTCACGAACACCTGAACGCCTAGCGGAAGAGGCGACACGCCGCGCAGGGTCCGCCCTCACCGCTAGGCTGACCGCACAACCGAATACCGGGCCGCAATACGCGACGCGGGAGAGCCGACTCCGGTCGGCACCGAAGGAGCAAGCCTCCCCGCCAATCTCTCAGGTCTTGTACCGCGTCGAACTGGCCACTCTGGAAAGCGATCCGCTCGGATCCGCCCATGGTGAAAGCGCTCGACCCCTCGGGGCGTCGCGAATCTCTCAGGCTCCACGACAGAGGGGGAGTTCCCACGGCACTGCTGTGCTCTGCCGCGAACGCGGCGCGAGTCCAGCACTGCGACGAAATGGAGAACTCATGTCCGAGACCCCGACGACCAGCCCCGAAGCCCGCTACTCGCCCCTGCACGAGGTGCACGTCGCCGCCGGCGCGTCCTTCACCGACTTCGCCGGGTGGCAGATGCCGGTCCGCTACTCCGGCGATCTCGCCGAGCACCACGCCGTGCGCACCGCCGCCGGCCTCTTCGACCTCTCGCACATGGCCGAGATCCTCGTCGTCGGCCCCGAGGCGGTCGACGCCCTCGACTACGCGCTGGCGAGCGACATCTCGGCCGTCGCCGCCGGCCGCGCGAAGTACACCCTTCTCCTGGAGCGCACGGGCGGCGTGATCGACGACCTCGTCGTCTACCGCACGGGCGAGGACCGCTTCATGGTCGTCGCGAACGCGGCCAACCGGCACATCGTCGTCGAGACGCTCCGCGACCGCACCGCGATGTTCGAGTGCGAGCTGTTCGACGAGAGCGACGACGTCGCCCTCATCGCGCTGCAGGGCCCGCGCTCGCTCGAGATCCTGCAGAACGTCCAGGGCCTCGCCGTCGAGACCGAGCGGGGAGCGGAGTCGGTGCTCGACACGGACGACGCCGCCCGCCTGCTCGCGGAGCTGCGCTACTACCGCGCCGTGCCCGCGACCTTCGAGGCGCACCCGATCCTGATCGCGCGCACCGGGTACACAGGCGAGGACGGCTTCGAGATCTACGTCTCGCCCGACTCCGCTCCCACGCTCTGGCAGGCTCTCGCCGAGACCGGCGCCGGAGCGGGCCTCGTCCCCGCCGGCCTCGCCGCCCGCGACACCCTCCGCCTCGAGGCGGGCATGCCGCTCTACGGCCACGAACTCTCCCGCGACGTCTTCCCCGCACAGGCCGGCCTCGGCCGCGTCGTCGCCTTCGGGAAGCCGATCGACTTCGTCGGCCGCGCGGCCAGCGAGGAGGGTCCCTCCGGAGACGCTCCCGTGCTCGTCGGGCTCGTCGGCGAGGGCCGCCGCGCCGCCCGTGCCGACTACACCGTCCTCTCCGGCGACGACGAGGTCGGAGTGGTCACCAGCGGCGTCCTCTCGCCGACCCTGGGCGTCCCGATCGCGATGGCCTACGTCGCCCCCGCCTCCGCGCAGCCCGGGACGGCGCTCGCCGTCGACATCCGCGGCACGCGCCTCCCGATGACCGTCACCGAGCTCCCCTTCTACTCGAGAAAGAAGAACTGACATGGCCGTGCGCACCGAGCTGCAGTACACCTCCGACCACGAGTGGATCCGGGTCGACGGAGAGGTCGCGACCGTCGGCATCACCGCCTACGCCGCGGACAAGCTGGGCGACGTCGTCTTCGTCGAGCTCCCCGAGGCGGGAGCCCGCGTCGAGGGCGGCAGCGTCGTCGGCGAGATCGAGTCGACCAAGTCGGTGGGCGAGCTGTTCGCCCCCGTCGACGGCGAGGTCCTCGAGACCAACACGGCCGTCGTCGACAGCCCCGAGCTCGTCAACTCCGACCCGTTCGGCGAGGGGTGGCTGATCCGGGTCCGCTTCGACGCCCTGCCCGACGGCCTCCTCGACTCCGCCGCCTACACCGAGCTGGTCGGCGAGTAGATGGCGGCCACCAGGACCCCCGGCGCCTTCGAGTCCCGCCACATCGGGACCGACGCCGACGCGCAGCGCACCATGCTCGCGGCTCTCGGGTACGACTCCGTGGAGGAGCTCGTCACCGCCGCCGTCCCCGAGTCGATCCACGTCCGCGACCTCCCGCAGGTGCTGCCCGCTCCGGCCACCGAGACGGAGGCGCTCGCCGAGCTGCGCGCCCTCGCCGCGAGGAACACGGTGCGTCGGCCGATGATCGGCCTCGGCTACTACGGCACGCACACCCCCGCCGTGATCAAGCGCAACGTGCTCGAGAACCCCAGCTGGTACACGGCCTACACCCCGTACCAGCCCGAGATCTCGCAGGGGCGCCTGGAGGCGCTGATCGACTTCCAGACGATGGTCTCCGACCTCACCGGCCTCGACACGGCCGGCGCGTCGATGCTCGACGAGGGCACGGCCGTCGTCGAGGCGATGCTGCTCGCGCGCCGCGCCTCGAAGGCGCGCACCGACGTCTTCGTCGTCGACTCCGACGCTCTCCCGCAGACCCTCGCGCTGCTGCGCGGCCGCGCGGAGGCCGTCGGCATCCGCATCGTCGAGCTCCCGCTCTCGCGCACCGCCGCGGAGGAGGTGCCGGAGTGCTTCGGCGCCCTCGTGCAGTACCCCGGCGCGTCCGGGCACCTCTGGGACCCGTCGGCGGTGCTCGCCGCGGCGAAGGCCCACGGAGGCTTGGCGGTCGTCGCCGCCGACCTGCTCGCGCTGACCCTGGTGCGCTCGCCGGGCGAGCTCGGCGCGGACGTCGCGGTCGGCACCACGCAGCGCTTCGGCGTCCCGCTGGGCTTCGGAGGGCCGCACGCCGGCTACCTCGCCGTCCGCAAGGGACTCGAGCGCCAGCTGCCCGGCCGCCTCGTCGGCGTCAGCCAGGACGCGGACGGCCACCCCGCCTACCGCCTGTCCCTCCAGGCCCGCGAGCAGCACATCCGCCGTGAGAAGGCGACCTCGAACATCTGCACCGCGCAGGTCCTCCTGGCGGTCATGGCGGCGATGTACGCGGTCTACCACGGGCCGGACGGGCTCGCCGCGATCGCCGAGCGCGTGCACGGCCGGGCCGCGCTCCTCGCGCGCCTCCTCCTCGACCGGGGCCACTCCCTCCGGCACGCCGACTTCTTCGACACCGTCTCGGTCGTCGTGCCCGGCGGCGCGGAGGCGGCGGTCGCCCGCGCCCGCCAGGCCGGCTTCGACGTGCGCCTGGTCGACGCAGACACGGTCTCGGTGTCGATCGACGAGACGGTCACCGACCTCGAGGTGATCGCCGTCGCGACCGCCGTCGGGCAGCTGGACTCGTCGTTCGGCTTCCTCAGCGGCTCCGCGCGGAGCATCCCCGCCGAGCTCGACCGCCGCACGCCGTTCCTCGTGCACCCGGTCTTCAGCAGCCACCACAGCGAGACCTCGATGATGCGCTACCTCAAGCGCCTCGCCGACTCGGACTACGCGCTGGACCGCGGCATGATCCCGCTCGGCTCCTGCACCATGAAGCTCAACGCCGCCACCGAGATGGAGGCGGTCAGCTGGCCCGAGTTCGCGGACCTGCACCCGTTCGCCCCCGAGGCGGACGTGCAGGGCTCGCTGGCGCTGATCGACCAGCTGGAGGGGTGGCTCGCCCACCTCACGGGCTACGACTCCGTGTCGCTCCAGCCCAACGCCGGCTCGCAGGGCGAGCTCGCGGGCCTGCTGGCGATCCGCGGCTGGCACCGGTCGAACGGCGACGAGGACCGCACGGTCTGCCTGATCCCCTCGAGCGCCCACGGCACCAACGCCGCGAGCGCGGTCCTCGCCGGCATGCGCGTCGTCGTCGTGGCCTGCGACGAGCTCGGCAACGTCGACCTGGACGACCTCCGGGCGAAGATCGCCGAGCACGCGGGCTCCCTCGCCGCGCTGATGATCACCTACCCGTCGACCCACGGCGTCTACGAGCACGAGGTCGCCGAGATCTGCCGCCTCGTCCACGAGGCCGGCGGACAGGTGTACGTGGACGGCGCGAACCTCAACGCGCTCCTCGGCTTCGCCCGCTTCGGAGACTTCGGCGGCGACGTCTCGCACCTCAACCTGCACAAGACGTTCTGCATCCCGCACGGCGGAGGCGGTCCCGGCGTCGGTCCCGTCGCCGCGAAGGCGCACCTCGCGCCGTTCCTGCCCGGCCACCCGCTCGCGCAGCGGCTCGAGCACGGCGTGGGCACGCAGGGCGAGCGGATCGTCCACGGCGGCGCACCGGTGTCGGCAGCTCCCTACGGCAGCCCCGGCATCCTGCCGATCTCGTGGGCGTACGCCCGGATGATGGGCGAGGAGGGCCTGCGTGCCGCGACCGGGGCGGCCGTCCTCTCGGCCAACTACGTCGCCGCGCGCCTCCGCGAGCACTACCCGGTGCTCTACACGGGGGACAACGGGCTCGTCGCCCACGAGTGCATCCTCGACATCCGCCCGCTGACGGCGGCGACAGGAGTGACCGTGGACGACGTCGCCAAGCGCCTCGTCGACTACGGCTTCCACGCCCCGACCATGAGCTTCCCCGTCGCCGGGACCCTGATGGTCGAGCCGACGGAGAGCGAGGACCTCGCCGAGATCGACCGCTTCATCGACGCGATGATCGGGATCCGGGCCGAGGCCGACCGCGTCGGCGCGGGGGAGTGGCCGGTGGACGACAACCCGCTGCGCGGCGCCCCGCACACCGCGGAGTGCCTGACGGCCGAGGAGTGGACGCACCCCTACAGCCGCGAGCAGGCCGTCTACCCGGTCCGCTCGCTGGTGCGCGGCAAGTACTGGCCGCCGGTCCGCCGGATCGACCAGGCCTACGGCGACCGCAACCTCGTCTGCGCCTGCCCGCCCATCGAGGCCTTCGCCTGATCCGCCCGCACGCGCTCGTCCGCAACCGAGGGTGAGAGAGCAGGAACGGAGCCTCGAGCCCGTCCTGTCATCTCCCACCCTCGGCTGCGGACACCGTCGGTCCCGCACAGGCGCGGAGTGGGGCGCAGTTCTCCCGATCCGGGGGGAACGGCGCACGGCGACTCCGATGCACGAGGGAGCCCGACCGTGGGGAACGCGTGGTGGAGGTGCTGGCAGGCAGGGCTCGACGGAGTAGCGACGAGCGAGCGGCTCCACCGTGCGGGCGTCATGCCGCGGCAGTGGAGAGCCGCGGCGCGGTCCTGCGGCTCCTCGGATGGGATCGGTCCGACGTCACGTCCGCGGAGCCGGCGGCGCGAACAGCTCGGGCCAGAGGGCGACGGCCAGCGGGTAGCCGACGAACGAGACGATGTCGATGATCGAGTGGGCGATCACCAGGGGCAGGGTGCGGCCGAAGCGCTGGTAGAACAGTCCGAACACCAGGCCCATGACCACGTTCCCGATGAAGGGCCCGATGCCCTGGTACAGGTGGTAGCTGCCCCGGAGCAGCGCACTGGTCACCAGGATCCGCCATCGCCCCCAGCCCAGATCGCCCAGGCGGGCGAAGAGGTACCCGATCACGACGACCTCCTCCTGCACTCCCGCCCGGATCGCGGAGAGCACGAGCACCGGCACCGTCCACCAGTACGCGTCCAGCGGCGAGGCCACCACCGCCACGGTGATGCCCAGCGCGCGTCCGACGGCGTACAGCGCGATGCCCGGCGCGCCGATCGCCACCGCGAGGACGGTCCCGGTCCCCAGGTCCGCGAACGGCCGGCGCAGGTCGAGCCCCAGGCGCCCGAGCGGACGGCCCGAGCTCTGCCAGAGCAGGAACGCGCAGAGCGCCACCGGCACCAGGTCGAAGAAGAGCGCGAGCAGCTGGTAGACGAGGTCGAAGCCCGGGCGGTCGCTGAGGGCGCCGTTGATCGTCGCGGTCTGGTCGGCCAGTGCGGTCGAGCGGGTGAGCCGGTTGGCGATGGAGACCACCGAGTAGACCGCGGAGGCGCCCAGCGAGAGCCCGAGGACCAGCAGGATCTCGATGCGGATCCGGCGCCGTCCGGGCGCGGATCCTGACAGGTCGGTGGACACTCCGTGCGTCTCCTCTGAAGTCGATGTGTTGCGCGACGGCCGCCCGGTACGCACGTTTCGTGCAGAACAGCGCAAGGATTCCACCTCCCGGTTACCGCTGTGTAACGGTTGCCACATGCTTTTGTGCAGATAGCGGGCGAATACATAGTCTCGTTGAAGGCATCCGCGCGACGGCCACCAGTCTCGTGCGCCGCCGCCGTCGCCACGCGCACGGCACTCCACGCGTCAGGGAAACCACTTCTCGCGCGCCCCCACATCACTGGAGGAATAGTGAACATCAGACGTTACGGATTCGGGGCTCTGGCGCTCGTCGCCGCGAGCACGCTGGTCCTGGCCGGCTGCAGCAGCTCGAACGACTCGGGCGGAGGTGCATCGGGAGGCGACGCCGCCGCGATCATCTCCACGAACGGCTCCGAGCCGCAGAACCCGCTGATCCCGACGAACACCAACGAGGTGGGCGGCGGCAAGATCCTCGACGAGATCTTCGCGGGCCTGGTCTACTACGACGCCAAGGGCGCCCCCGAGAACGACGTCGCCGAGTCCATCGAGTCGGACGACGCGCAGAACTACACGATCACGATCAAGTCGGGCCTGACCTTCACGAACGGCGACCCGGTCACCTCCAGCTCGTTCATCGACGCCTGGAACTACGGCGCCAAGCTGTCGAACAACCAGCTCAGCGCGTCGTTCTTCTCGAACTTCGAGGGCTTCAGCGACACCGAGGACAGCGAGCTCACCGGCCTCAAGGCCGTGGACGACACCACCTTCACCGTCGCGCTCAAGTCCCCGCAGTCGGACTTCCCGATCAGCCTCGGCTACTCGGCGTACTACCCGCTGCCCGCCGCCGCGTTCGACGACATGGCCGCCTTCGGTGAGAACCCGATCGGCAACGGCCCGTACAAGCTCGACGGCGACGACGCGTGGCAGCACGACGTCCAGATCGAGCTCGTCAAGAACGACGAGTACACCGGCCCCCGCGAGGCCCAGAACGGCGGCCTGAAGATCGTCTTCTACGCCACCCAGGACGCCTCCTACGCCGACCTCCTCGGCGGCAACGTCGACGTGATCGACCAGATCCCGGACTCCGCCTTCGGCACCTTCGAGAGCGACCTCGGCGACCGCGCCGTGAACCAGCCCTCGGCCGTGTTCCAGTCCTTCACCATCCCGGGCCGTCTCCCGCACTTCGACGGCGAGGAGGGCCAGCTCCGCCGCCAGGCGATCTCGATGTCCTTCGACCGCAAGGAGATCACCGACGTGATCTTCGAGGGCACCCGCACCCCGGCCTCCGACTTCACCTCCCCGGTGATCGACGGCTACAGCGACGCCCTCTCCGGCGCCGACGTGCTCGAGTACAACCCCGACGAGGCCAAGGCGCTGTGGGCTCAGGCCGACGCGATCAGCCCCTGGGACGGCACCTTCAAGATCGCCTACAACGCCGACGGCGGCCACCAGGGCTGGGTCGACGCGGTGACCAACTCGATCAAGAACACGCTGGGCATCGACGCCGAGGGCGACGCGTACCCGACCTTCGCCGAGGCGCGCACCAAGATCGTCGACCGCTCGATCGAGACCGCGTTCCGCACCGGATGGCAGGCCGACTACCCGAGCCTCTACAACTTCCTCGGACCGCTCTACGTGACCGGCGCCTCGTCCAACGACGGCGACTACTCGAACCCCGAGTTCGACACCCTCCTCCAGCAGGGCCTGTCGGACGCCGACGCCGACGCTGCGAACAAGACGTTCCAGCAGGCCCAGGAGATCCTCCTGAAGGACCTCCCGTCGCTGCCCCTGTGGTACGCGAACGTGACCGGCGGCTACGGCGAGGGCGTGTCGAACGTCGAGTTCGGCTGGAACTCGGTGCCGCTCTACTACGAGATCACCAAGAACTAAGCTCGAACCACTGGGGCGCTTCGCCCGTGCCGTCGGCCACCAGGTCACGGCACGGGCGGAGCGCCCTGTTTCGGTCACAATCGAATGAGGTCCCCATCCATGCGACTCCGGAACCGGCTGGGCTGACATGCTCGCCTACATCGTCCGACGCATCCTGCAAGCCGTCCCCGTGCTCATCGGCACCACGTTCCTCATCTACTTCATGGTCTTCTCCATGCCGGGGAACCCGCTTCTGTCGCTCTTCGGCGACAAGACGCCGAGCCCCGCACTCCTCGCCCGCCTCGAGGAGCAGTACCACCTGAACGAGCCCTTCTTCGTCCAGTACTTGTACTACCTGGGAGGCGTCGTCCGCGGCGACTTCGGCATCTCGTTCTCCGGCCAGTCCGTCAACGAGATCCTCGCCCGCACCTTCCCGGTCACCCTGACGCTCGCCATGATGGCGATCGTCATCGAGATCGTCGTCGCGCTGACCATCGGTCTCATCAGCGGTCTGCGCAAGGGCAGCTTCTTCGACGCGAGCGCGCTGGTCGTCAGCCTCCTGCTCGTGTCGGTGCCGATCTTCGTGCTCTGCTTCATCGCGCAGTCCTTCTTCGCGATCCAGCTGGGATGGTTCCCTCCGACCGTCGGAGCCGACGCGTCGTTCCAGAGGCTGCTGCTGCCCGCGATCGTGCTCGCCCTCTTCGTGGTCGCCTCGGCCATCCGCCTCACGCGCGGCTCGGTCATCGAGACGGCCGGCTCGGACTTCGTCCGCACCGCGTACAGCAAGGGGCTCTCGCGACGCCGCGTCATCCCCGTGCACGTCCTGCGCAACTCGCTCATCCCGGTCACGACGCAGTTCGGAGCCGACTTCGGCCTCCTGATCGTCGGCGCGACCGTGACCGAGGGCATCTTCAACGTTCCCGGAGTCGGGAACACGCTCTATCAGGCGATCATCCGAGGTGAGCGGCCGACCGTCGTCTCCTTCGTCACGGTCATGGTGCTGTTCTACCTCGTGGTGAACATCCTCGTCGACCTGCTCTACGCCGTACTCGACCCGAGGATCCGCTATGCCAAATGAGTCCACCGGCGGCGCGCAGAAGGCCCGCCGCATCGACCACTTCGTGGCCCCGCTCGAGGAGACGCCGATCGCGTCGGTCGACGCCGTCAGCCTCGACGAGAAGCCCAGCAACCTCTGGACCGACGCGTGGCGCGACCTGCGCAAGCGGCCCATGTTCTGGATCTCGGGCGTCCTGATCCTCGTCATCATCGCCGTCGCGCTGTTCCCGGGCCTGTTCACCTCGGTGGACCCCCGCCAGTGCGCGCTCTCGTTCAGCAACCAGGGCCCCGGCGACGGCAGCCTGCTCGGCTACACCAAGCAGGGGTGCGACGTCTTCTCGCGGATCATCCACGGCACGTCCACGTCGCTGACCGTCGGCCTCATCGTGATCGTGATCACGACGGTCTCCGGCGTCATCGGCGGCGCTCTGGCCGGCTTCTTCGGCGGCTGGGTCGACACCGTGATCATGCGCCTCGGCGACATCTTCTTCTCGATCCCCTACATCCTCGCCGCGGTCGTCATCATGTCCGTCTTCTCGGCCTACCGGAACGTGTTCGTCATCGCCCTGGCGATCGGCGCGTTCGCCTGGCCGACGACGGCGCGCGTCCTGCGCTCCGAGGTCCTCCGCGTGAAGCAGGCCGACTTCGTCGGCGCCGCCACCGCGACCGGCCTCTCGCGCATGGCGATCCTGTTCCGGCACGTGCTGCCGAACTCGATCGCCCCCGTCATCGTCGTCACGACGATCTCGCTCGGCGCGGCCATCACCGCGGAGGCGACGCTGTCGTTCCTCGGCGTCGGCCTGCCCGGCTCGGTCATGTCGTGGGGCAACGACATCAGCCAGGCCCAGCGCGATCTGCGCACCAACCCGCAGACGCTGATCTACCCGTCGATCGCCCTGACGGTCACGGTGCTGAGCTTCATCCTCCTCGGCGAGTCGCTCCGCGACGCGCTCGACCCGAAGGCGAGGGCCCTCCGATGACCGCCACGACACCGAACGCACCGCAGGGGCCGCTGCTCGAGGTCACCGACCTCGAGGTCGGCTTCCAGACCGGCAGCGGACTGGTCCCCGCCCTCCGCGGCGTGAGCCTCACGATCGAGCACGGCCAGACCGTCGCGATCGTGGGGGAGTCGGGCTCCGGCAAGTCGACGACCGCCGCCGCGATCATCGGCCTGCTCCCCGGCACCGGCCAGGTCACCGCCGGCTCCGTGCTGTTCGACGGCAAGGACCTCGCGAAGGCGACGAGGGCCGAGCTCGAGGACATCCGCGGCCGCCGGATCGGCTACGTCCCGCAGGACCCGATGTCGAACCTGAACCCCGTGTGGTCGGTCGGCTTCCAGGTCGAGGAGACCATCAAGGCCAACGGCCTCGCGACCGGTCGCAAGGAGGTGCGCGCCAAGGCGATCGAGGTCCTGCAGAACGCGGGCCTCGCCGACGCGGAGAAGCGCCTCAAGCAGTTCCCGCACCAGTTCTCGGGCGGCATGCGCCAGCGCGTGCTGATCGGCATCGGCCTGGCCGCGGCTCCCCAGCTGCTGATCGCCGACGAGCCCACCTCGGCGCTCGACGTCACGGTCCAGCGCCGGATCCTCGACCACCTCGAGACGCTGACGAAGACCGACGGCACCGCGCTGCTCTTCATCACGCACGACCTGGGCCTCGCGGCCGAGCGCGCCGAGAAGCTCATCGTCATGTACAAGGGCCGCATCGTCGAGTCCGGCGCCTCGGTGGAGGTGCTGCAGAACCCGCAGCACCCCTACACGCAGCGCCTGATCGCGGCGGCGCCCAGCCTCGCGTCGCGCCGCATCCAGTCGACGGCCGGCCGGGCCGTGGAGTCGGTCCCCGGCGAGTCGGAGGCCGTGCGCGAGGTCGACCTGGTCGGCGCGGGCGCCGCGCACCACGCCGGCGCGGTCGCCTCGGGCGCCCCGATGATCGAGGTCGACGGCCTCACGAAGGTCTTCAAGATCCGCCGCGGCGGCCTGAAGGCCGAGGACTTCACCGCCGTCGACAACGTGTCGTTCTCGATCCCGAAGGGCACCACCACGGCGCTCGTGGGCGAGTCCGGATCGGGCAAGTCGACGATCGCCCGCCTGGTGCTGGGCCTCGAGACGGCGACGTCCGGCGCGATCTCGATCGCCGGCCGACGGACCGAGAAGCTCAAGGGCCGCGACATGCTGGCGCTCCGGCGCTCCATGCAGCCGGTGTTCCAGGACCCGTACGGCTCGCTCGACCCGCTGCACAACATCGGCAACACCATCTCGGAGCCGCTGCGGGTGCACAAGGTCGGCGACCGGACGTCGCAGCGCGAGCGCGTCCTCGAGCTGCTCGACCAGGTGTCCCTCCCGCGCGTGATCGCGAGCCGGTACCCGAACGAGCTCTCCGGCGGCCAGCGCCAGCGCGTGGCGATCGCCCGCGCGCTCGCGCTGAAGCCGGAGATCGTGGTGCTCGACGAGGCCGTGTCGGCTCTGGACGTCCTCGTCCAGGCGCAGATCCTCCGCCTCCTCGCCGACCTGCAGGCCGAGCTCGGGCTGACCTACCTGTTCATCACGCACGACCTGGCGGTGGTCCGCGTGATCGCCGACGACGTCTGCGTGATGCAGAAGGGCAGGATCGTCGAGCACGCCCCGACGGACACCGTGTTCGACTCGCCGCAGCAGGAGTACACCCGCGAGCTGCTCGACGCCATCCCCGGCGCCGGCATCGAGTTCGCGGTCTGACCGACCGTCACCTGGGCCCCGGCCCCGCCTGGAGCGCTCCTCGGAGCCCTCCGGAGCGGGGATCCGGGGCCCTTCGCCGTGCGGACGCCTCGCTGCGGTACGATGGATGGTCCCCCTTTTGCACGAGAACACGAGACGAGTCCGTATCCATGGCAAGTGCCACCCGCTCCGACCTGCGCAACGTCGCGATCGTCGCCCACGTCGACCATGGCAAGACCACGCTGGTCGACGCCATGCTCAAGCAGACGAACTCCTTCGACGCGCACGCCCACGTGGACGAGCGCGCGATGGACTCCAACGAGCTCGAGCGCGAGAAGGGCATCACGATCCTCGCGAAGAACACCGCTGTCTCGTACAGCGGCAAGCACGCGAGCGACGGTCCCATCACCATCAACGTCATCGACACCCCGGGCCACGCCGACTTCGGCGGCGAGGTCGAGCGCGGCCTGTCGATGGTCGACGGCGTCTGCCTCCTCGTCGACGCGTCCGAGGGCCCGCTGCCCCAGACCCGCTTCGTGCTGCGCAAGGCGCTCGAGGCGAAGCTCCCCGTCATCCTCCTGGTCAACAAGACCGACCGCCCCGACGCGCGCATCGACGAGGTCGTCGCCGAGAGCCAGGACCTGCTCCTCGGCCTCGCCTCGGACATGGCCGACGACGTGCCGGACCTCGACCTCGACGCGATCCTCGACGTCCCCGTGGTCTACGCCTCCGGCAAGGCCGGCCGCGCCTCGGCGAACAAGCCCGAGGACGGCACGCTGCCGGACGCCGAGGACCTGGAGCCGCTGTTCGAGGCGATCCTCAAGCACATCCCCGCGCCGACCTACGACGACGACGCGCCCCTCCAGGCCCACGTCACCAACCTCGACGCGTCGCCGTTCCTCGGCCGCCTCGCCCTCCTCCGCGTCTTCAACGGCACGATCAAGAAGGGGCAGACGGTCGCCTGGGTCCACCACGACGGCACCCACACCAACGCGCGCATCACCGAGCTGCTGATCACCAAGGCGCTCGACCGCTACCCGGCCGAGTCCGCGGGCCCCGGCGACATCGTCGCGATCGCGGGCTTCCCCGAGATCACCATCGGCGAGACCATCGCCGACCCCGAGGACATCCGCCCGCTGCCGGCCATCACGGTCGACGACCCGGCGATCTCGATGACGATCGGCACCAACACCTCGCCGCTCGTCGGCAAGGTGAAGGGCCACAAGCTCACGGCGCGCATGGTCAAGGACCGCCTCGACCGCGAGCTCATCGGAAACGTGTCGCTCAAGATCGTCGACATCGGACGCCCCGACTCGTGGGAGGTCCAGGGCCGCGGCGAGCTCGCGCTGGCCATCCTCGTCGAGCAGATGCGCCGCGAGGGCTACGAGCTGACCGTCGGCAAGCCCCAGGTGGTCACCCGCCAGGTCGACGGCAAGACGCACGAGCCCTTCGAGCACCTCACGATCGACGCCCCGGAGGAGTACCTCGGTGCGATCACGCAGCTCCTCGCCGCCCGCAAGGGCCGCATGGACGGCATGTCGAACCACGGCACCGGCTGGGTCCGCATGGAGTTCATCGTTCCGTCGCGCGGCCTGATCGGCTTCCGCACCGAGTTCCTCACCACCACGCGCGGCACCGGCATCGCGAACGCGATCCTGCACGGCTACGAGCCGTGGGCCGGCGCGATCGTCACCCGCAACAACGGGTCGATCGTCGCGGACCGCAACGGCGTCGTGACCCCGTTCGCCATCATCGCGCTCCAGGAGCGGATGACCTTCTTCGTGAACCCCACCGAGGAGGTCTACGAGGGCATGGTGATCGGCGAGAACTCGCGCAACGACGACATGGACGTGAACATCACCAAGGAGAAGAAGCTGACCAACATGCGTCAGTCCACCTCCGACACCTTCGAGTCGATGACGCCGTCGCGTCAGCTGACGCTCGAGGAGTGCCTCGAGTTCGCCCGCGAGGACGAGTGCGTCGAGGTCACCCCCGAGGTCGTCCGCATCCGCAAGGTGGAGCTCGATGCGAACGCCCGCGCGCGCATGACGAGCCGCCTCAAGAAGCAGGGCTGAGCCCCGGGCGCCTCGGCGCCCGCCCACGACGAGACCGGCCGGAGCGATGCTCCGGCCGGTCTCGTCGTCTCCGCCCGGTGCTGCAGTGTGCAGCGCCGATCCCGTCCCTCGCGGTCCGGATCAGCCCGCCGGACTCGGAGAGGGAGAGGGGGTCGAGGGCTCCGCCTCGAGCGTCGAGGTGACGAAGGAGACGAACGCCGCCGCGTCGTCCGGCTTCCCCGTGTACTGCTCGCCGTTCACCAGCACGGTGGGCGTCGACTCGAGCTTCGGCAGCGAGGAGTTCGCGAGGGGGAGCGAGGTGGCCCGCTCGGTCGCGGCCTTCACCCAGGGCCGGAACTCGCCCCCGGTCATGCAGGCGAGGACGTCGTCGTCGGTGACGCCCGCTCCGGTCACCAGCGCCCGCAGAGCGTCGTCGTCGAGGCCCGTCGTCCCCTCCGCCGGCTGCTGCGCGAAGAGCGCCGCGTTCACGGCGAGGAAGCGGTCCGGATCCTCGTCGGCGACGCACGCGGCGGCGTTCGCGGCCCGGCTGGAGTACTCGGAGCCGGCCGAGGAGGAGTCGAGGATCGCCACCGGGTGGATCTCGAGCGTGATCGCCCCCTTCGTCAGCCACGACTGCAGCTGCTCGGCGTTCGCCTTCTCGAACTGCCCGCAGTACGGGCAGAGGTAGTCGACGTAGAGGTCGACGGCGACGACTCCGCCCGCCCGTGTGGCGCTCTCGTCGGTCGGGACGGGGGAGGCTCCCGGAGCGATCGCCGCGCTCGTCGTCGCCGTCACGGCCGAGCCGTCGCCCGCGAGGACGATGCCGTCGCTGAGCATGTTCGCCGGGCCGGCGCTCGCGACCTCCTGCTGCGACCAGACGTTCCAGCAGACCAGGGCCACGACCGCGAGGAGCCCGACGACCGCTCCGCCCTGCCCGAGCAGCCGGTTCCGGCGCCGCCGGCGCCTCTCGGCTTCGCGGCGCTCCCGCGCCTGCGCTCGGGCGAGCTCCTGGCGCTCGCGCTTGGTCAGGCCGCTTCTCGCACTGTTCCCGGACATCGCCGACGACGCTACGGGCGCAGGCTTCGGCGCGCCGTGGAGTGCGCCCGCCGGATCCTGGGACGGAGTGCGGGTCCTCTCAGGGATCAGGCGAAGAGGCCGGAGCCGAGGAAGTCGGTCTCGTCGCGGGCACCGGGCGGCACCGCGAACACGGCCGATCCGACGTGCTTCACGTACTCGTTCAGCGCGTCCGTCGCGAGGTTCCGCTGCACGGTGACGAACTGCTCCGGGGAGCGCTGGAACGAGAGGAAGAACAGCCCCGCGTTCAGGCGTCCGAGCTCGTCGTTGCCGTCGACGAAGTTGTAGCCGCGGCGCAGGAGCCGCACCCCGTTGTTCACGCTCGGATGCGCGAGGCGCACGTGCGACTCCTGATCGATCAGCGGGGCCCCGGTGGCGCCGGCCGCTGCGAAGTCCGGCTCGGTGGACTCCGTGCCGCCCGAGAGCGGCGCTCCGGACCCCTTGCTGCGGCCGATGACCCGCTCCTGCTCGCCCAGCTGGCTGCGGTCCCACGTCTCGATGATCATCCGGATCTTCCGCGCGACCAGGTAGCTGCCGCCGACCATCCACGCGGGGCCGTCGGAGGAGGGGACCCAGACGTGCTCCTGGACGGCGTCGGCCTCCTCGGACTTCACGTTCGCCGTGCCGTCCTTGAAGCCGAAGAGGTTGCGCGGAGTCGCCTGGGCGGTGGACGTCGAGGAGGTGCGGCCGAAGCCGAGCTGAGACCAGCGGAGCGAGGCCCGGCCGAACGCGATCCGGCTCAGGTTGCGGATGGCGTGCACGGCGACCTGCGGATCGTCGGCGCAGGCCTGGATGCACAGGTCGCCGCCGCCGGCCGAGGGGACGAGCGCGTCGCCGCGGAAGCGGGGCAGGGCCTGCAGCTCAGGAGGCCGGCGGTCGGCGAGGCCGAAGCGGTCGGCGCCGGCCTCGTCCGTGAAGAGGGTGGGTCCGAAGCCGACCGTGACGGTGAGGGACGCGGCGTCGAGCCCGAGCGCCTCTCCGGTGTCCTCCGGGGGAGCCGTGTCCGGCCCGTCCACCGCGCCGTTCTCGCCGACCTCGAGGCCCTGGGTCATCCGGGAGGCGGCGAGCGTCCAGTCCTTCAGGAGCTCGACGAGGTCCTCGCGCGTGGTGCCCGCGGCGAGGTCGAACGCGGCGAAGTGCAGCCGGTCCTGCGCGGCGGTGGTGATGCCCGCCTGGTTCGCGCCGAAGAACGGCACGGTGCGCGGGTCGGAGGAGGCCGTCGCGCTCGCGGACGATGTGACGGCCACCGTGCCGCCCACTCCGGCGGCCAGCCCGGCCGTCCCCGCCGAGACGAGGCCGAGCAGCCCGCGCCGCGAGAGGCGGCGGGGTTCGTCGGCGGGCTGCTCGGACTCCGTCGGCCGGGCTCCCTCGTGCTGCTCGGCGTCCACTATGCGGTCGGCTCCTCGACGCCCAGCACCGTGTGGGTCAGCTGCGAGAGCGGCTCGGAGAGAGCGTTGACCGCGTCCGAGAGCTCCTTCTTCTGCTCCGCGGTGACGGTGGAGTACGCGGCGAAGCCGGAGTCGATCGAGCCGTACTGCGCGAGCAGGGCGTCGAGCTCGGAGAACCGCTGCGTGATCCGTCCGGTGAGGTCGGCGCCCTCGTCGCCGCTGGCGGTCGCGATCGGCTCGACGTTGCCGAACGCCACCTCCGCGCCCTGGACGTTCGCGGCGAAGTCGGTGAGGTCGGTGCTCGACCACCAGTCCTCCTCGCCCGTGATCTTGCCGGCCGCGACCTCGTCGAGCAGGCCGATGGCGCCGTTGGAGATGTCGCCCACCGAGACGGTGAAGCCGGGCGCGTTCACGAGGTCGGCCAGGCTCTGCACGTCGTCGACGAGGCCCTGGCCGAACTGCGCGCGCTGCTCGGGGGTGGAGGGCGCCCAGTCGAGGAGCGCGCTCGTGCCGTCGGAGTTGAGCGCACCCTCCGCGGGGGCCCACAGGTCCTTCTCGATGCGGTGGAAGCCGGTCCAGTCCAGGCCCTCGGCGACGGCGTCGACCTCGCGGTAGTCGATGCGCGGGTCGAGGTCGCCGAACGCCTCCGCGGTCGGCTCGATCCGCTCGTAGAAGACGCGGGTCGACGCGAAGAGGCCGCGCGCCTTCTCGTCGTCGCCGGCCTCGTAGGCCTGGGCGAATTCGGCCACCGCGGGGAGCAGCTCGCCCACCTGCGACTTCACGTACGCCACGTAGTTGGTGACCGCCGCCTCCGTCGCCGCCTTCTCGTCCGCCGACTGCGCGGTGGCCTCACCGGTCACGGTGAACTCGCTCAGCCCGACCGGGGCGCCGACCTGCTGGAACTTGCAGGCGGTGTAGTAGGTGCCCGGCTCGAGCTGAGCGACGTAGGAGACGCTCTGGCCCGGGGTCACGTTCTCCTTCTCGCCCACGATCCGCAGCTTGTCCTCGGCCAGGATCTCGAACTCGTTGACGTCCGATCCGCCGTTGGTCAGTGAGAACGTCACCGCTCCCGCCTCGGCGGTCGCCGTCGACACCTCGCAGGCGTCGTCCCTCATCGCGACGTCGAGCGCGACGGAGGAGGAGGACGCGGGGGTGTTCGGCACGCAGCCCGTGAGGATCAGCGCCAGGGCGCCGGCGCCGGCGAGGCCGAGGGTGACGCGGGGGAGGGTGGGACGAGCGCGCGAGGACATGCTTCTCCTGGATCGGGGCGAGTGCGCCGGCGGTGCCGGAGCGGGTCAGACGGAGGTGGGAGCGGGAGCGGCGACCGGGGCCGCGCTGCCCCGTCGCGGACCGCGCAGGCGGACCTGGCGGACGAACAGGGCACCGACGACGACGAGGTAGAGCAGCCAGGCGGCGAACTGCAGAGCGGTCGGCTCGGGCGTGTAGTTGAAGAGGCCGCCGACCACGGCGGTCACGGGCGGCGGGAGGATCGGGCCGAGCGAGAACAGCGGGGTGCCCCAGCCGGGCAGGAGCGACGCCTCCTGCAGGTCGCCGACGCCGTAGGAGAGGACGCCGGCCGCGACGAGGATGAGGAAGCCACCCGTCCAGGTGAAGAAGCGCCCGAGGTCGATCCGGACGAAGCCCCGGAAGATCAGGTACGCGATGACGACCGAGCTGAGGATGCCCAGCAGCGCGCCGACCGTGCCGACCCACGCGCTGGATCCCGACCCCGCACTGCTCGAGGACACGCTCGCCCAGACGAAGAGCGCCGTCTCGATGCCCTCGCGGCCGACGCTGATGAAGCCGAGGACCACGATGCCGAGGGCCGAACCCGCGACGGCGCCGTCGAGCCGGGACTCGAGGTCGCCCTTCATGCTGCGGGCGTTCGCGCCCATCCAGAAGATCATCCAGGTGACCAGGCCGACCGCGAGGATCGAGAGGCCGCCGCCGATGAGCTCCTGAGCCTGGAACGACAGGGTCGAGGGGCCCCAGGTGAGGATCGCACCGGTGACGAGCGAGATCGCGATCGCGGCGGCGATGCCGGTCCAGAGCCGCGGCAGCACGTCGCGCCGGCCGAGCTTGGTCAGGTAGGCCACGAGGATGCCGACCACGAGGCCGGCTTCGAGGCCTTCGCGGAGGCCGATGAGGTAGTTTGCGAGCACGCGTGTTCTCTTGGTCGATGGTGGACGAGGAGGGGGCGACTCCCGCCCCGAGTCGATCCGGTCGGCGGGGCTCCGTTGTTCGGTAAGCCTTGCCTAACCCGGGTCGACTGTAGTCCGCTGCCCGGTCGCTGTCCAGAAGCACCCGCAGCGGAGGACGCGCAGGACGAGAGGCGGAGAGTGGACGCGGGCCGGGACGCAGCAGCGGAGCGGGTGGTGGCGGTGCACGCCCACCCCGACGACGAGACGATCACCATGGGCGGGACCCTGGCGCGGCTGGTGGCGCAGGGCGCCTCCGTCACCGTCGTCACCGCCACGCGGGGCGAGTGCGGCGAGGTCATCCCCGAGGACCTCGCTCCGCTCGAGGGCTCGGCCGAGCTGGCCGCGCACCGGACGACCGAGCTCGTCGTCGCCCTGACGGCCCTCGGCGTCGCCGACCACCGCTTCCTCGGCGAGGGGGGCGCCCGCGCACCCGGCCTCGCTCCGCGCGTCTACCGGGACTCCGGCATGCAGTGGGGGCCCGGCCGCGTCCCGGTGCCGCTCGAGCCGGTGCATCCCGCGTCCTTCACCGCCGCGCCCGAGGACGAGGAGGTGGCGGATCTCGTCGCCGTCCTCCGGCAGGTCGACGCGGGCGTCGTGCTGTCGTACGACGCGGGCGGCGGCTACGGCCACCCGGACCACGTCCGCACCGCCCGGGTCGCCG
The DNA here is from genome assembly GCF_002931985.1 of Rathayibacter sp. AY1H2. Taxonomy (NCBI): domain Bacteria; kingdom Bacillati; phylum Actinomycetota; class Actinomycetes; order Micrococcales; family Microbacteriaceae; genus Rathayibacter; species Rathayibacter sp. AY1H2. The sequence goes on along the minus strand of NZ_PSUV01000001.1, from coordinate 173,414 downwards.
AGCGCGCCGCCGAGCGCCTGGGCCTGCGCTTCCTCGCCGTTCTCCCCGACGCGGCCCCGCCCCTCCCCGGGGACGTCGTGATCGAGCTGTCCGCCGAGGACCACGCCCGCAAGCGCGCGGCCCTCGAGGCGCACGCGACGCAGCTGGTGGTCGAGGGCGACGAGGCCCGCCTCTCGAGCGGTCCGCCGTTCCCCATCGGCCGCATCGAGCGCTTCCGCCCGGTCGCGCAGGCGGGCCGTCCGGCGCCGCTGCCGGAGGAGCGTCCGACGCTGGGATCGCGCGTGCTGTCGGGCGTCGCCGGAGTCCTGGTCGGCGCGGTGGTCGGAGCGATCACGACGGTCGCCCATCAGAGCACCGTGTCGGTCGGCGGAGTCGTCCTCCCGGTCGGCCTGGCCGCATCCCTCGCCGGCGTGCTGCTGCTCCTGCTCGGGCTGCGCCTCGTGCTCATCGACCGGTTCGTCGCGTTCTGCACTGCAATGGGCCTGCTCGGGATGATCGGGCTGCTCGCCCTGCGCAGCACCGGCGGATCCGTCCTCGTCCCGGCGAACGGCCTCGGCGTGGCCTGGACCTTCCTCCCCGCCCTCATCGCCCTCGTCGTGATCGCCTGGCCGCGGCTGCGGGCGGCCGCTCCCGCCGCCGCCCCGCGGCCCGCGGACGCCGACGCCCCGTCGGCCCCCGTACGATAGAGACACTGTTCGAAGGGACCTGGAGCACCGTGACCTACGTGATCGCACTTCCGTGCGTCGATGTCAAAGACCGCGCCTGCATCGACGAGTGCCCGGTCGACTGCATCTACGAAGGCGAGCGCTCGCTCTACATCCACCCGGACGAGTGCGTGGACTGCGGTGCCTGCGAGCCGGTCTGCCCCGTCGAGGCGATCTACTACGAGGACGACCTCCCCGAGGAGTGGTCCGACTACTACAAGGCCAACGTCGAGTTCTTCGACGAGATCGGCTCCCCGGGTGGAGCCGCCAAGGTCGGCGTGATCGCGAAGGACCACCCGGTCATCGCGGCGCTGCCTCCGCAGAGCCACTGAGGCCGCTCCCGTGGCCCTCGGCGCGCTGCCCGACTACCCCTGGGACCTGATGGCGCCCTTCGCCCGCACGGCGGCGGAGCACCCCGGCGGGATCGTCGACCTGTCGATCGGCTCGCCGGTGGACCCGACGCCCGCCCCGATCCGCGACGCGCTCGCCCGCGCGACGGACTCGCACGCGTACCCCACGACCGTGGGCACCCCCGCTCTGCGCGAGGCGATCGCCGCCTGGTACGCGCGGCGGCGCGGAGTCGAGGGCCTCGGGATCGACGAGGTCCTGCCGACGATCGGCTCCAAGGAGCTCGTCGCCTGGCTGCCCTTCCTCCTCGGACTCGGGGAGGGGGACGTGGTCGTGCATCCGCGCGCCGCCTACCCGACGTACGCGATGGGCGCGGCGATCGCCGGCGCCGAGGCGCTCGCCTCCGACGACCCGGCCGAATGGCCCGCGACGACCCGCCTGGTCTGGCTCAACTCTCCCGGCAACCCCGATGGCGCCGTGCTCGACGTGCCCGCCCTGCAGCGCGCCGTCGCGCGTGCCCGTGAGCTGGGCGCTGTGATCGCGGGGGACGAGTGCTACGCCGAGCTCGGCTGGGACGGCCGCTGGGCCGACGAGCCGATCCCGAGCGTCCTCGACCCGCGCGTGGTGGGGGAGGACCGCACCGGGGTCCTCGGCGTCTACTCGCTGAGCAAGCAGTCGAACCTCGCCGGCTACCGCGCCGCCTTCGTCGCCGGGGACGCGGCCCTGGTCGCGCGCCTGGTGACCGTCCGCAAGCACGCGGGCATGATCGTGCCCGGTCCGCTGCAGGAGGCGATGATCGTCGCCCTCGCCGACGACGAGCACGTCGCCGCGCAGAAGGATCGCTACCGCTCCCGCCGCGACCGCCTCCGGCCCGCCCTCGAGTCCGCGGGCTTCCGGATCGACCGCAGCGAGGCCGGCCTCTACCTGTGGGCGACCGAGGGCCGCCCGGCCTGGGAGTCCATCGACCGGCTCGCCCGCCTCGGCGTCCTCGCGGGCCCCGGCGTCTTCTACGGGGAGGGCTTCCCCGAGCACGTGCGCCTCTCGCTGACGGCCTCCGACGAGCGGATCGACGCGGCCGTGGAGCGCCTGTCCGGCGGCCTCTGAGGCGTTCGACCCGGCCGATCCTGGCGGGTTCCGACAAGGCCCCGGCCCCAGCGCTGGGCGATGTCACAGTGCCCCCGCTTTGCCCATAGGCTGTATGTGGTTCGGTCGACGGCGCCTCGCGAGGCCCCGGCTGCACCACGATCCAGACCCGGCGCCGCCCGCTCCGCGCGAGCGCTTCCGGGGTGCGACCGCGACGACCTGGGAGGCGTTGTGACCGAATCCGGCACGCAGAGCGACGGAACCGCGACGGTGGGCTCCACGGAGCCCGCGACCGGGAGCGCCACGACGCCGCCTCCCGCGCCGGCGGAGCAGGAGCTCCCCGAGAAGGTCACGCTCACCTTCGGCGACCGCACCGCGGACTTCCCGGTCCTGCGCAGCGTCGACGGCTCCTCGAGCATCGACTTCTCGACCCTGTCGAAGCAGACCGGCTTCATGTCGCTCGACTACGGCTTCGTGAACACGGCGGCGACCAAGTCGCAGATCACCTACATCGACGGCGACCAGGGGATCCTCCGCTACCGCGGCTACCCGATCGAGGAGGTGGCCACCAACGCGACCTACCTCGAGGTGGCCTGGCTCCTCATCTACGGCGAGCTGCCGACGGCCGACGAGCTCGCGGGCTTCGACGAGCGCATCCGCCGCCACACGCTCCTCCACGAGGACCTCAAGCGCTTCTTCGACGCGCTCCCGCACAGCGCGCACCCCATGTCGGTGCTCTCGGCCGGGGTCTCGGCCCTGTCGACGTACTACGAGGACAGCTCCAACCCGAAGGATCCGGAGGCGGTGGAGCTCACCACGATCCGCCTCCTGGCGAAGCTGCCCGTGATGGCGGCGTACGCCCACAAGAAGGCGATCGGCCAGGCGTTCCTCTACCCGGACAACTCGCTGAGCTTCGTCGACAACTTCCTCCGCCTCAACTTCGGCACGATGGCCGAGCAGTACCAGGTCGACCCGGTGCTCTCGAAGGCGCTCGACCGCCTCCTGATCCTCCACGAGGACCACGAGCAGAACGCGTCGACGTCGACCGTCCGCCTCGTCGGCTCGACCGAGGCGAACCTCTACGCCTCGGTGTCTGCCGGCATCAACGCCCTGTTCGGCCCTCTGCACGGCGGAGCGAACGAGGCGGTGCTCACCATGCTCGGCCGGATCCGCGAGTCGGGCGAGAGCGTGTCGACGTTCGTCGAGCGGGTGAAGAACAAGGAGGAGGGCGTGCGCCTGATGGGCTTCGGCCACCGGGTGTACAAGAACTACGACCCGCGCGCGAAGCTGGTCAAGGAGAGCGCCTCCGAGGTCCTGCAGGCCCTCGGCGTGAAGGACCCGCTGCTCGACATCGCGATGGAGCTCGAGGCCCTCGCGCTCGAGGACGACTACTTCAAGGAGCGGCGCCTCTACCCGAACGTCGACTTCTACACGGGCGTCATCTACAAGGCGATGGGCTTCCCGACCCGGATGTTCACCGTCCTCTTCGCGATCGGCCGCCTGCCCGGCTGGATCGCCCACTGGCGCGAGATGAACACCGACAAGCAGACCAAGATCGGCCGCCCGCAGCAGCTCTACATGGGCGCGCCCGAGCGCCACTGGCCGACCGACCGCTGACCGGTCCCCGAGAGCCCGTCCCCGCCGGGGGCGGGCTCTCGCCGTGCGGCGCACCCGCCTCTCGTCGGCCGTCCGAGGCTCGAACCGCTTCTTCGAGGCGGGACGCAGAGCGGCGTGGTCGCCGCGGACTCGATCAGCTCGGATCGTTCCGGGGCGCCGCATGCGGGACCAGCGGCGCCGGACGCCCGCCCTCAGGCGTGCAGGGCGGCGTTCAGCTCGATGCCGGCGCCGGTGCGGGGGAGGACCTCGACGGCCCCGGTGAGGGAGTTGCGGCGGAAGAGCAGGTTCGGCACGCCCGAGAGCTGCACGGCCTTCACCGTCTGCGGGGCGCCGTCGGCGCGCGGCGCTCCGCCGACCACGACGACCTTGGTGCCGGCGGTCACGTAGAGGCCGGCCTCGACGACGGTGTCGTCGCCGAGGGAGATGCCGATGCCCGAGTTCGCACCCAGCAGGGCCCGCGCGCCGATCGAGACGCGCTGCACTCCTCCGCCCGAGAGGGTGCCCATGATGGAGGCGCCGCCGCCGATGTCCGAGCCGTCGCCGACCACGACGCCCTGCGAGATGCGCCCCTCGACCATCGAGCTGCCGAGGGTCCCGGCGTTGAAGTTGACGAAGCCCTCGTGCATCACCGTCGTGCCGGGTGCCAGATGCGCCCCGAGGCGGACGCGCGAGGTGTCCGCGATGCGCACCTTCGCGGGGGTGACGTAGTCGGTCAGCCGCGGGAACTTGTCGATCCCGGTGGCCTGGATGCCGTGGCGCCGGAGCGAGGGGCGCAGGCGGGTGAACGACTCCGGCGAGACCGGACCGGCGTTCGTCCACACCACGTTCGGCAGGTGCGCGAAGACGCCGTCGAGGTTCACCTCGTTGGGGCGGACCAGGAGGTGAGAGAGCAGGTGCAGCCGCAGGTAGGCGTCGGACGTGGAGGCGGGCGGCGCCTGCACGTCGATCTGCAGCGTGACCACGTCGATGCGGACCTCGCGGCGCGGATCCTCGCCGGCCTGCTCCTCGAACTCCGCCGGCACGATCCAGGGGTCGCGGCCGGCCGGGATGGTGCCGAGGCGCGGCTCCGGGAACCAGGTGTCGAGGACGGTGCCGTCGGCGGCCACGGTGGCGAGCCCGTATCCCCAGGCGGAGACGGGCGCGGAGGAGTCTGCGGAGTGCTCGAGGGTCATGCCGATCAGGGTAGCGCGGAGCGTCCGGCCGCTACCCTGGGGCGCATGGCCGATCCGACCACCGCCCCTCCGCTCGATCTGCGCACCGATCCGGTCGCCCTGACGCGGATCCTCTGCGACATCCCGTCCGTCTCGGGCGACGAGCTCGAGATCGCGGACGCGGTGCAGTGGGCGCTCGAGCAGTACGACCACCTCGAGGTCATCCGCGACGGCCACACCGTCGTGGCGCGGACGAACCTCGGCCTCGCCCAGCGCGTCGTGATCGCCGGGCACCTCGACACGGTGCCGGTCAACGGCAACCTGCCCGTCGTCGCCGAGACGATCGACGGCGTCGAGCACCTGGTCGGCCGCGGGACCGTCGACATGAAGGCCGGAGTGGCGGTGCAGCTCGTTCTCGCCGCCGAGCTCTCCGATCCGGCCGTCGACATCACCTGGATGTGGTACGACAACGAGGAGATCGCAGCGGACCTCAACGGCCTCGGCCGTCTCTCCCGGCACCGCCCCGACCTCTTCTCCGCCGACTTCGCCGTGCTCGGCGAGCCGACCAGCGGAGCAGTGGAGGGCGGCTGCAACGGGACGCTCCGGGTCGACGTGGTCACCCGCGGCGTCCGCGCCCACTCCGCCCGCAGCTGGGTCGGCGAGAACGCGATCCACGCGGCGGCGCCGATCCTCGACCGCCTCGCCGCCTACGTACCGCGCGAGGTCGAGGTCGAGGGCCTCGTGTACCGCGAGGGCGTCAACGCCGTGCGCGTCACCGGCGGGGTCGCGGGCAACGTGATCCCGGACCTCTGCACGGTGCAGGTCAACTACCGCTTCGCCCCCGACCGGTCCGGGGAGGAGGCGCTCGCCCACCTCGAGGAGCTCTTCGAGGGGTTCGAGGTGACGGTGGACGATCTGGCCGAGGGCGCCCGCCCGGGGCTGGACGCACCTCTGGCCCAGGCCTTCCTCGCGGCCGTCGGAGCCGAGGCGAAGCCCAAGTACGGCTGGACCGACGTCGCGCGGTTCTCCGCCATGGGCATCCCGGCTGTCAACTACGGACCGGGCGACCCGCTCCGGGCCCACGCCGACGACGAGCGCGTGGCGGTGCGCGAGATCACCGAGTGCGCCGAGGGCCTCCGCCGCTGGCTGACCGCGTCCTCGTGAGCGCGAGCGCCACGGCCGTCCCCGTCCGACTCCGCCTCCGCCTGCGCCTGGTCCCGTGGTGGGCGCGGGTCCTCCTGGTGTACATCGCGACCCGCGTGGTCACGACGGTGATCCTGTTGCAGTTCGCCGCGCACCAGCTCGCGAACCCGTGGACCGGACCCTCCCCGTCCTACTCGGCCTTCGCGTCGATGTGGGACGGCCGCTGGTACGAGATCATCGCGGCCACCGGGTACCCCGGCTTCCTGCCGATCACGCAGGACGGCCACGTGGGGGAGAACGCCTGGGCCTTCATGCCGCTCTACCCGGGCGTCGTGAAGGCGCTGATGGCGCTCACCGGCCTCACCTGGGCTCCGGCCGCCGTGACCGTCTCCGTCCTGTGCGGAGCCGGAGCCTGCCTCGTCCTGTACCGCCTCTTCCGGCACTCACTCGGCGAGTCGCCGTCGCTGACGGCGGTGCTGCTGTTCTGCGTGGCGCCGACCTCGCCGCTGATGCAGCTCGCCTACGCGGAGTCGATGGCGATGCTGCTGACCGCGGTCACGCTCCTCCTCCTGGTGCGGCGGCGCTGGCTCGCGGTCGTGCCCGTCGTGCTGCTGCTGGGCCTGACGCGGCCGAGCGGGCTCGCCTTCGCCGCCGCGCTCGGCCTGTACGTCGTCTACCGGTTCGTCCGGCGCCGCACGGAGCCGTTCCCGCGGTCGGAGTGGCTGCCGGCCGTGGGCCTGACGGCGTGGGGGCTCGTGGTCGGCTTCCTCTGGCCCGCCGTGGCGTGGGCCGTCACCGGGTCGATGACCGCGTACACCGACACCGAGCTGGCGTGGCGTGCGGTCTACATCGGCTACCAGGAGCTGCTCCCGCTGACCCCGTGGTTCCAGGGCGGCGCCTGGTGGGGCTCGTGGTGGTTCGGTGCTCCGGCCGTCGGCGTCGTGCTGGTGGTGCTCCTGCTGGCGGCGTTCGTCGGGATCCTCGCCGCACCGTGGACACGGCGGCTCGATCTCTTCAGCCGGGCCTGGGTCGCCGGGTACGGCGTCTACCTGCTGGCGTTCTTCTTCCCGCAGTCGAGCACCTTCCGGCTGCTGGGCCCGATGTTCCCGCTCGTCGGAGCGCTGGCGGTGCCGCGCTCGCCGGTCTTCCGCGTCGCGCTGGTCCTGCTCGGGATCGGCGGCCAGATCGTCTGGATCTCGATCTGCTGGGCCGTCGCCGGATCGGACTGGACCCCGCCGTGATCGTGCCGCGCGCCCGCCCGGCGCGGTGCTCCTCCGGGGACTCCCGACTCCCGCACGGGTATGCTCGTCGGAATGTCTCCCCTCACGCCAGCCGGTGAGCCGCGACACGCGTCGCCCCTCCTCCGGCCGACCCGCCGGCGAGCCGCGGCGACACCCGCCCGCTCCCCGCTGACGACCGCCTCCGCCTCCTCGACGGACCGCGGGCCTCTCGCGTGAGCGCCACCGCGATCGCGCCGGAGACGGAGGACGCCTCTCCGTCCCGCTCCCGCTGGGGTCTGCTCCGGAGGATCCCGTGGTGGATCCAGGTGCTCCTGGTCTTCGCCGTGTCCCGCGTCGTCACGACCGTGATCATGCTCCGTGTCGGCGCCGTGCGTCAGGGCGTCGAGTGGACGGGACTCCGCGACACCTACGTCCGATTCGCGACGACGTGGGACGGCGGCTGGTACGAGCGGATCGGGATGACGGGGTACCCGTCGGTCCTGCCGCTCTCGCCGTCCGGAGCCGTGGAGCAGAACCCCTGGGCGTTCATGCCCGTCTACCCGTTCACCGTCCGCGGCCTGATGAACATCACCGGGCTCGACTGGGCGAACGCGGCGGTGCTCGTCGCCCTGGTCTGCAGTGCAGCGGCGTGCCTGGTGATCTACCGGCTGTTCCGCGTCTCGCTCAGCGAGGGCCAGGCGCTGATGGGGATCGTCTTCTTCTGCGTCGCTCCGACGTCCCCGATCCTGCAGATCGGCTACGCGGAGTCCGGCGGCATCCTCCTGACGGCCGTGCTGCTCCTCCTGCTGGTGCGCCGCAAGTGGATCTGGACGTTCCCCGTCGTGCTGGTCGTGGGGCTCCTGCGCCCGAGCGGTCTCGCGATCGCGGCGATGACGGGCCTCTACTTCCTCTACCGCGTCTGGCGGCACGTGCGCGGCACCGAGCCGTTCGCCCGCCGGGAGTTCGCCTTCACGGTCTCCCTCACGGTCTGGTCCCTCGCGGTGGGGTTCGCCTGGCTGCTCATCGCCTGGGCCGTGACCGGCTCCTTCACCGCCTACACCGACACCGAGCTCGCCTGGCGCAGCGTCTTCATCGGCGAGGGCGAGCTCATCCCCTTCACCTCCTGGTTCGCCGGTGGAGGCTGGTGGGGAGGCCTCTGGTTCGGCTCGCCGATCACGGGCATGGGCATCACCGTCGTGGTGGTGCTCGGATTCCTGGCGATCCTGTTCTCGCGGGCCACGCGCAGCCTCGACGTCTTCTCGCGGCTCTGGGTCGGCGGCTACGCGATCTACCTCTTCGCGTTCTTCTACCCGCAGTCGAGCACGTTCCGCATCCTGATGCCGATGTTCCCGCTGGCCGGGGCGCTCGCGGTGCCGCGGTCGACTCTCCTGAGGGTGTTCGTGGTGGCCGCATCGATCGTCGGGCAGATCGTCTGGGTGCTGCTGTGCTGGGTGTTCACCCCGGGCGACTGGTCCCCGCCGTGATCGGCTGACGCCCGACTTCCGGGCGCGGTTCGGAACACCCCCGCGGATGCACGATAATAGGGGGATACGTCACGAAAGGGGAACTCTATGGCGGCCATGAAGCCGAGGACCGGAGACGGACCGATGGAGGCTGTTAAGGAGGGCCGACTCATCGTCGTGCGCGTTCCGCTCGAAGGAGGCGGACGCCTCGTCGTCTCGGTCAACGATGCAGAGGCGAAAGAGCTGCACGACGCGCTCGCGTCGGTGGTGTCTCCCGCCTGATCCGCACCGTCGTGAACGCCCGTCGCACACCGTGCGGCGGGCGTTCCGTCTTTCCTCGGTCGGCCGCGCTCGTCAGGCGCGGCGCTTGTTGGCCTGCAGCAGGCCGTCGCCGATCGGCGAGAGCACGCTGACCACGGCGGGGGAGGCGCAGACCTCGGCCACCAGCGTGCGGAACGCCGTCGCGATCTCGTCGCGCTGCGCGGGGTTGGCCACGCGTCCGCGCCAGAGCGCGTGGGGGACGAGGACCGTCCCGCCCGGACGGACGAGCCGCAGCGCGTGCTCGACGTTCTCGATGACCTGCAGCGGATCGCCGTCGACGAAGACGATGTCGTAGGAGTTCTCGTTCATCCGGGGCAGCACCTCGAGGGCGCGGCCCGGGATGAGCCGCAGCCGGTTGGGCGAGATGCCCGCCTCGTGGAACTGGGCGCGCGCGTGCTGCTGGTGCACGGCCTCGGAGTCGATCGAGGTGAGCATCGCCTCGGGGGCGCCGTCGAGCAGCCACAGGCCGCTCACTCCGGTGCCGGTGCCGATCTCGATGATGGAGGTCGCGCGCGCCGCGGCGGCGACCAGCGCGGCCTGCGCTCCGATCGAGGGGGAGACGGCGTCGATGCCCAGCTCGACCGAGAGCCGGCGGGCCGAGGCGATGGCCTCCGACTCGACGACCGCGTCCTCGGCGTACTTCCAGTTGGCATCCTTGTCGGACACGGGGGCGCTCCTCTGATCGGTGCACCGAGCGGATCGCGCCCGGGCATCGTCAGGGTACGGTGGCGCGCGGGCTCCGCGAGGGAGGCGCGGCGGGTTAGTGTTGTCCTCGTGTTCGGTCTGACGTTCGACAAGCTCCTCATCATCGGGGTCATCGCTGTCTTCGTGCTGGGTCCCGACCGCCTCCCGCACTACGCCGCCCAGCTCGGGCAGCTCGTGCGCAAGGTGCGCGGATTCGCCACGCAGGCCCGGGAGCGCGTCAAGGACGAGATGGGCGACGAGTTCAACGACGTCGACTGGAAGAAGCTCGACCCGCGCCAGTACGATCCCCGCCGCATCATCCGCGACGCCCTGCTCGAGGACGATCCGGCCCCCACCGTGAAGCCGCCCACCGCTGTCGCCGCTCCGGTCGTGCCGGGCGGCACCGGCTCCGCGCAGGACAGCTACTACACGACGATGCAGCGCTCCGTCTCGTCCGGCACGCTCTCGAGCGTCGCGCCGCCGCCGATCGACTCCGAGGCCACCTGAGCCCTGCTCCGCGAGGAGCGTCGGGCGGGCGTCTCGACCGACGCCGCCCGCACGAAGCCGCGCGGAGGCGTCAGCCGACGGCGAGCGGAAGCCGACGGCCGGTCAGTCCCCGCGGCCGCGCGGCGAGCGTCGCCGCCAGGGCGTCGATCGCCCGGGCGGCAGGATCCTCCGGATCGCCGACGACGACGGGCACGCCCTCGTCGCCCCCTGCCCGCAGCGCCACGGAGATCGGCAGCGACGCGAGCAGCGGCACCTCGTCGCCCGTCGCAGTGAGCCGACGCGCGACCTCGGCCCCGCCTCCGCTGCCGAAGAGCTCCAGCACCGAGCCGTCGGGCTGCGGAAGCCCCGACATGTTCTCGACCACTCCGACGATGCGCTGACCCGATTGGCGGGCGAGCGCGCCGCTGCGCTCGGCCACGTCGGCGGCCGCCGGCTGCGGGGTGGTGACGATGAGGACCTCCGCATGCGGGAGCAGCTGCCCGATGGAGATCGCCACATCCCCCGTGCCGGGAGGCAGGTCGAGCAGGAGCACGTCGAGGTCGCCGAAGTACACGTCGGTGAGGAACTGGGAGATGGTGCGGTGCAGCATGGGTCCGCGCCAGGAGACGGCCGCCCCCCGGGTGTCGCCCTCGAGGAACATCCCGATCGAGATGACCTTCACGCCGTGCGCCACCGGCGGCAGCATCAGCTCGCCGACGCGGGTGGGCCCCGCGACGCGCCCGTCGTGCATCAGGCCGAGCAGGCCGGGGATGGAGAAGCCGTGCACGTCGGCGTCCACGAGGCCGACCGCGAGCCCCCGCTGAGCGAGGGCGACCGCGAGGTTGGCGGTGACGGTCGACTTGCCGACGCCGCCCTTGCCGCTGGTGACCGCGTACACGCGGGTGAGCGAGTCCGGGCCGAAGGGCATGCTCCGGCGGCCGCCCTGGAGGCGCTCGGTGAGGGCGGTGCGCTGCGCCGGAGTCATGACTCCGACCACGACATCGACCGCCGTGACTCCGGGAGCCGAGGCCGCGGCCTCGCGCACGTCGCGCTCGATCGCGGAGGCGGCCGGGCAGCCGACGATGGTCAGCCGGATCGCGACGCGGACGGCTCCGTCGGCCCCCGCCTCGACCGACTCGAGCATGTCGAGCTCGGTGATGGGCTTCCGGATCTCCGGATCGACGACGCGGGCCAGCGCCGTCCTGACGGCGGTCTCGATGGCGGCGACGTCAGGCATCGCGCCGCTCGGGCTCCTGCGCCCGATCCTTCTCGAGCTCCTCGAGCAGGCCGCGCAGCTCCGAGCGGATGAAGTCCTTGCTCGCCATGTCGCGGATCGCCAGGCGCAGGGCCACGACCTCGCGCGCGAGGTACTCGGTGTCCGCGAGGTTGCGCTCGGCCCGCTGACGGTCCTGCTCGATCTGCACGCGGTCGCGGTCGTCCTGTCGGTTCTGCGCGAGCAGCAGGAGCGGCGCGGCGTAGGAGGCCTGCAGCGAGAGGATCAGCGTCAGCACCGTGAAGCCGAGGGCCTGAGAGTCGAAGCGAGCGTCCGCGGGCCCGTAGGTGTTGAACATCAGCCAGAAGACGCAGAAGATCGTCATCCCGACCAGGAACCACGGCGTGCCCATGCCGCGGGCGAACGACTCGGTCAGGCGGCCGAAGCGGTCGCTGCTCGGGCGGTTCCGCCGCGAGAGGACGCGGGTGCGCAAGCCCTTGGGAGCGTCCAGGCGCCGGTCCTGCTTGGTGTCCCTAGCCACGCGCGCCCCTCCGTCCCCGTCGTGTCCTGCCTGTCGCCGCGGGTGCCGGCGGCACGAGCGGGACGCCCTGCGTCGCCGTCGTCACCGGCTTCCTCGGTTCGTCGTCGTCGCCGTGGCTGCGCCAGTCGTCGGGGAGGAGGTAGTCGAGGACGTCGTCGATGGTCACGACGCCGACGAGGCGGTGGGACGCGTCGACGACGGGCACCGAGACGAGGTTGTAGCTGGCCAGGATCCGGGCGACCTCGGCCGCCGAGGTCTCGGGCGTGATCGGGTCCATGCTCTGGTCGAGCAGGGTGCCGAGGCGCTCGTGCGGCGGGTAGCGGAGCATCCGCTGGAAGTGCACCATGCCGAGGAAGCGGCCGGTCGGCGGCTCGTAGGGCGGCAGTGTGACGCAGACGGCGGCGCCGAGGGCCGGGGCGAGCTCGTGGCGGCGGATGAGGGCGAGACCCTCGGCGACGGTCGCCTCGGAGGAGACGATGATCGGCTCCGTGGTCATCAGACCGCCGGCGGACTCCGGGGCGTAGGTGAGGAGCATGCGGACGTCGTCGGCCTCCTCCGGCTCCATCAGCTCCAGGAGCGCCTCGCCGCGCTCCTCCGAGAGCTGGGCGATCAGGTCGGCCGCGTCGTCCGGCTGCATCTGGTCGAGGACGTCGGCTGCGCGGTCGTCGTCGAGCCGGCCGAGGATCTCGACCTGCTCGCTCTCGGGCATCTCCTCGAGCACGTCCGCGAGGCGGTCGTCCGAGAGCTCGCCGGCGACCTCGAGCATCCGCTGCTGCGGCAGATCGAGGAGCGTGCTGGCGAGGTCGGCGGGCTTGAGCTCGGAGAGGCTGGCGACGTACTGCTCGGCGGACTGCGCCTCGGTCGAGACGCTCTCGCGGACCTCGCGCCAGCCGGCGAAGGCGGTCGCGCCCTTGGCGAAGGGGGAGGGGCTGGTCTTGGGCCGGCGGACGAAGAGCTGCGCGAGCTCCCACTCGCCGGGAGCGGCCTCCTCGATCGCGACGTCCTCGACGACCGCGTCACCGGAGCCGTCCACGAAGGTCACCCGGCGGCCGAGGAGCTCGGCGATGACGCGGACCTCGCCGCCCCGCTGCTCGAAGCGGCGCACGTTGATGAGCCCGGTGGTGATGATCTGGCCGCTGCCGATGCTGGTGACCCGGCCGATCGACACGAAGACGCGACGGCGCCCGGGGATCTCGACCACCAGGCCGACCACCCGCGGGGCGTCGTTCTGCCGGTAGACCAGGAGCACGTCGCGGACCTTGCCGACGCGATCGCCGGCCGGGTCGAAGACACTGCATCCGGCCAAGCGCGCGACGAAGACTCTGGCGGAACTCACGGCTACAAACCTAGTCCCGTGCAGCCGGGCGGACGCCGAGCGTTCCCGGCTCGCCCTCGGCCGGTTCTCCGAATCCGTTCAGAGACCTTCAAGTGGCCTGTGCGATTCTGTCCGGGTGACTCAGCAGACGCCGTTCAGCGGCCGAGGGCCGGCCTTCCCCACGATCCCGCGCGGGGAGATCCTCGCCACGTTCGACACCTACCAGGAGGCGCAGGCCGCCGTCGACGTGCTCGCCCGCGCCGACTTCCCGGTGCGCCAGCTCGCCATCATCGGCAACGAGCTCAAGAGCGTCGAGCGGGTGACCGGCAAGCTCACCTGGGGCCGCGTCGCCCTCGCCGGAGCGGCCTCCGGCGCCTGGCTCGGTGTGTTCCTGGGCCTCCTGCTCATCATCTTCTCGCCGACGACGGAGCTCTCCTTCCTCATCGCGGCGGTCCTCCTCGGCGCCGGCTTCGGGATGCTCTTCGGGCTCGCCTCCTACGCCGTGAACCGCCGCCGTCGCGACTTCACCTCGACCATGCAGGTGATCGCGACCAGCTACTCCGTGCTCGTGGACCCCGAGGTGGTCAACCGCGCGCGCAACCTGCTCGACGGCGGCACCTCCCCGGCGGAGGCGCCGCAGACGGCCTGGGCTCCGCCGCCCGCTGCGATCGGCGACCCGCAGCCGCAGCCCGTCCGCCCCGAGGACGACCCTCGCTGACGATCCTCCACGAAGGCCCCCGGTCCGCCGGGGGCCTTCGTCATTCCCGGGGCGGGGCGGCTCAGGCGGAGCCGACGGGCGGGAGGACGATGTCGACCGCGAGACCCCGGGGGGAGCGGTTGACCAGGGCGACCGTCCCGCCGGCCGAGAGCACGGTGGTGTGCACCAGTGCCAGTCCGAGACCGCTGCCGCCGGAGGCGAGGGTCCGGGAGTCGTCCGGGCGGGAGAAGCGGTCGAAGGCGACCGGGATGAAGGCGTCGGGCATCCCCGGTCCGTCGTCCGAGACGCTGAGCATCAGGCGCCCGTCCGACTGCGAGAGGGAGGCGACGATCATGCCGCCGCCGTTCATCGCCTGGATCGCGTTCCTCACGAGGTTGTCGATCACCCGGCCGAAGTCCTGGGACGCGACCGCGTAGAGCCGCGCAGGCTCGCGCTCGTCGATCTCGTAGTCGATCTCCACCCCCGACTCCGAGGCGAGCAGGCGGGTGCGGTCGACGGCGCCCACCAGCTCGTCGACGAGCTCGGCGAAGGGAGCGGTCGGGCGGACGGTGCGGCTCTCGATGCGCGAGATGTCGAGCAGGGCGGACGCGAGGCGCACGAGCCGGTCGACGCTCTTCTGCGCATCGAGGATGACCCGGTCGACCGCGACCGGATCGTCGACGCGGTGGTGGGCGATCTCGAGCTGCGCGGAGAGCGCGGCGAGGGGAGTGCGGAGCTCGTGGCTCGCATCCGACACCATCTGCTTCTCCCGGGCCAGCGACGCGGTCTGCTTGGTCAGGAACGCGTTCAGCGTCACCGCGAGCTCGTCGATCTCGTCGCGCGTGCCGACGACCGGGAGCTGGTCGCCCTGCCCGGGCTCGGCGGCGATCTGATCCGCGCGCGCCCGCATCCGGCGCACCGGGGCGAGGGCCGCGCCCGTCAGGATCCACGAGGCGAGCCCGAACGTGACGACGAGGAAGATCGCGGCGTAGACGAGCACGTGGGCGAAGTCGTCGAGGACGAGCTGCGACGCGGCCTGATCGCGGGCGGAGGCGACCTGCCAGACGCCGCGATCGCTCTCGATGGCCGTGAAGCGGACCAGGTAGCTGCCGTTCGCCGTCGTCACGTCGGCGTACCGGGGCGAGGTGTCGGCCGGCTCCTCCGCCAGAGCGCTGAGCACCTCGCCGCTCAGGCGCGAGGGCATGGTCGAGGTGCTGACGCTCCCGTCGGGAGCGAGGGCGAGGAACAGCTGGCCCGTCGACGAGCCCTGCGTGCGCGGGACGTTGCCCGCCGAGATGTCGCGGCGCACCTCGTCCTCGATCGACATCAGGATCGTCCGCTCGCTGCGGTCGACGATGCCGGTGACCACCTGGTAGAAGAGCAGCGCCGCGAGCGCGAAGAGGGCGGTCGCCACAGCGACCGTTCCCACGGTGATCCTCGCGCGGATCGAGAGCGCGCCGACCCGGCGGCGTGCCGTGCTCATCCGCGACACGGGCTACTCGACCGGGCGGAGGAAGTAGCCCTTGCCGCGGACGGTCACGATGCTGACGCCCGTGTCCTCGGTCGGGAGCTTCTTGCGCAGGTAGCTGACGTACTGGTCGACGATGTTGTTGTCGACGATCTCGCCGCCGCCCCAGATCTCGGAGAGGATCCGCTGGCGGGTCACGACGGAGCCGACGGGAGTGATGAGGAGCTTGAGGAGCTCGAGCTCCTTCGGGCTGACGTGGATGCGCGAGCCGTCGGCGGTGCGCCGGATGCTCGATCCGTCCACGGTGATGCGTCCGACGTCGATCGAGGTGGACATCAGCGACGGGCTGCGGCGCAGGAGGGCCCGGAGGCGCGCGTTGAGCTCGGTGAACGCGAACGGCTTGGTGAGGTAGTCGTCCGCTCCGGCGTCGAGCCCGAAGACGCGGTCCTCGATCGCGTCCCGCGCGGTCAGCAGCATGATCGGCGTGGGCCGGCCGAGCTCGCGGATCCGGCGGCAGATCTCGAAGCCCGACATCGCCGGGAGCATGACGTCCACGATGGCGGCCGAGAACTCGGCGTTGCTGAACGCGACGAGCGCGTCGATGCCGTTCGTGGTCAGCACGGCCTCGTAGCCGGCGTCTTCGAGGCCGCCGACGAGGGCCTCACCCATGGCTGGATCGTCTTCGACGACAAGGATCTTCACGCGCTCACCCTACGGCCCGGCTCCCAGGAGGACGCACTGGGCGGGCCGTGTGTCGATCGGATGCGGGATCGACCCATCCGATCGGCGCTGGGCGACGAATGAGGAGCAACAGACCGCTCGGGGGCGTGGCGGGAGAGGCGCGATCAGTGGCGCATTTCTACTCTTCTCTCCCCGTCGGCCCGATGATCCTGTTCGCGAAGTTCACCTCTACCGTCACCCGAAGGCGGCACAAAATGCTCAATATTCTTTCCATCTGGGCGCGTCTCGCGCTGTCGGTCCTCCTGTGGATCGTCCTTCTTCCCGTCATGCTCGTCCTGCTGCCGTTCCGCACGGGCAGGAGCGCCTCGCTCCCCGCCCTGCGACCGGTGCCGGTTCCCGCACCGACGGTGGCGATCGACACCCGGAGCACCAGCGGCGCGTACTAGGCCCACTTCCCGGTCGTTCCGGGCTCGACGCCCCGCTCCCATGAGCTCCGGCGTCGTCCGCCCACCGATCCCCGACGCCCGAACAGCCTGCCCCTCTCCGCCAGGAGGGGGCGCGGCTGTTCGTCGTTCCCCGGGTCGATCCCGACTGACCGACAGATGTCGATTTCGGCTCCTCTCGATCGCGAGCCGCGTCAAGCCCTTCGCAGAATCTCAGGGACTGGCAATACAGTGCTCGCACATGGTTCACCGATCGGAAGGAACGCGGATGCTCCGCGCCACGCTCGACACCGCTGGGATCCAGCTCGATTCGACCACGGGATCCCCCGTGCGCCCCGACACCCCGGTCTCGGTGGTCGCGTCGGCGCCTCAGAGCCTGATCTCGCGGATGCTCGGACGCCGCCGCTGCGAAGCCTGCGGAGCGGCCTCGGCCCGTCGCCGCGACGGCTTCTGCTCGGCCGACTGCGCCGGCACCTTCCACCTCTACGAGTGAGCCCGACCGGCCGAGTGCCGGTGGTGAACGTCCCGAAGGCCCGTGATCGACGATCGCGGGCCTTCGTGCTGTCTCGGGAGTGTCGGAGCGCCGGCTGAGGAGCGCCACGGTCGGACTCGGTCGCCCACCGGGTGACGCCGCTCGGTCCGTGATGGAGGGGTGCGCCTCGAGGGGCGTCGAGCACCGGAGCTGAGCGCCCATGTGCGAGGAAGGAGAGCGGAGGACCGCGGATGTGCCCCCAGTAGGATTCGAACCTACGCCCCTGCCTCCGGAGGGCAGTGCTCTATCCCCTGAGCTATGGGGGCCAGGAGTGCCTGACCACATTAGCACCCGGGCGGGGCGGGCCCGACGCCGGGAGCGGTCCTCCCGCATGCCACGATGGAGCCATGCTGCGCACCGTCTCCGCCTCGCTGGATCTGCGTCTCAACGGCCCGACCGACCTGATCTTCCTGGTGGCGGCGACGCCCACGGGCGACTCGTTCGAGGACTCCTTCACCGTCCGGCTCGACGGTCAGGACGTGCCGGTGCGGGAGTTCCCGGCGCGGCACGGCGCCCGCGTGCACCGCGTCGCGGGGAACGAGGGCGACCTGCGGGTCGAGTACCGGGCGCGGGTCGCCGGGCACGGCGCTCCGGACGAGCCGAGCGAGCTCGAGCTCGTCGAGTACCTGCGGCCGAGCCGGTACGCCGAGGCGGACGTGCTCGGCGGGATAGCCCGGCGCGAATTCGGGCGGGCCCGGGGCCTCGAGGCGCTGACGGCCGTCGAGGAATGGGTGCACGGCCACCTGTCGTACGTCTACGGGTCGACGGTCGGCACCGGGGGAGCGGCGCAGGTCATCGAGAGCGGCCAGGGCGTGTGCCGGGACTTCGCGCACACGGTCGCCGGGCTGCTCCGCGCCCTCGACATCCCCGCCCGGGTGACGGCGGTCTACGCGCCGGGCCTCGAGCCGCGGGACTTCCACGCGGTCACGGAGGCCTGGGTGGGCGGCGCCTGGCACGTCGTGGACGCGACCCGGCTGGCTCCGCGCGGGTCGATGCTGCGCATCTCGTCCGGCCGGGACACGGCCGACACCGCGTTCCTCAGCAGCTACCTGACGGACCTGCGCCTGACCGGGATGAGCGTGGAGGCCGACTGCGACGCGGCGCTCGTCGACGACCACGTCTCGCCGGTGCGCCTGGGCTGACGCCGGGGCTCAGTCGGCGAGGACGCCGATCGCCGACCGCACGAGCGGCTCGGGGTCGCCCGGCTCGACGAAGGAGGCGCTGGACGCCTCGATCCAGTACTCGCCGACGAAGGCGTCCGCGACGCCCCGCCCCTCGGCCACCTGGTAGTAGCCCTCGATCTCCGGCGGCTTGCCGTAGGTGGGGACGGCCTTGCTGGTGGTGAAGAACTCGTTCTTGAGCGCCTCGATCACCGCGGGGTCGAGGTGGGCCACGGCCAGCTGCAGCTCGGCGCCCGAATCGTCGGACCATCCGCAGACCAGGCCGTCGTACTGGGCGATCTCCTCGGAGACGGCGGTGGTCCCGATGCCGTCGTCCGGGGAGAATCCGCCCCACAGGCCCGCGAGCGCCGAGGCCGGGACCAGCTGCTCGCAGGCGAGGGGGATCGGCGTGCCGCTGACGGCGCCGCTCGCGCTCGGCTCCGGGTCGGCCGCGGCGGAGCAGCCGGAGAGGGCCGCCGCGGCGAGGGCGACGAGGAGGAGGGCGGCGGGACGGCGCATGCGTCGCACCCTAGCAACGCCGCCCTGCCGAGCGGCCTCACGGTGCAGGAGGGACGGGGGGCGCGGGCGCGGCGGCCGGTAGAATCGCTCCCCGTGACTCCCGAACAGCTCGCCGCCTCCCTGCACGCCCTCGTCCTCGACGCCGTGCAGCGACGGGGGAGCGATGCGGGCGTCGAGCTCTCGGACGTCGTGCTGGAGCGCCCGAAGAACCGCGACCACGGCGACTGGGCCTCGAACATCGCGATGAAGCTCGCGAAGCGGGTCGGCGCGAACCCGCGCGAGCTCGCCGCCGAGCTGGCCGAGGGGCTGGGCGCGGTCGAGGGCGTCGCCACGGTCGAGGTCGCCGGTCCCGGCTTCCTCAACGTCCGGCTCGAGGCCGCGGCCGCGGGTGCCCTTGCCGGCGCGATCGTCGAGGCGGGCGAGGCCTACGGCACCGGGTCCGCCTACGCCGGCGTCCGGATGAACCTCGAGTTCGTCTCCGCCAACCCCACCGGCCCCATCCACATCGGCGGGACGCGCTGGGCGGCGGTCGGCGACAGCCTGGCCCGGATGCTCCTCTCGCAGGGCGCCGAGGTGACCCGCGAGTACTACTTCAACGACCACGGCGCGCAGATCGACCGCTTCACGCGGAGCCTCCTCGCCGCCCACCGCGGCGAGCCGACCCCGGAGGACGGCTACGGCGGCGCCTACATCGGCGACATCGCCGAGCGCGTCGCGGCCGCCTACCCGGGCGACCTCGCCGTCCTGCCCGAGGAGGAGCTCGCCGAGACCTTCCGCTCGATCGGCGTCGAGCTGATGTTCGGCGAGATCAAGCAGAGCCTGCACGAGTTCGGCGTCGACTTCGACGTGTACTTCCACGAGAACTCCCTGCACGAGTCGCGTGCCGTCGACCGCGCGATCGAGCGCCTCCGCGAGCTCGGGCACATCTTCGAGGCGGACGGCGCCACCTGGCTGCGGACCACCTCGTTCGGCGACGACCGCGACCGCGTCATCATCAAGAGCGACGGGGAGGCGGCCTACATCGCGGGCGACCTCGCCTACTACCTCGACAAGCGCGAGCGCGGCTTCGATCGGGCGATCATCATGCTCGGCGCCGACCACCACGGCTACATCGGCCGGATGATGGCGATGTGCGCGGCGTTCGGCGACACCCCGGGCGTGAACCTCGAGATCCTGATCGGCCAGCTGGTCAACCTGCTCCGCGACGGCGAGGCGGTCCGGATGTCCAAGCGGGCGGGGACCGTCGTCACGATGGAGGACCTCACGGAGGCCGTCGGCGTGGACGCCGCGCGCTATTCGCTGGTGCGCTCCTCGGCCGACTCGACCCTCGACATCGACCTCGACCTGCTGACCAAGCGGAGCAACGACAACCCCGTCTACTACGTGCAGTACGCCCACGCGCGCACCCGCCAGGTCGCGGCGAAGGCCGCGGCGTCGGGCGTCCCCGTCGAGCCGTTCGCGCCCGAGACGCTGGTGCATCCGACCGAGTCGGCGCTGCTCGGCGGCCTGCAGGAGTTCCCGCGCATCGTGGCGCACGCCGCGGAGCTGCGCGAGCCGCACCGCGTCGCGCGGTACCTCGAGGAGGTCGCCGGCCTCTACCACCGCTGGTACGACAACTGCCGGGTCGTGCCGCAGGGCGAGGACCCGGTCGAGGCCGTGCACTCGACCCGGCTGCGCCTGAACGAGGCGACCGGGCAGGTGCTCCGCAACGGGCTCTCCCTGCTGGGCGTCACGGCCCCGGACCGGATGTGAGCGCGTCGGGGGCGGCGCCGCGGCGCCGGCGCGGGGGACGCGCGGCCGTGGTGGTCGTCGTGGTGCTGGTGCTGCTCGTGGTCGCGGCGGTGGTGGGCGACTCGCTCGCCCGCCGCGCCGTCGCGGACCGCGCCGCCGCGAGCCTCCGCGAGGCGCTCGCACTGCCCGCGGACCGGGCGGTGGACGTCGACGTCGCCGGCTGGGCCGTTCTCCCGCAGCTCGTCTCGGGGCGACTGGACCGGCTCGACCTGCGCAGCTCGGACGTGACGTTCGGCGAGCTCGACGGCGACGTCGCTGCGACCCTGATCGGGGTGCCGGTGAGCGGCGTCGGAGCGGTCGAGTCCGGCAGCACCACGGTCGCGATCGACGCGGCCTCGGTCTCGCGGCTCGTCACCGAGCGCAGCACCGTTCCCGTCGACGAGGTGACCCTGGACGCTCCGCTCGTGCGCGTGACCGCCTCCGTCGAGGTGCTGGGCCTCCGGCTCGGCGCGGGCGTGGGGATGGAGCTCGCGGCCGTGGACGGCGCCATCCGGCTGACCCCGGCCGAGGTCTCCGCCGCCGGTGCGACCTTCTCGGCGACCGACTTCCGCGACCGCTTCGGCGCCGTCTCCGGCGACCTGCTCGCTCCGTCCTCCGTGTGCATCGCGGACTCGGTGCCGCGCGGACTGACGCTGACCGGAGTCGAGGTCGCCGACGAGTCGCTGAACGCGAGCTTCGCGCTCTCTCCGACGTTCCTCAGCGACCCCGCGGAGCAGGAACCGGGCACGTGCGCCTGAGCCCGCGCGGCGCCGCCGCCCCGGACCGGTAGGATCGGAGCCCTGTGCCGGCGTCTTCCGCGGGCCGAACACTGACATCGCTGGCTTCAGGGGTCAATCCGGACCCGCTCGCCCCGCAGTGACGCTCCCACTCTCTCCTGTGAGGTCTCACCCGTGGACACCGTCGACGCCCGCGCCCCCCGGCATCCGCTCGCGCCTGAGTGGCTGCACACGCCCGCCGACCCGAACGCCCTGGCCGACGGCGTGTGGCCGGACAGCGCCGAGCGCGGCGAGGACGGCGGGATCCGGATCGCCGGAGTGCCCGTCGCCGAGCTGGTGCGCGAGCACGGCACTCCTCTCTACGTGGTGGACGAGGCCGACGCCCGCCGCAGGGCCGTCGAGATGCGCGAGGTCTTCGCCCGCGAGCTCGGCCGGATCGGCACCGGCGTCACGGTCTACTACGCGGGCAAGGCGTTCCTCTCGACCGAGGTCGCCCGCTGGATGCGCGACGAGGGCCTGAACCTCGACCTCTCCAGCGGCGGCGAGATGGCAGTGGCCCTCGCCGCCGGGATCGAGCCCGAGCGCTTCGGCCTCCACGGCAACAACAAGTCGCTCCGCGAGATCGACAGGGCCGTCGAGGTGGGCGCGGGCACGATCGTGCTCGACAGCCTCGTCGAGATCGAGCGCGTCGCAGCCGCGGCCGAGCGGCACGGCCGCGTGCAGGCGGTGCGCCTCCGGGTCAACAGCGGAGTGCACGCGCACACCCACGAGTTCCTCGCCACGGCGCACGAGGACCAGAAGTTCGGCCTCGCACTCGCCGACTGCCCGGCCGCGGTCGCCCGCATCCGCTCCTTCTCCTCCCTGCGGTTCCTCGGGCTGCACTGCCACATCGGATCCCAGATCTTCGGCTCCGCCGGGTTCGCGGAGTCGGCGTCGCGCCTGCTCGACGTCCACGCGGCACTGCTCGCGGACGGGCCCGTGCCGGAGCTCAACCTCGGCGGCGGCTTCGGCATCGCGTACACCAGTGCCGACGACCCGACCCCGATCGCCGAGATCGCGGCCGCCGTCGCCGACGCGGTCGCCGAGCAGTGCTCCGCCCGCGGCGTCCCGGTGCCGCACATCGCGATCGAGCCCGGCCGCTCGCTGATCGGGCCCGCCGGCGTCACCCTCTACGAGGTGGGCACCGTGAAGGATGTGACGGTCGGCTCCGAGGGCTCGACCGCGGTCCGCCGCTACGTCAGCGTCGACGGCGGCATGAGCGACAACGCCCGTCCGGCGCTCTACGGCGCCGACTACACGGCGCGGATCGCCGACCGCTCCTCCTCGGCCGAGCCCGCCCTCGTGCGGGTGGCCGGGAAGCACTGCGAGTCGGGCGACATCGTCGTCCACGACGACTTCCTGCCCGCGGACGTGCGGCCGGGCGACCTGCTCGCCGTCGCCGCGACCGGCGCCTACTGCTGGTCGCTCGCCAGCAACTACAACTACCTCGGGCGCCCCCCGGTGGTCGCCGTCCGCGACGGGCGCTCGCGCGTCCTCGTGCGCGGCGAGACCGAGGAGGACCTCCTCCGCCGCGACGCCGGCATCGAACGAAAGGCCACCTCCCGATGATCGAGTACCGCAGCCTCCGCGTCGCCCTGCTGGGCGCCGGGTCCGTCGGTGCCCAGGTGGCGCGCCTCCTGCTCGACCACGGCGACGAGCTCGCCCAGCGCGTGGGGGCGCCGCTGGAGCTCGTGGGCGTGGCCGTCAGGGACGTGGACGCGCCCCGCACCGCCGACATCCCGAAGCACCTGCTCACCACCGACGCCGAGTCGCTGATCCTGGGCGCCGACATCGTGGTCGAGCTGATCGGCGGGCTCGAGCCCGCCCGCAGCCACATCCTCACGGCGATCTCGTCGGGCGCGGACGTGATCACGGCCAACAAGGCGCTGCTCGCCGCCCACGGCAACGAGCTCTTCGAGGCCGCCGACCAGGTGGGCGCCCAGCTCAACTACGAGGCGGCCGTCGCCGGCGCGATCCCGATCATCCGGCCGCTGCGCGACAGCCTCGCCGGCGACCGGGTCCACCGCATCCTCGGCATCGTCAACGGCACGACCAACTACATCCTCGACCGGATGGACACCGAGCACGCGAGCCTCGAGGACGCGCTCGCCCGCGCGACCGAGCTCGGCTACGCCGAGTCCGACCCGACCGCCGACATCGAGGGCTACGACGCGGCGCAGAAGGCGGCGATCCTCGCCCGCCTCGCTTTCCACACCGACGTCCCGGTCACCCTGGTGCACCGCGAGGGCATCACCGGCATCACGAAGGCGCAGGTCGACCAGGCCCGCGACTCCGGCTACGTGATCAAGCTGCTCGCGATCTGCGAGCGGCTGACCGACGCCAAGACCGGCGTGGAGGGCGTGTCCGCGCGGGTCTACCCCGCGCTCGTGCACCGCTCCCACCCGCTCGCGGCCGTGCACGGGGCCAACAACGCGGTCTTCGTCGAGGCGGAGGCGGCCGGCGACCTGATGTTCTACGGCGCCGGCGCCGGCGGGATCGAGACGGCCTCCGCCGTCCTCGGCGACGTCGTGTCGGCCGCCCGCCGCCACGTCGTCGGCGGCCCCGGCCTGGTGACCAGCGCGAGCTCCGGGCTCGCGGTCCTCCCGATCGGCCACGTCACCACCCGGTACCAGGTCACCCTCGAGGTGCTCGACCGCCCCGGCGTGCTCGCGCAGATCGCGGGCGTCTTCGCCGACCACGGCGTCTCGGTCGAGACCCTGGTGCAGACCCCGCCCGGCGCCGACCCGCTGGAGGAGCAGGGCGGTGCGGAGCGGCGCGAGCCTACCGCTACCCTGGTCATCGGCACGCACGCCGCGGCGGAATCCGATCTGGCGGCCACCGTCACCGCCCTCCATTCCCATGGTTTCGTCGGCGCCGTGACGTCCGTTCTACGAGTTGAAGGAGCCTGAGATGGCCAAGCAGTGGCGCGGAGTCCTGCACGAGTACGCGGACCGCCTCGATGTCACCGAGGCGACCCCGGTCATCACTCTCGGCGAGGGCGGCACGCCGCTCATCCCCGCGGCGGCCCTCTCGGCGCGCACGGGCGCGAAGGTGTGGGTCAAGTACGAGGGCATGAACCCGACCGGCTCCTTCAAGGACCGCGGCATGACCATGGCGATCTCGAAGGCCGTCGAGCACGGCGCGAAGGCCGTCATCTGCGCTTCGACCGGCAACACCTCCGCGTCGGCCGCCGCCTACGCGACGCACGCCGGCATCACCGCGGCCGTCCTGGTGCCGGAGGGCAAGATCGCCCTGGGCAAGCTCAGCCAGGCGATCGCGCACAACGCGCAGCTGCTGCAGGTGCAGGGCAACTTCGACGACTGCCTCGACATCGCCCGCGACCTCGCGAAGAACTACCCGGTCCACCTGGTCAACTCGGTGAACCCGGACCGCATCGCCGGCCAGAAGACCGCGGCCTTCGAGGTCGTCGAGGTGCTGGGCGACGCGCCGGACTTCCACATCGTCCCGGTCGGCAACGCGGGCAACTACACCGCCTACTTCCGCGGCTACTCGGAGGAGCTGGAGCGCGGCGAGTCGACCCGCCTCCCGCGCATGTTCGGCTTCCAGGCCGAGGGCTCCGCTCCGATCGTGCACGGCGCCCCGGTCCGCCACCCCGAGACGATCGCCAGCGCGATCCGGATCGGCAACCCGGCCTCGTGGGAGCTCGCCCTCAACGCGCGCACCGTCAGCGACGGCTACTTCGGCGCGATCAGCGACGAGAAGATCCTCGAGGCGTACCGCATCCTCGCGGGCGAGGTCGGCGTCTTCGTCGAGCCGGCGTCGGCGATCAGCGTCGCGGGGCTCCTCGAGCGCGCCGAGGCCGGAGCGATCCCGAAGGACGCGACCGTCGTCCTGACGGTCACCGGCCACGGGCTCAAGGACCCGCAGTGGGCGCTCCGC
This sequence comes from Rathayibacter sp. AY1H2, assembly GCF_002931985.1. Lineage (NCBI taxonomy): Bacteria > Bacillati > Actinomycetota > Actinomycetes > Micrococcales > Microbacteriaceae > Rathayibacter > Rathayibacter sp. AY1H2. The sequence continues at coordinate 148,179 of NZ_PSUV01000001.1, read as the reverse complement.
ACGGCCGACGGCGCGGACATCACGCCGACCGTCGTCCCGGTCGACACCGCCGCGATCGCGGACGTGCTGGGGCTGGCCGGCGCATGACCTCGGCGGTTCCCGTCGGCCGCACCGTCCACGTCAAGGTCCCCGCCACCTCGGCGAACCTGGGCCCCGGCTTCGACACGCTCGGCCTGGCGCTCTCGTTCTACGACGAGCTCGACGTGACGGCCGTCGCGGCCACGGGTGCGCGGGTCACCGTGCACGGGGTCGGCGAGGGAGAGGTGGCGACCGACGAGACGAACCTCGTCGTGCAGGCCATCGCGTACACGTTCGCCGACCAGCGGCAGGAGATGCCCGGCATCGAGGTGATCGCGCGCAACATCATCCCGCACGGCCGCGGGATGGGCTCGTCCGGCGCCGCGATCGTCTCCGGCATCATGGCCGCGAAGGGCCTGCTCGAGGGCGTCGTCGAGCTCGACTCGGACGACCTCCTCCGCATCGCCACCGAGATGGAGGGGCACCCCGACAACGTGGCGCCCGCACTGTTCGGCGGCCTCACCATCGCCTGGGTCGAGCCGCACGCCTCCGGCGCCGACGACTCGCCGCTGCGACCGCGCTCCAAGAAGCTCATGGTCCACCGCGGCGTGTCCCCGGTCGTCTTCGTGCCCGAGCACACCATGTCGACGCGGCTGGCACGCTCGCTGCAGCCGCAGAGCGTGCCGCACGAGGACGCGGTGTTCAACGTCTCGCGCTCCTCGCTCCTGATCGCCGCCCTCATCCAGAGCCCGGAGCTGCTGTTCGCGGCGACCGAGGACAAGCTGCACCAGAACTACCGCGCGGCCGCCATGCCCGAGACCTCAGCGCTGATCGCGCTGCTGCGCTCGCACGGCTACGCGGCCGTCGTCTCGGGTGCCGGACCGAGCGTCCTGGTGCTCTGCAGCGACCCCGCCCAGCGCCTCGCCGCCGCGGATCTGGTGGAGCGGGAGGCCCCCACGCCGTGGCGCGCGCACATGCTGGCCGTCGACTTCAAGGGTGCTACAGTGGGGACCGCATCCCGAGGAACCGCGTAACGAGCGGAATCTGTCCGACGGATCGTCCCGACAACCACGGCCATCACATCGTGTGAAGGGCGCCCCTGCTCCTCTTGCAGACCGGCGCCTGGTCTCCGGGCCCTCTCCTCGCTCTCTGCGGCAGTCGGTCCCGGCGGCCGAGAGCATCGCGTGGATCAGAACACGCGATGGCACCGCACGGTCGATGAGCTCTCCCGGTGAGCACTCGTTCCCGGGGGGAAGGAACCCTCTCCAGTGACAGACGTCAACACCCACGGCTCGGCCGTGGACCTCACCGCCGACCTCTCCGGTCTGCGCGTCGCCGAGCTCCAGGCTCTCGCGACGGGGCTCGGCCTCGGCGGCGCCTCCAAGCTCCGCAAGGGCGAGCTGGTCCAGGCCATCTCGGACCTGCGCGCCGCCTCCGCCGAGGACGCGCCCGCCGCGATCGCCGACGCGGTCGCTCCGGACGACGCAGCGGTCGCCCCGGACGTCGACGCCACCGGCGTCGAGGCCGAGCCGGCCGATGTGGCCGAGCAGTCCGCTCCGCAGCCCGAGGCGCCGGCGGAGCTGCCGACGCCCGTCGAGAGCACCGAGGCCGACACGGCCGACGTCCTCGAGCAGGCCGCGCCCATAGTCGACGAGCCCTCCGCGACGGCCGCCGAGTCGGCCCCCGTCGAGCTCGAGCTCCCCGCGGCGGCCGAGCCGGTCGCCGAGCCCGCCGAGCGCGCGCCCCGCCGACGCAGCTCGCGCCGCGCCTCCAGCGGCACCGTCGCCGCCGGCGAGCACCTCAACATCCCCGGCGGGACCGGCGTGGAGTCGCTGATCCCCGACCTCCCCGTCATCGAGCAGGACCGCGACGCCGACCAGGCCGCGAAGCCCGTCATCGACATCGAGCTGCCCAACGGGCCGGAGTCGGACGACTCCTCCCGCGAGGGCGGCCAGCGCGAGCGCCGCGGACGCCGCCGCAGCCGCGGGGGCGCCTCCGAGCAGGCCGAGCAGGCGCCCGCCGAGAACGACGCCGACTCCTCCGAATCCGGCGACCAGCAGGAGCAGCAGGGCGGAGACCAGCAGCAGAACGGCGACCAGCAGGGCACCGGCCGCGGCCGCAACCGACGCAACCGGAACCGCAACCGCGGGGACGACCGCCAGAACGACGCTCAGCAGAGCCCCGCCGCGCAGTCCCAGCCGCAGAACGGCCAAGGCGCGCGCGGCGCCGCGCAGTCCGAGGGCCAGCAGGCTCCTCAGCAGAACGGCTCCGGACAGCCCCAGAACGGCCAGCAGGCCGAGGGCGAGGACGGCCGCCGCAGCCGCTATCGCGACCGCAAGCGCCGCGGCGGAGTGATCGGCGACGACTTCGAGCCCGAGATCGGCGAGGACGACGTCCTCATCCCGGTCGCCGGCATCCTCGACGTCCTCGACAACTACGCCTTCGTGCGCACCACCGGGTACCTCCCCGGCGTCAGCGACGTCTACGTCTCCCTCGGCCAGGTCAAGAAGTACAACCTGCGCAAGGGCGACGCGGTCGTCGGCGCCATCCGCCAGCCCCGCGAGGGCGAGGGCGGCGGCCGCCAGAAGTACAACGCGATCGTCCGCGTCGACTCGATCAACGGCCAGACCGTCGAGGAGGCCGCTGCGCGCGTCGAGTTCCAGAAGCTCACGCCGCTCTACCCGACCGAGCGCCTGCGCCTCGAGACGGAGCCCGGCAAGCTGACCCAGCGGATCATCGACCTGGTCGCCCCGATCGGCAAGGGACAGCGCGGCCTGATCGTCGCGCCGCCCAAGGCCGGCAAGACCATCGTCCTGCAGCAGATCGCCAATGCGATCGTGCAGAACAACCCCGAGGTCCACCTGATGGTCGTCCTGGTCGACGAGCGTCCGGAGGAGGTCACCGACATGCAGCGCACCGTGCGCGGCGAGGTCGTCGCCTCCACCTTCGACCGCCCGGCCGAGGACCACACGACCGTCGCCGAGCTCGCGATCGAGCGCGCCAAGCGCCTGGTCGAGCTGGGCCACGACGTGGTCGTGCTGCTCGACTCCATCACCCGTCTCGGCCGCGCCTACAACGTGACCGCTCCTCCCTCGGGCCGCGTGCTCTCGGGCGGCGTGGACGCCTCGGCGCTGTACCCGCCGAAGAAGTTCTTCGGAGCGGCGCGCAACATCGAGAACGGCGGCTCGCTCACCATCCTCGCGACGGCGCTCATCGAGACCGGCTCGAAGATGGACGAGGTGATCTTCGAGGAGTTCAAGGGCACCGGCAACATGGAGCTCCGCCTCTCCCGTCACCTCGCCGACAAGAGGATCTTCCCCGCCGTCGACGTGAACGCCTCCGGCACGCGCCGCGAGGAGATGCTGCTCAGCGCCGACGAGGTCAAGATCACCTGGAAGCTGCGCCGCGCCCTCGCCGGGCTCGACCAGCAGCAGGCGCTGGAGATCATCCTGTCGCGCCTGAAGGAGACCTCGTCCAACGTCGAGTTCCTCATGCAGGTCTCGAAGTCGGCCGTCGGCCCGGCCACCGCCGGCCACGGCAACGGCCACCACTAGCGCCCCGACGTCCGCGGTCGCCCCTGTCACCGGGGGCGGCCGCGGACGTTTTCGCGTCCCCGGGCGATGAGCCCGACCCCGACCACCTCCGGAAGCCAGGACCCCATGTTCGAATCCGTCAGCGTCCTCCTCGCCGAGCACGAGGACCTGCAGACGCAGCTCTCCGACCCGGCCCTCCACGCCGATGCCGCCCGCGCCAAGAAGGTCAACCGGCGCTACGCGGAGCTGAGCCAGATCAAGGCGGCCCACTCCGCCTGGATCCAGGCCGGCGAGGACCTCGAGGCCGCGCGCGAGTTCGCCCGCGAGGACGAGGCCTTCGCGGAGGAGGTCCCCGAGCTGGAGGAGTCGCTGCGGGTGGCGCAGGAGAAGCTGCGGCGCCTGCTCATCCCGCGCGACCCCGACGACGGCCGGGACGTCATCATGGAGATCAAGGGCGGCGAGGGCGGAGCCGAGAGCGCGCTGTTCGCGGCCGACCTCCTCCGGATGTATCTCCACTACGCCGAGGCGAAGGGCTGGAAGACGGAGATCCTCGACCGCGACGAGTCCGACCTCGGCGGCTACAAGAACGTGCAGGTCGCGATCAAGAGCAACGCCACCGATCCCTCGCAGGGCGTGTGGGCGCACCTCAAGTACGAGGGCGGCGTGCACCGGGTGCAGCGCGTCCCCGTGACCGAGTCGCAGGGGCGGATCCACACCTCGACCACGGGCGTGCTCGTGTTCCCCGAGGTGGACGCGCCCGAGGAGGTCGCGATCAACCAGAACGACCTGAAGATCGACGTCTACCGCTCCTCCGGTCCCGGCGGGCAGTCCGTCAACACGACCGACTCCGCCGTGCGGATCACCCACCTCCCGACCGGCATCGTCGTGTCGATGCAGAACGAGAAGAGCCAGCTGCAGAACCGTGAAGCGGGCATGCGCGTGCTGCGCGCCCGCATCCTGGCCCGCCAGCAGGAGGAGATCGCCGCGGCGGCTTCGGACGCGCGCAAGACGCAGATCCGCACGATGGACCGCTCCGAGCGCATCCGGACCTACAACTTCCCCGAGAACCGCATCGCCGACCACCGCACCGGCTACAAGGCGTACAACCTCGACGGCGTGATGAACGGCGCGCTCGACCCGGTGGTGGAGAGCGCCATCCAGGCCGACGAGGAGGCCCGCCTGGCCGACATCGGCTCCGAGGAGGCGTGACCCTCGTGACCACCGGCGTCGACGCGCGCACCCTCCTCGCGGACGCGGTCGCCCGCCTCGCCGCCGCCCGCGTCCCCACGCCGGACGTCGATGCGGAGCTGCTTCTCGGGCACCTGCTCGGGCTCGGCCGCGGCCGGCTGCAGGCGCGCCTCATCACGGGGCTGACCGTCGACGACGAGCACGCCGCGGCGTTCGCGAGCGTGATCGAGCGCCGGTCGGCTCGCGAGCCGCTGCAGCACATCACCGGGATCGCGCCGTTCCGCTCGCTCGAGCTCGCGGTCGGACCCGGCGTGTTCGTCCCGCGACCCGAGACCGAGGGCGTCGCGCAGATCGCGATCGACGCGCTCCGCGCGGTCGTCGATCCGGAGCCGATCGCCGTCGACCTCGGCACGGGCAGCGGAGCCCTGGCGCTCGCGCTTGCGCACGAGGTGCCGCACGCGCGCGTGATCGGCGTGGAGAACGCTCCCGAGGCGTTCATCTGGGCCCGCGGCAACCGCGAGCGGCTCGGGCTCGAGAACGCCCGCATCGTCTTCGACGACCTCGCCCGGGCACTTCCCGAGCTGGACGGCACCGTCTCCGTCGTCGTCTCCAACCCGCCCTACATCCCGGCCGCCGCCGTCCCGCGCGACCCGGAGGTGCGCCTGTTCGACCCGCCCTCGGCGCTCTACGGCGGCGAGGACGGCCTGGACGTCGTCCGCTCGCTCTCGGCGACCGCCCTCCGCCTGCTCCGCTCCGGGGGAGTGCTGGTGATGGAGCACGGCGAGCTGCAGGGCGCCGATATCCGCGCCCTGCTCACTGCCGACGGCTGGCGCGGAGCGACCACGCAGCGCGACCTCACCGGCCGCGACCGCGCGACGGTGGCGGTGCGCTGAGGCGTCGCGGAGCTCTGCTAGCCTCAGCGGCGATCCGGTGGCCGCACCGGGCAGGCAGGCTCGGGAGGCTCGCATCGCCGCCGCACGCGATCGGCCGCGCCATGGGCTCCGCCGCCCGCTGCTGATCGTCCTGGCCGTCGTGGTGGTCGCGGCCCTCGTCGTGGTCGCCGTGCGGCTCCTCGAGCGGAGCGACGGAACTGCTCCCGTGGCCTGCGCGCCGTCGTCCGTTTCCGCGTCGCCCGCGCCTGCCATCGGCTCGGTCGACGACTACCTGGGCGGCCGGTCCTACCTCCGCGGCGTGAACGTGTTCGATCTGCAGTCGCGCGTCGACGTCGGAGTCGACTGCACCGCCGGGAATCCGGCCGAGAGCTACGAGTTCCTGGCGGACCGCGGGCTCACCCTGGTCCGGCTCGCGGTGCCCTGGTCGCTCCTGCAGCCGCAGGCCGACGGGGAGAGCACCGACGACGCTCTGGCGAAGGGGCTCGATCCGGCGGCGGTCGCGCTGCTCCGGACCGAGATCGCCGCCATCGGCGCCGCCGGCATGCGGGTCGTGCTCGACCTGCACAACAACGGCACTTATCCGGCGAGCCAGGGCGATCTGCCCGAGGGGACCGTCTGGTTCGGATCCGGGCTCTCGGTATCCCAGGCGCAGAGGGTCTGGACCCTGCTCGCGGCGGAGTTCCAGAACGACGGACGCATCGCCGCCTACGACCTCTTCAACGAGGTGAAGCGGTCGCTGGTCCCCGTCGAGACCTACAAGGCCTACACGCAGGCCGTGGTGTCGGCCGTCCGGGGAACCGGCGATCGGCCCACGATCTGGGTCGAGGGGATGCGGGAGGCGACGACGGGCACGGTCGCCGCGATCGCACCCGACGGGCCGTGGATCCAGGACCCGCTGGACCGGATCGTGTGCTCGCAGCACTTCTACCCCGGCGGCACGGGCACGACCCTGCGCTCGGACAAGCAGGGCGGCACCGACGAGCAGGTCTTCGTGGCGGCGGTGACGACCTTCGGGCAGTGGTGCCGGCGGTACGGGGTGCACTGCTCGGTCGGGGAGGTCGGCTGGCCCAGCGATCAGAGCCTCTCTCTCACCGCGGGCGGCGCGGGCTCCTGGACGGACGTCGGCGAAGCCTTCTACACGGCACCGACTGGCTGTTCCCGCTGATCGAGAACGACGAGCCTCTGGTGGTGGTCGCTGTGGGCGGTACGCCGGAGTCCTCGGCCGCAGCGGCGGAGGCGGTCGCCGCCCGCACGTCCCGGATGACCTGGCTCGCGTACGACGGATTCGACCAGCAGTGGCACGGCATCGGCGAGGAGCGGCCGCTCGCCGAGTCGCTCGCCCGTGCCGATCTCGTCCTGGTCGGGATGGGCATGCCCCGCCAGGAGCGCTGGATCCTGGAGAACCGGGACCTCGCCCCGCGGGCGGCGTTCGCGAACGTGGGGGGGCTGCCTCGACTACATCGCCGGCACGCAGGCGCTCGCCCCGCGGTGGATGGGCGCCCTGGGCGTGGAGTGGCTGTTCCGCCTGGCGCGCGACCCGCGCCGCCTCGCGGCCCGCTACCTCCTCGAGCCGCTGCAGCTGCTCCGCATCGTCCTGTCCGGTCGGTCCCGCGCGAAGCGGACGCCCGGCCCGTGCGACTCTCCGCGGCCTTCCGGCCGGGTGTCGACCGGAGTCGGTCCGCACTGATCCCCGCCGGCGGGCCGCCTCAGGCCTGAGCGGAGTACTTCTCCTCGGTGGCGGCCTTTGCGGGGCGCCACCAGTCCTCGTTGGCGCGGTACCAGTCGATGGTGGCGGCGAGTCCGGCGTCGAAGTCGGTGTAGCGGGGGCGCCAGTCGAGTTCGGTGCGCAGGCGGGTGGAGTCGATGGCGTAGCGGAGGTCGTGTCCGGCGCGGTCGGTGACGTGGTCGAAGGCGTCCTCGGGTTGTCCGAAGGCGGTGAGGATGCGGGTGACGACGTCGAGGTTGCTCTTCTCGCCGTCGGCGCCGATGAGGTAGGTCTCGCCGATCTCGCCGCGGTCGATGATGGCCCAGACGCCGGTGTTGTGGTCGTCGACGTGGATCCAGTCGCGGACGTTGGCGCCGGTGCCGTAGAGCTTGGGGCGGATGCCGTCGATGGCGTTGGTGATCTGGCGGGGGATGAACTTCTCGACGTGCTGGTAGGGGCCGTAGTTGTTGGAGCAGTTGGAGATCGTGGCGCGCACGCCGAAGGAGCGCACCCAGGCGCGCACGAGGAGGTCGCTGGCGGCTTTGGTCGAGGAGTAGGGGCTGGAGGGGTTGTAGGGGGTGTGCTCGGTGAAGCGCGCGGGGTCCTCGAGCTCGAGGTCGCCGTACACCTCGTCCGTCGAGATGTGGTGGTACCGCACGTCGTGCGCGCGCACCGCCTGCAGGAGCGCGAAGGTGCCGATGACGTTCGTCGCGAGGAAGGGCGTCGGGTCGTGCAGGGAGTTGTCGTTGTGCGACTCCGCGGCGAAATGGACCACCAGATCCGCGTCGGCGACCAGCCGGTCCACCAGCTCGGCGTCGGCGACGTCGCCCTCGACCAGCCGCACTCGGTCGGCGACGGGGGCGAGGGAGTCGCGGCTGCCCGCGTAGGTGAGCTTGTCGAGCACGGTGATCCGCGCGTCGGGACGCTCGCGCAGGGTGAGGTGGACGAAGTTGCTGCCGATGAAGCCGGCACCGCCGGTGACGAGGATCCGCACGGGTTCTCCTGGAGGTCGGGAAGGTCGGGGGAGGCCGGGCTCAGCGGCCCGCGTTCACGCCTTCGAGGCTGAGCAGGCGGTGGAGGTAGGCGCCGTATCCGCTCTTGACCAGCGGTGCGGCGAGCTCGGCGAGGCGGGCGTCGTCGATCCAGGAGTTGCGCCAGGCGATCTCCTCGATGCAGCCGATCTTGAACCCCTGCCTCTGCTCGATCACGCGCACGAACTCCGTCGCCTCGATCATGGAATCGAAGGTCCCGGTGTCGAGCCAGGCCGTTCCCCGGTCGAGCACCTGGACGTTCAGCCGCCCCGCCTCGAGGTAGCGCTCGTTGATCGTCGAGATCTCGAGCTCGCCGCGGGCCGAGGGCGTGATCGTCTTCGCGATCGCCACGACGTCGTTGTCGTAGAAGTAGAGGCCGGGCACGGCGTAGTTGCTGCGCGGCTGCTCGGGCTTCTCCTCGATGGAGACGGCTCGGAAGTGCTCGTCGAACTCGACGACCCCGTAGGCGCGCGGGTCGGCGACCTGGTAGGCGAAGATGACGGCGCCCTCGATCGTGGTGTTCGCCGCGAGGGCGGTGCCCAGGGCGGTGCCGTGGAAGATGTTGTCGCCCAGGACCAGGGCGACCGACTCGTCGCCGATGAACTCCTCGCCGATCAGGAACGCCTGCGCGAGCCCGTCGGGGGAGGGCTGCACGGCGTACTCGATCCGCATGCCCAGGCTCGACCCGTCGCCCAGCAGGGCGCGGAACTGGTCGTTGTACTCGGGGGTCGTGATCACGAGGACCTCGTCGATCCCGGCCATCATCAGCGTCGACAGCGGGTAGTAGATCATCGGCTTGTCGTAGATCGGCATCAGCTGCTTCGAGATGCCCTTGGTGATCGGCCACAACCGCGACCCCGAACCACCCGCGAGGACGATGCCCCTCATCGGAGCAGCCCCGGGTGAGGAGCTGCGGCGGGGGTCCGCTGCACCGCCGAGGGGAGCGTGAAGATCTGCGGGGAGAGGGTCACGGAGCCGACTCTATCGGCGGCGCCGCGGTGCCTCCGCATGCCGGTGCGGCGGGCGCGGAACCCGTGGCGGGGACTGACGGTCGAGCGACCGCTGCCGACGCGATCCGACTCCGTGAGCGGCGCGCACGCCGCCCCCGCCTCCGTATCGCGCCTCCCACTCGGAGGCCGCCGGGCACGGGGATAACTTCTCCGACGTCCGCGGCTCCGCCTGCCGCGACGGAGAGAGGTACCGCCCTGTGCACGAGGTCATCGACCAGCGGGACTCCGCGCTCCTCCCGTCTCCCGGTCCCTGCCGCCGATCCCCCCTGACGGGGGGAGTCCGCCCGTGCTGACCATCGGGATCGTCGCCCTCGACGCCTGGCACGCGGCTCCGCTCGAGCGCGCCTGGCGCCGCCAGGGGCACCGCGTGGTCGTGGTGACCGGTGACCCGGAGGGGTTCAGCGGGGCGGAGCTCCGCCCCAGCGTGCTCGCCCGCTTCCTCGAGCCCGCCGGCCGGAGGGGCGCCGGGTCCGTCGGGCTCGCCGTCGTCACGCGCCGGGCCCGCCGACTGCTCGCCCCGGAGCGGCCCGACCTCGTGGTGGCTCTCCCGGGGACGGCCGTGGAGCTCGCCGGGCTCGCTCCGACGACCGTCCTCCTGGCCGACGACCTCCCGGCACTCCCGCGCCTCCGGTTCGAGGAGGAGCGCCGCGGTGCTGTCGTCGTCACCCCGACGGAGCGGCTCGCGTCAGCCCTCGCGGGAACGGTCGTGCCCCTGGGCCTGCCGGACGCGTCGTTCCCGACGCCGTCCGCCCCCGACGGGCCCCTCCGCTTCGCCGCCGTGGGAGCCTCCGGTCTCGACGGGGGCACCGAGCGGCTCGATCTCCTCGCCCGGCTGGACGGCACCGAGTACGTCACCGTGATCGACGACGGCGGCGGGATCTCCGACGACCTCGCGTCGGGGCTGCGCTCCGTCGGCGAGCAGGACCGCGACGGCGTCGTCGAGGTGCTCCGCCACTCCCACGCGTACGCCCATCTGACGCCGTCGACGACCGGCGCGGCCGCCGGACTCGACGCGCTGGCGAGCGGGCTGCCGGTCCTCGCGCTCGAGTCGAGCGTCCTGGCCGATCTCTGCGCGGCGGGGGCGGGCGTGGTCCTCTCCGACGACGCGACGCGCGAGGAGTACGAGGACGCCCTCCGCCGGCTCCGACGCGAGTGGACGGCTCTCTCCCGGGGGGCCTCCGAGCTCGCGCGGGAGCGCTCGTGGTCCGTCGCGGCCGAGGAGATCCTCGCCCTCGCGGAGGGACGCGTCCGTGTCGCCTGAACCGGTCCCGACTGTCGGCGCCTCCGCCGACGCGATGCTGCCGAACGCCGTCGCCCTGCGCCTGGCCGCCGTGCTGGTGCAGTACACCCTGCGGACGCACGGCGTCCGCAGCCTCGTGGTGAAGGGCGAGGGTCTGCACCGCCAGGGGATCCGCGCCCCGATGAGGTCGGCCGACGTCGACCTCTGGGTCGACCCGGAGCGCTTCGACGAGGCTCTCGGGCTGCTCGCCTCGATGGGCTGGCGCCGCCGCGCCGAGGCTCTCAGCTGGACGCTCTTCGTCGACCACTCGATCACGCTCGTCCACCCCTCGTGGCCGTGCGACGTCGACGTCCACCGCTCCTTCCCGGGTGCCTTCGAGGAGGAGCGGATCGTCTTCGACCGCCTCTGGGCGGCCGCCGAGGATCTGCCGCTGAGCGACGAGACCCTGCGGATCCCCGGGCGCGCGCACCACCTCGTGCTGCACGCCCTGCACCAGCTGCGCAGCGCGCGCTCCGCCTCGGCGACCACGGCGCTGGCGGTTCTGAAGGCGCACGCCGCCGGCCTTCCGAGCGAGGAGCGCGAGGCGATCCGCGACGCGGCCGTCGAGCTCGGCGCGCAGACGCCGATGACGGAGCTCCTCACCTCCTGGGGAGTCCCCGCCGCGCCCGAGGAGCGCTACCGGCAGGCCCAGATTCTCTGGGACGTGCGCCGCAGCTCCGACCGGCACACCTTCAACTGGCTGCACGCCGTGGCGTCCGCTCCCTGGCGCGTGAAGGGAGGCCTGCTGCTGAGAGCCGCCTTCCCCACCCGCGCGGATCTCGAGGCGAGCCATCCCGAGGCGACGACGGTCCGACGTCGGCTCCGGCTCCGGGGGGAGCGGACCCTGCGGGCGCTCCGAGGCCTCCCCTCCGCCCTCACCGGTTTCGCCAGGGTGGCGCTGAGCGGCCGCAGCGAGGAGCAGGGCCCGGCGTCCTCGTTCGAGGCGATCGCGGCGACCACGGCGCCGGTGAGCGACCTCCCGGCCTCGTCCGATCCCGCGGCGAGCGCCGTGCATCCGGTGGAGGCCTCCGCCGGGGCGCAGGGTGGCAGCGCGCCGCCGGCCCAGCGCTTCGCCGTCGAGCGCACGGACCGTCAGGTCTACGTGCTCGACCTGTCCCGCCCGTCGGTGCCCCCGATCGTGCTCTCGCTGAGCGCCGCCTCGGTCTTCGAGGCCGTGATCCGGCAGCGCCGGCCCCGGGACGAGGTCGTCGACCTCCTCGCCGATCACTACGACGTCGACCCCGGGACGATGGGCCGCGACGTCGACGCCGTCCTGGCCGAACTCGACGTCCGCTTCCCGGGCGCGGTTCCCGACGGGGCGCTCTCATGAGGGCCGCCCGTTCCCGATCCCTGCGGATCCTGCACGTCCTCGACTCCTTCGAGGACGGCGGAGCGCAGCGTGTGGCCCTCTCCCTGGGCGCGTGGAGCCGCGAGCACGGCTGCGAGACCGCCTACTGGGGGCGTCCCGGGCCGCTCAGCGACCGCGCCGCGCAGGAGTCGCCCGTCTTCGTGGTGCCGAGACCGAGACAGGGCTTCGCGGCCGATTTCCGCGGCCTCGCTCTCGCCGTCCGCCGGTTCCGCCCGCACATCCTGCACGCCCACCAGCGCCGCGAGGCTCTGCTGGCCCTCCTCATCGGCGCCGCGCTCGGTGTCCCCGTGGTCGAGCACGCGCACACCGAGCTGCCCGGGATCGACAGGCGAGCGCTCTCCTTCCGCTCCCGGCGGGTGTTCGCCGTCTCCGCCTCAGTGGGGCGGATGGTCGTCGAGGGCTACGGCCGCCCGCAGGATCGCGTCGTGGTCACCGGCAACGCCCCGGCGAACGTCACCGCGGAGCCCGCGAGCGCGCCGGAACTCGCCGAGCCGGTCGTCCGCGTCCTCGGCATCGGGCGGCTCGCGGAGCAGAAGGACCCGGTCCGCTTCCTCGCGGCCGTCGAGGCCCTCGCCCGGGTCCGGCCCGTCACCGGCACCTGGCTCGGCGACGGTCCGATGCTGCCGGTGCTGCGCGAGCGCGCCCGGGGAGCCGGAGTGGTCGACTTCGCCGGTCCGTCGGCGGACGTGACCGGAACGCTGGACGCGGCGCATCTCCTCCTGTCGACCTCGCGGTGGGAGGGGACTCCGCTCGTGATGCTGGAGGCGATGGCCCGCCGTCGCCCGGTCGTGGCGACCGACGTCGGCGGTGTGGGTGAGCTGCTCGCCGACGGTCGGGGCCTCCTGCTCCCCGCCGACGCCGACGGGGAGCGGATCGCCGAGCTCCTCGCCGCCGCTCTGGAGCGACCCGAGGGGCTCCTGATGCGTGCCGACCGCGCGAAGGCGTGGGTGGACGAGGCCGCCTCGCCCGACGCCGTCTTCGGACCCGTCGTCGCCGCCTACCGCGAGCTCGGGGGCCGACGGTGAGCGGGGGCGTGCACTCGGTGACCGTCGTGGCTCCCTGCTACAACGCGATCGCCCGGCTCGACGGCTTCCTCGCGCGGCTCGCACTCACTCTCGGACCGGGGACGCGGGTCGTCCTCGTCGACGACGCGTCCTCGGACGGCTCGGCGGAGGTGCTCGAGAAGTGGGCCGAGGGACGCGAGGACGCCCGGGTCCTGCTCCTCGAGCAGAACGGCGGCGTCGCTGCCGCCCGGAACCGCGCCCTCGACGGCATCGACTCCGAGTTCGTCTGGTTCGTGGACGTCGACGACGAGTGGGACACGGAGATCCTCCGGACCCTCACCGCCGAGGCCGAGCGGACGGCGGCCGACGTCGTCGTCTGCCGGGCGCTCTACCGCACCCGGCAGTCGACCTCCGGACGTGTGATCGACGGCCTCGCCCGGCGCGAACTGGTCTCGTCCGAACTCGCTCTCGAGCGGATGGCGTCCGGACGCCTGCACGGCTTCCTCTGGAACAAGCTCTTCCGCCGCGCCGTCCTGCAGGAGGAGCTCTTCCCGCGCTTGAGCTCCCAGTCGGACTTCGTCGGCGTGCTGCGGGCGGTCCAGGCGTCGGAACGGGTGCTCTTCGTGCCGGAGGTCCTCTACTCCTACGTCCACACGGCGTCCTCGATCACCCGTCGGCGCGACCCGGACCTCCGGAACCTCCTGGTCTGCGCCGAGGAGATGCGCGCGGCGCTCGCCCGTACGTTCGAGGAGGTGCCGCGCCCGCTGTCGGACTGGTTCACGACCTGGTTCTACGCCGTCCCCGTCGCGCTCACCCCGATCCGCCAGAACTCCGACGCGGCGCTCGTCGAGACCGGCGTCCGGCTCGGGTCCGAGGCGCTGCGCGACGTCCGCGTGCTCCGCTCCGCGCGGTCGCCGCGGCTGCTCGTCCTGGGGCTGGTGCTCAAGCACGTCCCCGCCGCCTTCACGGCGCTCAGCCGGATCCTCTACGCCGTGCACGACACCCGCCGCCGGCTCTCCGATCGGAGGAGCACCCGGTGGACGACGTGACCGTCCCCGTGCAGGCGGCCGCGACCGGCCCCTTCCGCACACCAGCTCCGTTCCCTCCCTCCCGCACCGACCCCCGAGGAGCACCGGCATGACCTCCTACATCACCGGCCGCATCGAGCGGATGCCGGCCAGCATCACCACGCTCGACGAGGCGGCGGAGGCCGTGCTCGAGCTGTCCCGGAGCGGCCGCGACGAGCTGGTCGTCACGCCGAACACCGACCACTTCGTGCGCTGGAAGCACTCCGGCGAGTTCCGGCGGTACTACGGCCGGGCGTCCCTCGTGGTGCTCGACGGGGCGCCTCTGGTCTGGCTGGCCCGCTCGTACGGCCACCGCACGGCGAGCCGCGTGACGGGCATCGACCTCTTCACCGAGGTCTGCCGCCGCGCGGCGCTCGAGGGTGCGCCGGTCGCTCTCATCGGCGGACGCCCCGGAGTCGGCGATCGCGCAGCCGCCGAGCTGCAGCAGCGCTTCGCCGGGCTCCAGGTTCCGGTCGTCGTCTCGCCGGAGCCGGCCGAGCTCGCGGACGACGCCTACCTCGCCCGCCTCTCCTCGACTCTGCGCACGGCCGACGTCCGCATCGTCGCGCTCTGCCTCGGCTCCCCCAAGCAGGAGGAGGTTCGCGAGCGCCTGCTCGCCGTCGGCGGCACGGGAGCGGTGTGCCTCGGCGTCGGCGCCGCCGTGGACTTCCTCGCCGGCGAGATCCCGCGGGCGCCGCTCGTGGTGCAGCGCCTCGGCCTCGAGTGGGCGCACCGGCTCAGCCGGGAGCCCGGCAGGCTCTGGCGGCGCTATCTGGGCGACGCCGTGCGGGTGCTGCCGAGCGTGGTCGCGGCCCTCCGCTACCGGGTGCGCCGTGCCGTCCGCTGAGCACGCGGGCGGCGTCGCCGGCGAGAGGCCGCTGGTCCTGGTCTGGAAGCGCGCGTGGCTGCAGGACTCCGAGACGTTCGTCCGCAATCAGATGCACGGACTCGAGCGCTGGCGCGCCCTCGGAGTGGGCCTCGAGCGCACCGGCTCGGGCGTCCTCCACGACCGCACGGACATCGTCCTGCACGATCCGATCACCCCTCGCGGGCGGCGGTCCCTCCTCCTGCGATGGCTCGGAGTGTCACGACGGCTCGACGCGATCGTCGATGAGCACCGGCCCGCCCTCATCCACGCGCACTTCCTCATCGACGCCGTCTCCATCGCGCGGTACGCACGGAGGAGGCGCCTCCCGCTCGTCGTGACGGGGCACGGCTACGACGTGACCAGCTGGCCGCTCGCGACCGGAGCTCCGCGCCTGCTCCGCCCCCTCGCCCGAGCTCACCGCGCCCTCGAGGCCCGCGCCGTCTTCCGCACCGCGCACGCGGTGATCGGGGTCTCCCGCTTCATCACCGACGGGCTCCTGCGCCTGGGGGCGGACCCGCGGCGCACTGGAGTGGGCTACATCGGTGTCCCGACCTCCCGCCCCGAGGCCGCACCGGCTGCGGAGCGCGCGGGAATCGTCTTCGTCGGACGCCTCACCGACAAGAAGGGCGTCCCGGATCTGCTCGAGGCGGTCGCCGCCCTCCCCGGACCGATCCGCGACGTCCCCCTGACCGTCGTCGGCGACGGCCACCTGCGGGAGGCGCTCGTCGAGCAGGCGGCGCGGCTGGGCCTGCAGGTGACCTTCACCGGCTCCCTGCCCCCCGCCGAGGTCGCCCGCATCCTCGCCGGCGCCGCGGTCTTCTGCGCACCGTCTCGGACCGCGGCGACGGGCGACTCCGAGGGCTTCGGCATGGTCTTCCTCGAGGCCGCGCTCGCCGGCGTCCCCGTCGTCTCGTACCGCCACGGCGGCGTCCCGGAGGCGGTCCAGGACGGCGTCACCGGGCTGCTCGTCCCGGAGGGGGACGTGCCCGGCCTGACCGGGGCGCTCGCCGCCCTGCTCCGGGACCCGGACCGCGCGGAGCGGATGGGCGCGGAGGGGCGGGAGCGCGTGCTCGCCTCGTTCGACCTCGCCGAGCGGATCCGCGACCTCGAGGACCTCTACGACCGGGCGGCCGGCCGATCGATACCGACGACGACGGACGGAGATCGCGGATGAGCCGCGCCGAGCACCGCGCCGACGATCCGCGACCGGGCCTCCGTCCGGCCTCCGCCGGGCGGGAGAGGTGAGCCTGCGCCGGAGCACCGTCGACGCGACCGCCTGGACGGCGGTCTCGTTCGCCGTCGCGCTCGTCGTGCAGCTCGGGCAGTTCGCGCTCCTGGCAAGGCTGCTGGACCCCTCCGAGATGGGGATCATCGCGATCGTCGCCCTGCTCAACGCCTTCGTCGACATCTTCCTCGGCATGGGGGTCGCCCAGGCGATCATCCAGCGCCGGCGGGCGACCAGCTTCGAGCTCTCGTCGGTCTTCTGGCTCAACCTCTCCGTCGGGCTCCTGGTCACCGTCGCCGTCCTCCTGGGTGCCGCACCGATCGCCTCCCTGCTCGGGTCCGCCGCCGCGGCGCCGGTCCTCACCGTCGCCTCGCTCGTGTTCGTGGGCAGCGCAGCCGGGCAGGTGCCGAGAGCGGTGCTCGAGAAGGGGATCCGGTTCCGAGCGGTCGCCGTGTCCGAGACGATCGCTCTCGTCGGCGGATTCGCCGTGACGGTCTGCCTCGCGGTCTCGGGCGCGGGGGCGCTCTCCTACGCGTGGGGGCTCGTCGCGACCGCGGCTCTGCGCTCCGTGCTCGCCCTCGTGCAGGCCCGCCGCTGGTTCCGGCTGCGGTTCCGGTTCCGGATCCGCGAGACCGCCCGCTTCCTCTCCTTCGGCGTCTTCCAGACCCTCGACGGCATCGTCAACTACCTGGGGTCGAACGCCGGCTCGCTCGCGATCGGCCGCCTGCTCGGACCGGCCCAGCTGGGCGGGTACACCCTGGGATACAACCTCGCCGTGAACCTCCCCGCGAGGGTCAACCCGATCGTGACGCGGGTGATGTTCCCGGTGTTCTCCTCGATCCAGCACGACCGCGAGCGCGTCGCGCGGAACCACCTCCGCGTCACCGCGGTGCTCAGCATGGCGAGCATCCCGCCGCTGATGCTGGTGGCGCTGCGCTCCGAGGAGATCGTGCGGCTGTTCTACGGACCCGGCTGGGGCTGGATCGCGGGCATGACGAGCGCGCTGACGGTGGTGGGCGCGGTGCGGGCCATCGGCAACCCGGTCGGCTTCATCCTGATGGCGATGGACCGGGTGCGGTTCGGGCTGGTCGTGAACATCGCGAAGACCGCGATCACGATCCCGATGATCGTCGGCGGGGGAGTGCTGTTCGGACTCGACGGCTTGATCGGCGGGCTGCTGCTCTCGAGCGCTCTCGGCTTCGCCGTCACCTGCGCCGTGCTGCGGGTGGTGCTCGGAGTGCGCCTCGGCGCGTTCCTGCGCGCGTGCGCCGCGGGGCCGCTGCTCGCCGCACCGATGGCGATCGTGCTGCTCCTGCTCCGCCTGCTCCCCGAGGGCGCGCCCCTGCGGCTGCTCCCGGTGGAGCTGGCGCTCGCGGGCCTCGTGCTGGGAGCGACCGCCCTCCTGGCGCCGGGGCGCGACATCGCCGAGGCGCGATCGCTCGTCCTGTCGCGACTGCCCGCCCGGCTCCGGCTCGGCTCCGCCGCCCCGGTCGAGGTTGCCGTGGTGCTGGCCGCCGAGGAGCGCTTCGACGGCAGCGGGGGAGCCGTGGCGACCTGGGTCCGCGAGACGGTGTCCCGGTCCTCGCTCCGGATCGCCGTGCACGCGCCGTGGTCGTCGGCGTCACCGAGCGTGGACGTCCGGCCGCACCGCCTGTACCGGCGGATCTACGCGGTCCAGCGGCGCGCGGCACTCCTCCTGGCGCGTCGGCGCGACAGCGACCCGGGCGCCGAGCTGCGTCGGCTGTCCTTCGGTGGCCGCTTCTGGCTGCTGGTGCTCGCTCCGTCGCTGCGCCGTGTCCCGACGGTCTGGATCCACAACCGCCCCCGCTACGCCGTGCGCCTGCGCCGCCTGGGCTACCGGGGGCGGATCGTCGCACACCTGCACAACGACCTGCTCGATCACCTGCCGCCCGATCCCGCCGCGGCCCGGCGCTACCTCGACGCGGTCGACGAGTGGATCTTCTGCAGCGAGTTCCTGCGCGCCCGGGCGGTCGACCGGTACGGCCTGATCGCCACAGCCGTCCTGTACAACGGGGTCGTCCCTCCGCCCGAGGTCCCGCCGGCGCCGCTCGGCGGTACTGCGGAGGCGGTCTTCGCCGGGAGGCTGGTGGCCGAGAAGGGAGCCCGCGAGGCCGTCGAGATCGTGAGGCGGATGCGGACCGAGCACGGCGCCGATCTGCGGCTGGTCATCGCCGGCGCATCGGGCCTCGGGGACGACGCGACGCCCACCCCGTACGTCCGAGCGCTCGACGAGGCGGTCGCCGCCCTGCCCGGCGTCGTGCGCCGGCTCCCGTTCCTCCGGCACGAGGACCTGCTGGAGCTGTTCGGCTCCTCGGCGCTCCTGCTCTACCCCTGCCGCTGGGACGAGCCGTTCGGGATGGTGGTGGTGGAGGCGCTCTCGCGGGGGATCCCCGTCGTGACGGTCGAGCGCGGAGGCCTCCCCGAGATCCTGCGCACCTCCGACGGAGTGGTCGACGGATCCGTCCTCGTCCCGCCGGGCACGGAGGAGGAGGTCGCGGACGCCGTCCTCGCGGAGCTCCCCGCCCTCATCGCCTCGCTGCGCGATCCCCGGCGACGCGCGGAGGTCGCTGCGGCGTCGCGGCGCCGAGCGGCGGACTTCGGCTGGCCGGGCATCGCCCGCCGCGCGGACGAGCTGCTGGCAGACCCCCGTGGCTGAGGCGCGGGGCCGCCGCGCGCACGCGGATCGACGTTCCGCGCCAAGCCCGTCGAGGCTCGTGCCGCGCGATTAGTGTCGGCGCGACATGCCACCTGCATCCCCTCTCCCGCCCGCGTCCGCCGACGCCACCGCCTCTCCCGTGCTGCTCGATCCGCCTCCCGCCCCGGACCGGCGCCCGCGGACGACCCTCCCGCCGCGAGAGGTCGGCCCGTCGTCCCGGAATCGGCGCGCCGCTCCTCCGCTCCGCCAGACGGAGGCCGCCACCGGCACCTCCGCGGAACGGCTCTGACATGGGCCGCCACGCCGACGACGCCCTCCTCCGCCGCCCGACCGCCTCTCGTCCCTCCGTCATCGCCGCGACCCGCGTCACCGACGCTCCGGAGACCCGCGGGCGGCCGTCGCGCGCGCCGGCGGATCCCGCTCAGCGGCGGCACGAGCGGATCGTCCTCGTCTTCCTCGCGGTGCTCCTGGCGCTGAGCGTCGTGCAGCTCTACACCCTGGGCCCCGTCACCGCTCCGGTCGCCTGGAGCCTGCTCTTCCTCCCGTACTCCGTGGCGCGGCTGCGCGGCGGGCGGATCGACCGGTTCGTGGTCGTGGTCCTCCTCGTGATCGCCGGCACCCTCTTCGCGCTCACCTACTCCGGAGCACGCGCGGCCGCGCTGCGCGACGTGGTCTCCGTCGTCTCCTTCCTCACTCCGTACCTGGCCGTCCGCGGGCTCGGCGACGGCGCCTGGCGTGTCGTCGGCCGCGCCCTCAACTGGGCGGCGCCCGTGTTCCTCCTCCAGGTGACGCTCACGATCCTCTTCCAGCTCGATCCCGTGCAGGAGACCGCCTACCTCCGGTGGCCGGAAGCGGTGCTGTTCTCCGACATCTACGTGCGGGACATCTTCACGACGTCCTTCAACAACGTCCTGCAGGAGAAGTCGGGAGGGTTCTTCCTCAACGGCAACATCGCCTCGATGTACATGGCCACGACCGGCGCGCTGGCCTTCGCCGTCTGGAGACGGCAGCGGGGGAGTCTCCTCCTGCTCGTCGCCGTCGCCGGGCTGGTCGGCGCCCTCTTCACGCTGTCCAAGACCGCGATCGTCCTCGCGATCGTCCTGCCCCTGCTGGTCGCCGCGATCCGCGGACTCAAGGGACGCAGCCTCGGTCCGGTCGCCTGGATGATCACCATCCCCTCCGGGATCACGGCCGTGTACGCCGTCGCCGTGTCCTTCCCGCAGCTGGCGGAGGCGGGCGTGCTCACGCTCGGGGCCCGCGGCGACTTCCTGCGCCTGGCTGCGAGCGCGTTCCCCGACAACTGGCTGCTGGGGCTGGGGTACGGCGGATGGCAGGAGCTGTGGCTGGCGCGCGGGTCGCAGTTCACCCAGCACAGCGAGCCGCGCCCGCCCCACAACCTCCTCGTCACCGCGTGGACCAACGGCGGGCTCCTGATCGCGCTCCCCGTCCTCGCGTTCCTCCTCCTCGCCACCGTCGCCGTCGTGCGCCTGCTCCTCCGGGTCGCCCGGAACGAGGCCGTCGCCGTCGGGGCGCTCGCCGTCGCCGTCCTCTGGACGTTCCTGCACGGAATGGCCGACAACACCACCTGGTTCGGCGATCAGCACTCGCTCGCGACGCTCGCCGTCTCCGTGGCGCTCGTGGGCGTCCTGTCGGCGGAGGCGCCCGCGCCGGGCCGAGTGCCTCACGGAAGCGCTCCGGCGGCCTCGGCCGGCACGGGTCGGGCGCCGCTGCGACGGCCGCCGAGCCCCGGCCTCGGGCGGCGCTGACGCGACCGCCGCGCCGCAGCCGGTCCGGACACGGACCGCGCCGGTATCATCGACCCGTTATGGCACGCATCTACGACTGCTCCGTCGACACGGACCTCCTGACCGGCACCCGTCTCGCGCGGACGGCCATCGGCCGCGGCGAGCTCGTGGTGATCCCCACCGACACCGTCTACGGCGTCGCGGCCAACGCGTTCGACGCCGCCGCGGTCCAGCGCCTGCTCGACGCGAAGGGACGGACGAGGCAGTCGCCGCCGCCCGTCCTGATCGGGGACGTGGCCGCCCTCGACGCCCTCGCCGAGAACGTGCCGGAGGCGGTGCGCGACCTCGCGCGCGAGTTCTGGCCCGGCGGGCTCACCATCGTCCTGCACGCCCAGCCCTCCCTGGTCTGGGACCTGGGCGAGACGCGCGGGACCGTGGCGCTGCGCATGCCGGACAACCCGGTGACGATCGAGCTCCTCGCCGAGACCGGTCCGCTGGCGGTCTCCTCCGCCAACCGCACGGGGCAGCCCTCGGCCACGACCGCACAGGAGGCGTTCGACCAGCTCGGCGACTCCGTCGACGTCTATCTCGACGCCGGCGCCGCAGGATCGCGCTACAGCGACCGCCCCGCGGGCGCCAGCGAGTCCTCGACGATCGTCGACGCGACAGCGCTGAGCTTCGAGGGCGGCACCCTGCGTATCCTGCGCCAGGGCGTCGTGTCGGCCGAGCAGATCCGCGAGGTCGTCGGAGACCTGCTGCCGGATCCGGACGCGCCCCGCGCCGAGACGTCGGAGCCAGACGCCTCCACGGTCGGCGCGGCGCAGGCCGGGGACCAGCAGGAGCCCGCCGAGACCGCGACCGGCAGCGACCCGTACGCCTTCGAGCGGACCCCGACAGCGCGCCCCGACTGGGCCTCCGGCGCCCGCCTGCAGGACGACTCCGATTCCGCCGATGCGCCGGACACAGGCTCGTCGAGTACGAACGCGCCGACGCCCAACACCGGCGCCGCCCGCACCGACTCCGCTCCGGGTGAGTAACCGATGGTCACCTTCGCCCTCGTCTCGCTCGCGGTCGCGCTCGTGACCGGAGCGCTGTCGTGGGTCATCTGGAAGCTGAGCCTGAAGTACCGGCTCTACCCGAAGATCCGCGTCAGGGACATGCACACGCGGCCGACCCCCCGCCTGGGCGGCATCGCGATGTTCCTCGGGATCCTCGTCGGCTTCGGCATCGCCTCCCAGCTGCCCTACTTCCGGCTGGTGTTCGCCAATCCCGAGCCGATTCTCGCGATCCTCGGCGCGAGCCTGCTCATCGTCCTCATCGGCGTCGCCGACGACATCTGGGACCTGGACTGGACCACGAAGCTGGCCGGTCAGCTGATCGCCGCCGGCCTGATCGCCTGGAAGGGCGTGCAGATCGTCTCCCTGCCGATCGGCGGCCTGACCGTCGGCTCGCCGTGGATGTCGCTGATCATCACCGTGCTCGCGATCGTCCTGGTCACCAACGCTCTCAACTTCATCGACGGCCTCGACGGCCTCGTGGCGGGCGTCGCCCTGATCGCCAACGGGGTCTTCTTCCTCTACAGCTACCTGCTGGTGCAGCAGACCTCGCCCACCGACTACTTCAACCTGGCCTCGCTCATCGCGGTCCTGCTCGTCGGCGCCTGCGCCGGATTCCTCCCCATCAACTGGCGTCCGGCGCGGATGTTCATGGGCGACAGCGGCGCACTGCTGATCGGGATGCTGATGGCCACCTCCGCGATCGCGGTCACCGGCCAGATCGACCCGGCCCAGCTCGCGGCGAAGGAGCTCCTGCCCGCGTTCATCCCGATCATCCTGCCGTTCGCGATCCTCGTGGTGCCGCTGATGGACTTCGGCCTCGCCGTGATCAGGCGCCTGCGCGCGGGCAAATCGCCGTTCAGCGCCGACCGGAAGCACCTGCACCACCGCCTGCTCGACATGGGGCACTCCCACCTGCACGCCGTGCTGATCTTCTACGCGTGGACCGCCGTCGTCGCCGTCAGCTGCCTGCTGATGTTCGTGGTCGACGTGCTGTGGGTCCCGCTCGTCTTCCTCGGAGTCGGTCTGCTGGTCTGCACCGTCGTCACGCTCGCCCCGCTCAGCCGCCGCAAGCGGCTCGAGGCGGCGGCGCAGTCCGCGGAGGCCTCACCCGTCCTCGACCCCCTCGACCGCGCGTCCTCGACGGAGCTGCTCCGTCCGCCGGCCGGACTCCCGATCGACCGGGACACGACAGCGCCGACCACGGCGCGGAAGGAAGCATCATGACCGGAGCCTCCCCGGCCACCCCCCGTCCGCAGCCCGCGTCCGTCCCCGTCCTGCGCCGCGCGCTGGTCGTGGGCGGCCTCTTCGTGCTCGCCCTGGCCGTTCTCGGCACCGTCGTCGGCGGGATCGCCGCCGGGGGAGAGGGCGCGATCGGAGCCCTCCTCGGCGCGATCGTCGGCGGCGTGATGGTGCTCCTCACCGCCGCGAGCATCCTCGTCGCCAACCGCCTCGACATCGGCGGATTCTTCGCCGTCGTCCTCGGCACGTGGCTCGCCAAGTTCGTGCTGTTCGTGATCGCCGCCCTGGTCCTGCGCGATCAGCCGTGGCTGAACAGCACCGCGATGTTCGTCACGATCATCGTCGCCGTCCTGGGGTCCCTGGTGATCGACGTCCTCGTCGTCTCGCGCTCGCGCATGCCGAACGTCAGCGACATCGCTCGATGAGGACGAGCCGAACGGTTCCTGAGA
Organism: Rathayibacter sp. AY1H2; assembly: GCF_002931985.1. Lineage (NCBI taxonomy): Bacteria > Bacillati > Actinomycetota > Actinomycetes > Micrococcales > Microbacteriaceae > Rathayibacter > Rathayibacter sp. AY1H2. The sequence continues at coordinate 124,821 of NZ_PSUV01000001.1, read as the reverse complement.
GGACCACGATTCGGCTCTCAGGCCGTTCTGTTGCTACAGTAGGGACGAATCCCGCAGGCGAACGTGTCCTCAGATCGTCTCATCGTTGATGGCGGTCGTCGAGCACGATCGCCGTCCGAGCGGAAAACCCCACCTTTCGTCGTCGCGAGAGCGTTGCGTCCGAATGATTCGATTCGGTCGGCTGCAACGTGCCACGCCCCGAATTCCAGGAGCTAGCGCTGTTTGCTAACGCTGTGACCCTGTTGGTCTCGTCCTCGACCGGTGAGAGTGACTTCCACACCCCGTCGATCTCCGAGTTCTTCCCGCCCGGTTTCCTCTTCGAGGGAACCCCTTTCGAGATCAACCGCGTCATGCTGGTCCGCTTCATCGCGGTCATCGCACTGATGCTGTTCTTCTGGCTCGGGACGCGCAAGCTGCGCCTCGTCCCCGGCCGCTTCCAGAACGTCGTCGAGCTCGCGTTCGACTTCGTCCGCGTCACCATCGCCAAGGACATCCTCGGCGAGAAGGACGCGCGCCGGTTCCTCCCGATCCTCGTGACGATCTTCTTCGCGATCATCTCGATGAACCTGACCGGCATCGTCCCGTTCCTGAACATCGCGGGGACCTCCGTGGTGGGCATGCCGCTCTTCCTCGGCCTGGTCGCCTACGTGACGTTCATCTACGCGGGCATCAAGGACCGGGGGATGGGCTTCTTCAAGAACGCCCTGTTCCCGCCCGGAGCGCCGTTCCTGATCTACTTCATCCTCACGCCGATCGAGCTGCTGCAGACGTTCATCATCCGTCCGCTCTCGCTCGCACTGCGGCTCGTGATGAACATGATCGTCGGCCACCTCCTGCTGGTGCTGTGCTTCTCGGCCACGCAGTTCTTCCTCTTCAGCTCCCAGATCGACCCGGGCTTCAAGCTCTTCGGCGTCGTGACCTTCGCCTTCGGCGGTGCGTTCACGCTCTTCGAGCTCCTCGTCGCCGTGCTGCAGGCCTACATCTTCACCCTCCTCGCTGCGGTCTACATCCAGTTGGCCGTCGCCGAGGAGCACTGACCCCACTACTCACGGGCTCCCGCCCGTTCTCACGATCACCCCACTGAAAGGACCCACTCGTGGACTCAGTCACCGTTCTCGCCGAACTCACCGGCAACATCGCGACGGTCGGTTACGGCCTCGCAGCGATCGGCCCCGGCATCGGTGTCGGCATCGTCGCGGGCAAGACCGTCGAGGCCATGGCGCGCCAGCCCGAGATGGCCGGCCGCCTCCAGACCACGATGTTCCTCGGCATCGCGTTCACCGAGGTGCTCGCGCTCATCGGCCTCGCCACCTACTTCATCTTCGCGGCGTAGTCGTGTTCAGCACCGCTGTGAACATCGCTGCGGAAGAAGGTGACGTCCCCGCGGTCATTCTGATCCCGGAGTTCTATGACTTCTTCTGGTCGGGGGTGATCTTCCTCATCCTGCTGTTCTTCTTCTGGAGGCTGGTCCTGCCGCGCCTGCAGAAGATGCTCGACGCGCGCTCCGCCGCGATCGAGGGGAACATCGCGAAGGCCGACGAGGCCCAGCGACAGGCCGAGGCCGCCCTCGAGAAGTACACCGCCCAGCTGGCCGAGGCCCGCGCCGAGGCCGGAGTGATCCGTGAGAAGGCGAACGCCGACGGCAACGCGATCGTGGCGGCGAAGAAGGAGCAGGCGCAGGTCGAGGCCGAGCGCATCCTCCACAACGCGCACGCTCAGATCGAGGCGGACCGTCAGGCCGCCGTGGTCTCGCTCCGCTCCGAAGTCGGAACCCTCGCCATCGACCTCGCCTCCGGCGTGATCGGCGAGAGCCTCAACGACGACGCGAAGGCGTCCGCGATCGTGGACCGCTTCCTCGCCGACCTCGAGGCCTCGGAGAAGGCGAACAACTGATGGGCAGCGCGTCCAGGCAGGCACTCGCATCGGCGAAGGCGGAGCTCTCCGCCCTCGCCGGTCAGGCGTCCCTCGACACGGCCCAGCAGCTCTTCGAGGCCGCACGGGTCATCGACGGCCAGGCGCAGCTGCGCGCGGCCCTCGCCGACCCGAGCGCCGACTCGAGCAGCAAGCAGGCTCTCGTCGCCCGCGTGTTCGGTCCCTTCGGCGAGCCGGCCAAGCGCCTGCTCACCGTGATCGTCGGCCACCGCTGGTCGAGCCCGAGCGACATGGTCGCCGGGGTCGAGGAGGTCGGGGTCCGCGCGATCGCGTCCTCCGCTCCGGAGGGCGTCAACCTCGAGAAGGAGCTCCACTCCTTCGGCGAGGTCGTCGCCTCCGACGCCCAGCTCGAGCTCGCGCTCGGCAGCAAGCTCGCCGCCGCCGACTCGAAGGTCGCGCTCGTGCAGCGCCTCCTCGAGGGCAAGGCCGCGGCCGAGACGCTGGCGATCCTCCGGCAGCTGATCGCGCACCCGCGCGGTCGCCGCATCCCGGAGCTCGTCCGCTTCGCAGCAGGCGTGGTCGCCGACCAGGGCGGGTTCATCCTCGCCACGGTCTCGGTCGCCGCACCGATCGCCCCCGAGCAGCTCGACCGGCTCCGCTCGGCGCTCACGCGCCAGTACAGCCGACCGGTCGCCGTCAACGTCGTGGTCGATCCCTCCCTCCTGGGCGGGATGCGCCTGCACGTCGGCGACGAGGTCATCGACGGAACCGTCTCCGCACGGCTGTCCGACCTGAAGCTCCAGCTCGCGTCCTGACGGGCGCACGTATCCTCAGAGGGCACTGCCCTCGACCCCCGCACCATCCAGGTCAGGCCCCGACGACCTCTTCGGCTCGCACGGACCCAACGAATAGGAATTCCCATGGCAGATATCACCATCAGCCCGGATGAGATCCGCGACGCGCTGAAGGACTTCGTCTCGTCGTACGAGCCGGGCAAGGCCTCCACCACCGAGGTCGGCTACGTCATCGACGCCGCCGACGGCATCGCCCACGTCGAGGGCCTCCCCGGCGTCATGGCCAACGAGCTCATCCGCTTCTCCAACGGCGTCCTGGGCCTGGCCCAGAACCTCGACGAGAACGAGATCGGCGTCGTCGTCCTCGGCGAGTTCTCCGGCATCGAGGAGGGCATGGAGGTCACCCGCACCGGCGAGGTCCTCTCGGTCCCCGTCGGCGACGGCTACCTCGGGCGCGTCGTCGACCCGCTCGGCAACCCGATCGACGGACTCGGCGAGATCGCCTCCGAGGGCCGCCGCGCCCTCGAGCTCCAGGCTCCCGGCGTCATGTCGCGCAAGTCGGTCCACGAGCCGCTGCAGACCGGCATCAAGGCCATCGACGCGATGATCCCGGTCGGCCGCGGCCAGCGCCAGCTCATCATCGGGGACCGCCAGACCGGCAAGACGGCCATCGCGATCGACACGATCATCAACCAGAAGGCCAACTGGGAGTCGGGCGACACGAACAAGCAGGTCCGCTGCATCTACGTCGCGATCGGCCAGAAGGGCTCGACCATCGCCTCGGTGAAGGGCGCGCTCGAGGACGCCGGAGCGATGGAGTACACGACCATCGTCGCGTCCCCGGCCTCCGACCCCGCCGGCTTCAAGTACCTCGCCCCCTACACCGGCTCGGCCATCGGCCAGCACTGGATGTACGGCGGCAAGCACGTCCTGATCATCTTCGACGACCTGTCGAAGCAGGCCGAGGCCTACCGCGCCGTGTCGCTCCTCCTGCGCCGCCCGCCGGGACGCGAGGCGTACCCGGGTGACGTCTTCTACCTGCACTCCCGTCTGCTGGAGCGCTGCGCGAAGCTGTCCGACGAGCTCGGCGCCGGCTCGATGACCGGTCTCCCGATCATCGAGACCAAGGCCAACGACGTCTCGGCCTACATCCCGACCAACGTGATCTCGATCACCGACGGCCAGATCTTCCTCCAGTCCGACCTCTTCAACGCCAACCAGCGTCCCGCGGTCGACGTGGGCATCTCGGTCTCGCGGGTCGGCGGCGACGCGCAGGTCAAGTCGATCAAGAAGGTCTCCGGCACGCTGAAGCTCGAGCTGGCGCAGTACCGCTCGCTCGAGGCCTTCGCGATGTTCGCCTCCGACCTCGACGCCGCCTCGCGCCGTCAGCTCGCCCGCGGCGCCCGCCTGACCGAGCTGCTCAAGCAGCCGCAGTACTCGCCGTACCCCGTCGAGGAGCAGGTCGTCTCGATCTGGGCCGGAACGAACGGCAAGCTCGACGAGGTCCCGGTCCCCGACGTGCTGCGCTTCGAGCGCGAGCTCCTGGACTACCTGGGCCGCAACACCCAGGTGCTGAACACCCTCCGCGACACCAACGTGCTCTCCGACGACACCGTCGCCGAGCTCAACCGTGCCGTCGACGGCTTCAAGCTGGAGTTCCAGACCGGTGAGGGCAAGCCGCTCGCCTCGGTCGGGCGCGAGGAGCACCAGGCCATCGCGGCCGACGAGGTCGGCCAGGAGAAGATCGTCAAGGGCCGTCGCTGACCAGCGGCACCCCGACGATTCGCCACTTTTAGGACAACAGGAGACACATGGGAGCGCAACTCCGGGTCTACCGGTCGAAGATCCGCTCGGCCCAGACGACCAAGAAGATCACTCGGGCCATGGAGCTGATCTCGGCCTCGCGCATCCAGAAGGCGCAGAACCGCGTCGCTGCCGCGGCGCCTTACTCGAACGCGATCACGCGCGCCGTGTCCGCTGTCGCGACCTACTCGAACGTGGAGCACCCGCTCACGACCGAGCGCGAGAAGCTGGACACGGCCGCGATCGTGATCTTCACCTCCGACCGCGGCCTCGCCGGCGCGTTCTCCTCGAGCGTGCTCAAGGAGGCCGAGGAGCTGGCCGCGCTGCTGCGCAGCGAGGGCAAGGAGGTCGTCTTCTACCTGGTCGGCCGCAAGGCGAACGCGTACTTCTCGTTCCGGAAGCGGGCCAGCGTCCGCGTCTGGACAGGCGGCACCGACCAGCCCGTGTTCGAGACGGCGAAGGAGATCGCGGACGCGGTCGTCGAGTCGTACAACCTCGATGACGAGGAGGGCGGCGTGGACGAGATCCACCTCGTCTACAACCGCTTCGTCAGCATGGTCACCCAGCAGCCGACCGTCGTCCGGCTGCTGCCGCTCGAGGTCGTCGAGGGCGCCGAGGAGCAGAACAGCGAGCTGTACCCGCTCTACGAGTTCGAGCCCGACCCCGAGACGGTCCTCGACCGCCTCCTGCCCGTGTACGTCGAGAGCCGCATCTTCAACGCGATGCTGCAGTCGGCGGCCTCGGAGCACGCGGCACGCCAGAAGGCCATGAAGTCGGCGAGCGACAACGCGGACACGCTGATCAAGACCTACACGCGTCTCGCCAACAACGCCCGCCAGACCGAGATCACGCAGCAGATCGCCGAGATCGTCGGCGGCGCCGACGCCCTGTCCTCCTCCAAGTAAGAGGGCTCCGCTCCACACAGTTTCGACTCCGCCCTCCGGGAGCGGTGAGACCACAGAAGGAAGTAGCAATGACACTGACCGCACCTGAGGCGGCGACCGGGACGTCGGGCGGGGCCATCGGCCGCATCGCCCGCGTCACCGGCCCCGTCGTTGACATCGAGTTCCCCCACGACGCGATCCCCGAGGTCTACAACGCGCTCTACACGCACGTCGAGGTCGAGGGCGTCTCGAGCAAGCTGACCTTCGAGGTCGCGCAGCACCTGGGCGACGACCTCGTCCGGGCCATCTCCCTGAACCCCACCGACGGACTCGTCCGCGGCCAGGAGGTCCACGACACCGGCCTGCCGATCTCGGTCCCGGTCGGCGACGTGACCAAGGGCAAGGTCTTCAACGTGATCGGCGAGGTGCTCAACGCCGACGCCGACGGGAAGATCAACGGAGAGTCGTTCGAGATCACCGAGCGCTGGCCGATCCACCGCAAGCCCCCGCAGTTCGATCAGCTCGAGTCCAAGACCGAGCTGTTCGAGACCGGCATCAAGGTCATCGACCTGCTCACTCCGTACGTGCAGGGCGGCAAGATCGGCCTGTTCGGCGGCGCGGGCGTCGGCAAGACCGTCCTCATCCAGGAGATGATCCAGCGCGTCGCGCAGGACCACGGTGGAGTGTCCGTGTTCGCCGGCGTCGGCGAGCGCACCCGTGAGGGCAACGACCTCATCGCCGAGATGGAGGAGGCGGGCGTCTTCGACAAGACCGCTCTCGTCTTCGGCCAGATGGACGAGCCGCCGGGAACGCGTCTGCGCGTCGCCCTGTCGGCCCTGACCATGGCGGAGTACTTCCGCGATGTGCAGAAGCAGGACGTGCTGCTCTTCATCGACAACATCTTCCGCTTCACGCAGGCCGGCTCGGAGGTGTCGACCCTGCTGGGCCGCATGCCCTCCGCGGTGGGCTACCAGCCGAACCTCGCCGACGAGATGGGTGTGCTCCAGGAGCGCATCACCTCGACGCGCGGACACTCGATCACCTCGCTGCAGGCGATCTACGTCCCCGCCGACGACTACACCGACCCGGCGCCGGCGACCACCTTCGCCCACCTCGACGCGACCACCGAGCTCTCCCGTGAGATCGCGTCGAAGGGCCTCTACCCGGCCGTCGACCCGCTCACGTCCACCTCGCGAATCCTCGACCCCCGCTACCTGGGCGCCGACCACTACCGCGTGGCGACGAACGTGAAGCAGATCCTGCAGAAGAACAAGGAGCTGCAGGAGATCATCGCGATCCTCGGTGTCGACGAGCTGTCGGAGGAGGACAAGATCACGGTGTCGCGTGCGCGCCGGATCCAGCAGTTCCTCTCGCAGAACACCTACATGGCGAAGAAGTTCACCGGTGTCGAGGGATCGACCGTCCCGCTGAAGGACACGATCGAGTCGTTCGACGCGATCACCAAGGGCGAGTTCGACCACGTGGCCGAGCAGGCGTTCTTCAACGTCGGCTCGATCTCGGACGTCGAGGAGAAGTGGACCCAGATCCAGAAGGAGAACGGCTGATCATGGCCGGGACCCTGAAGGTCAGCGTCGTGTCCGCGAACGCCGAGGTGTGGTCCGGAGAGGCGAAGCAGCTCACGGCTCGCACGGTCGAGGGCGAGATCGGCATCCTCGCCGGCCACGAGCCGATGCTCGCGATCCTCGCCACCGGCGAGGTGCGCGTCACGGCCCTGGACGGCACGCGTCTCACCGCGCAGGCCGACGACGGCTTCCTGTCCGTCGAGAACGACGTGGTGACCGTGGTCGCCCGTCAGGCATCGCTGGTCTAGTACACCGCCGCTCACCGCGGCTCGGAGGGGCCGGACGATCATCGCGATCGTCCGGCCCCTTCGTCGTGCCGCCCGTCCCTCTTCTCCGAAGGAGTCCTGTGCACGTCCTGCTGCCACCGTCCGAGACGAAGCGCGACGGCGGCGACGAGCCGTTCGTGCTCGAGTCGCTCGCCTTCCCCGAGCTCCACGCGAAGCGGCGCGAGCTGGCGGAGGCGCTGATCGCGCTGGCCGGGGACCCCGAGCTCTCTGCCCGGGCGCTGAAGCTCGGTCCGCGTCAGTTCGGCGAGATCGATCGCAACGCGGGGCTCGCGACCGCGGCAGGTCTCCCCGCGGTCGACCGCTTCGACGGGGTGCTGTTCGATGCGCTCGACGCGCGAAGCCTCGATTCCGGTGCACGGGAGGTGCTCGGTCGGACGGCGATCGTGCAGTCCGCGCTCTGGGGGCCGATCCGCGCCCTCGACCTGATCCCTGCCTACCGTCTGTCCCACGACTCCCGTGTGCCGGGCAGACCGCTCAAGCGGTGGTGGGCGGCGGAGGCCGGGCGGGTGCTGAGCGCGCTCGACGGGCTCGTCCTCGATCTGCGGAGCGAGGCGTACGCGGCGCTCGGACCGGTCCCTGCGGGCGAGGGGCGGTTCTTCGTCCGCGTCCGCTCGCGCGGGGCCGACGGCGTCCTCCGGTCGCTGAACCACTTCAACAAGCAGGGCAAGGGACGCTTCGTCAGGGCGCTGGCGGAGGACCGGGTGGCGACGGAGTCGCTCGGCGAGCTCTCGGCGTGGGCGGCCGGGCGCGGGTTCCTGCTCGCCGAGAACCGGCACACGGGAGAGCTCGACCTCGTCGTGCCGGAGTCGTAGGCGTCAGCGTCGGCGCCAGCAGCCGGTGAGGTGGTCGTCGACGACTCCGGCCGACTGCATCAGCGCGTACGCGGTGGTCGGTCCGACGAAGCGGAGCCCAGCGGCCTTCAGCGCTCGCGCGAGCGCCGTCGACCCGGGCGTCGTCGCAGGGACGTCGGCGGCTCGGACCACCCGGTCCTCGACGTCCGGATCGTGGAAGGACCACACGAGCTCGTCGAGCGCGCCCTCGCCTCTCTGCTCCAGGAGCGCGAGCACGGCCCGGGCGTTGTCCCGGGTGGCGATGATCTTCGCGCGGTTCCGGATGATGCCGCTGTCCTCCATCAGCCGCTCGACATCGGTGTCGTCGTACCGGGCGACGCGGGCCGGATCGAAGCCGTCGAAGGCCTCGCGGAACCTCGGCCGCTTGCGGAGGATCGTGATCCAGGAGAGGCCGGACTGGAACGCCTCGAGGGAGATCTTCTCGAACAGCCGGCGATCTCCGTGCAGCGGGGTGCCCCATTCCTCGTCGTGGTAGCGGCGGTACTCCGGATCCGCGCCGCTCCAGGCGCAGCGGACCAGGCCGTCCTCTCCCTCGACGAGTCCGTCGGCCGTGCTCATCGGTGGGGGATCCCCTCGTGATCGAGAAGCCAGGCTTTCGTGGCGACGCCCTCGCCCGCGCTGAAGCCGGTGATCCGTCCGTCGCTCGCGAGGACGCGGTGGCAGCCCACGATGATCGGCACCGGGTTCGCACCTACCGCTCCGCCGATCGGCCGGCCCGCCCGGGGGCGACCGGCGGCCGTGCCCAGTGCGCCGTAGGAGGTGATCTCCCCGAAGCCCAGAGCCTGGAGCCGCTGCCAGATCTCGAGCTGGAAGGGCGTGCCGCGCAGAGCGACCGGCAGATCGAAAGAGCGGCGGGTCCCGTCGAAGTACTCGTCCAGCTGCTCGACGGCCCGCAGGAGCACCGGGAGGTCCGACTCCGGGAGGTGCTCGTGCGGGAGCAGACCGGCCTGCTCGATGGCGAGCGAGACGATCGCATCGCCGTCGCTGCCCACCTCGATGCGGCCGAGGGGGCTCGTCGTCCGTCGGACGTGAAGGGGAGTCGTTCTCATGCGTCGAGAGTATCCGCGGGACTCCCCACCGACCGGCGGGAATCGGACACCGGTGCAGAACTCGGCCGATCGGTCCCTGTGGAGGGATTCCTGGCCGGAGGCCGCCATCCGAGCGCCGGCGATTCGGTGTCGATGGGACCTCTCCCTCCACAGGCGGCGATCTCGAGATCCTTCCGATGATCCCGAGGGCCGTCGCTCCCGGCGGGTGCGAGGGTCGGCAGGATCGCAGCATGACCTCCTCAGCGATCTTCCTCCACCCCGCTCCCGCCTCGCGTGTCCCGGCCTCACCCGACGACGCCGCCCTGTTCCATGCCGCTCACGGATCCCGGCGGGGTGCGGCGGAGGCGAGCCTCGTGCTCGTCCCGTTCCGGGCCGGCGCGCCGAGCGGTTCGCTCCGCTTCGAGCTGTCGGGTGCGGATCCGTCCCTGATCGCGCGGGCCTGCCTCGGTGCGCTCGGCCGGTTCGGGCGGGTGCGGCGAGCACTCGCGCTGGTGCATCCCGGCGAGGCGGGTCCGGAGTCGTGCGAGGGACTCGTCGCCGCCCTCGAGGAGCGTGCGCGCCGGCTCCCCGGCCTCGCCCTCCGCGTCGCCGTGCTCCCGTCGTCCGGCCGCGACGACGGGCTCGAGGCCGGCGACCGGGACGACCCGCGAGCGGTGGCCGCCGCGGTCGACCGTCTCCTCGACCGCCACCCGCGGGCTGAACTGCCCGACGTGCTGTTGCGCGGTGTCGACGACCTCGTCCGGCGAGCTCTCGCCGGTCCCGATCCCGAGGTCCGGCCGGCGGGCCTGGCTGCGCTCGTCGTGGCCGTGCAGCGCAGCCGCGGTGCGGACCGCGTGCTGCGGTCGGCGCGGAGCGGTGACCCCGGCGCGGCGGGAGCGCTCGCCCCGCTGCTCCGCCGTGCCGCCGTCGTCGCACCCCCGAGTGAGCGAGCCGGAGTGCTCGTCCTCCTCGCCCGGATCCTGGCCGGTGAGGGCCGTGCCGACGAGGCCGGACGGCTCGCCGACGAGGCCGTCGCTCTCGATCCGCACCACGCAGGTGCGCGCCGAGTCGCGGCCGCACTCGCCGCCGATCGGCGGGAGCGCGCCGCGTGAGGGCGCTAGAGCCGCGACCAGGCCTCGGTGAGCACGCTCCGGAGGATCTGCTCGATCTCGTCGAACTCGCGCGGGCCGATGGTGAGCGGCGGCGCGAGCTGGACGACGGGATCGCCGCGGTCGTCCGCCCGGCAGTACAGCCCCGCGTCGAAGAGCCCCTTCGAGAGGAATCCGCGCAGCAGCCGCTCCGACTCGTCCTCGTCGAACGTCTCCTTCGTCGCCTTGTCCTTCACCAGCTCGATGCCGAAGAAGTAGCCGTCGCCCCGGACGTCGCCGACGATCGGCAGGTCGAGCAGCTTCTCGAGCGTGGACCGGAAGACGGGCGAGTTCTCGCGCACGCGCTCGTTCAGGCCCTCCTCCTCGAAGATGTCGAGGTTCTCGAGCGCGACCGCGGCCGAGACGGGGTGGCCGCCGAAGGTGTAGCCGTGCGGGAAGACGACCTGACCGTGGCGGAAGGGCTCGTAGATCCGATCGCTGACGATCGTCGCGCCGATGGGGGAGTAGCCGCTGGTCATCCCCTTCGCGCAGGTGATCATGTCCGGCACGTAGCCGTACTCGTCGCAGGCGAACATGTGCCCGATGCGGCCGAACGCGCAGATCACCTCATCGGACACCAGCAGCACGTCGTGCTTGTCGCAGATCTCGCGGACCCTCTGGAAGTACCCGGGAGGGGGCGGGAAGCAGCCGCCCGAGTTCTGCACGGGCTCCAGGAACACGGCGGCCACCGTGTCCGGCCCCTCGAACTCGATCATCTCCTCGATGCGGTTCGCCGCCCACAGGCCGAACGCCTCCAGGTCGTCGCCGTGCTCGGGAGCCCGGTAGAAGTTGGTGTTGGGGACGCGGAAGCCGCCCGGCACCAGCGGCTCGAACATCGACTTCATCCCGGGTATGCCCGTGATCGCGAGCGCTCCCTGGGGAGTGCCGTGATACGCGACCGAGCGCGAGACGACCTTGTGCTTGCCCGGCTTGCCCTGCAGCTTCCAGTAGTGCTTGGCGAGCTTGAACGCCGTCTCCACCGCCTCGCCGCCGCCGGTCGAGAAGAAGACCCGGTTCAGGTCGCCCGGCGCGTGGTCGGCGAGCCGGTCGGCCAGCTCGATCGCCGAGGGGGTCGCGTAGGACCACAGCGGGAAGAAGGAGAGCTCGGACGCCTGCTTCGCCGCGGCCTCCGCCAGTCGGCGCCGCCCGTGTCCCGCATTGACGACGAAGAGGCCGGACAGGCCGTCGAAGTACTTGCGCCCGGTGCTGTCCCAGATGTGGTGTCCCTCGCCGCGCGTGATGATCGGCACGCCCGCGCCGGAGTCCATCGTCGACTGACGGGTGAAGTGCATCCAGAGGTGGTCCTTCGCCTTCTTCTGCAGGGAGGCGTCGTCGATCCCCCCAGGCGCGTCGGTCCCGCGGACGGGATCGCCCGACTCGAGGCCGGAGGTCGAGAAGGCTGTCTCGGTGGTCATCTTTTACCGCGTTCCCCAGTTGTAGAACTGCTTGTGGAGCTTCAGATAGACGAAGGTCTCGGTCGAGAGCACGCCGGGAAGCGACCGGATCTCCTGGTTGAGCAGGGCGATCAGATCGTCGTCGTTCTCGCACACGACCTCGGCGAGGATGTCGAAGGAGCCGGCCGTCAGCACGACGTAGTCGACGGCGGGGATGGAGGCGAGCCGGTCCGCGACGTCGCGGGTGTCGCCGGTGACGCGCACACCGATCATCGCCTGGCGGTAGAAGCCGAGCTGCATCGGATCCGTCACCGCGACGATCTGCATGACGCCCGACTCGGTGAGCTTCTGCACCCGCTGCCGGACGGCCGCCTCGCTCAGGCCCACGGCCTTGCCGATCTCGGCGTACGAGCGCCGACCGTCGGCCTGCAGCTGCTCGATGATCGCCTTCGACACCTCGTCGAGCTGGACAGGACGCTGAGAGGGCGGGCGAGACGGGGCCATGCGGCGATTCTGGCAGTCCACGAGTGCCCGGGCAAGTGGATCCGCACGTCGGAGCTCGATCCGGCATCGGATCCGGTGGTCGGAGCGTCGACCCGTCTGCGCGACGGACATCGGGCGACAGCGATGGCGGCCGGCCCGGCGGAGGGCCGTCAGCGACTACCATCGGGAGGCGGCCGGGCACCCCTGGAGCAGGCGGTCACGGGCCGTCGGACCGGACGGCCGCAGGCCACGGGGATGCGAGGAGCAGCGATGACGCAGATCGGCCGCAGCCGCGCGTCCGTCACCGTCCCCGTCTCCGCCTGGAGCTCCGACGCACCCTCGGCCGAAGTCACCCTCGGCTGGGCCGCGCGCACCGAGACCGGCCACGTGCGCAGCGCGAACGAGGACAGCTACCTCGCCAAGAGCCCGCTCTTCGCTGTCGCCGACGGGATGGGCGGGCACGCGGCAGGAGAGGTCGCCAGCGACGCGGTCGTGTCGCGCTTGTCCACCGCGGCGCTCGGCGCGACCGTCGGAGCGGAGGAGATCGACCGGGCGCTTCGGGAGGCGGTCGGGGACATCGCCCGGCAGTCGCACACGGCCGACGTCGGCACCGGGACCACGGTCACCGGGATCGCGCTCACGGTGGTCGGGGGAGAGCCCTACTGGTCCGTCTTCAACATCGGCGACTCGCGCGTGTACCTGAGCGTCGCCGGGACCCTCGTGCAGCTCACCGTGGACCACTCCATCGTCCAGGAGCTGGTCGACGCGGGCCTGATCTCCCGCGACGAGGCCGACGTGCATCCGCACAGCAACGTGATCACCCGCGCGGTCGGCTTCCACGAGGCGCCCGTCCCCGACTACCGGCTCGTGCCCGTCCTCGCCGGATCGCGTCTGCTGATCTGCTCGGACGGACTCACGAAGGAGCTGACCGATGCCGGCGTCGGCCACCTGCTCAGCGGCACCGGCTCCGCTCAGGAGGCGGCCGACGCCCTGGTCGACGCCGCGCTGGACAACGGCGGGCGCGACAACGTCACCGTGATCGTCGTCGACGTCCTCGCGGTCACCGGCGACGAGGATGCCGGCGCGCCGGTCTGACGAGCAGCGCCCCGGCACGGGACGGCCGCGGTGGCGGTGCCGCCGGACCGCCCGCACGCGCCGAACGGCCGTACGACGGTCCTGCGCCTGCCGGTTCGCGTCGGGTTCGGCCGGCTCGGGGCTCCCCGCGCCGGCGCTGGGTACGATGGTGAGTGGAAGGGCGTTCTCGGTGATCTGCAGCACGTGTGGCTCCAACCTCGCTCCCGGGGCGATCCTCTGCGGCGAGTGCGGTTCGTCGGTGGCGGCGCATGCCACGACGGGTGCGTCCCGCCCCTCGTCCTCCGGAGACACGACGGTCCTCGACCCGTCCCGCCGTGCCTGGCTGCCGGGCCTGGCCCCCGGCCGGCACCGGCGTCCCGCCCCCGGCGCTCCGATGGCGCCGCCCTCGCAGGGGCTCGTACGCCTCAGCTTCGCGACCGGACAGCATGCGATCGTGACCGGCAACGGCCTGATCGGACGCCAGCCGCTCCCGGACCCCAACGAGACGTTCCGGCACATCCTCGCGATCCCGGATCCGTCGCGATCCCTCTCCAAGACCCACCTCGAGTTCGGCTTCGACGAGGGCGGGCTCTGGGTCAGGGACCGCTGGTCGGCCAACGGGTCCGTGCTGGTCGCGCCGACCCAGGCGCCGCTCCCGCTCGAGGCCGGCCGCCGCTACCGCGCGAAGCTCGGCAGCCGGATCCTGCTCTCCTCCGTCGAGATGGCGGTCGAGCGCGTCGACGGGTCCGCCGGCGGCTCGGGACGCCCGCCCCTCACCCGCTGACGGCACGGCCTCCGGGGACCGAATCGGCGGTCGACACGGCCTCCGGGTGCGGAATTCGTGACGATCATGTTTCCGGATGAGCGTTCTCCTCCGTTCGCCGTGACAGGCGGATGAGCGCTGTGCCAGTATTTCCCCACGTTCGGCCCCCGAGGCACGAGCCCCGACGCAGTCAGGAGCCCCCGCCATGACCCGTCCCCTCCCGAGGGATCCCGTCCTCCGCCGGGCCGTCGCCGCGGCACGCTCGCACGAGCGCGAGCGCCGGGCGGTCCTCTCGCGTCGGGCGGTCCTCGGCGGGATCGGCCTCGGAGCGGGTGCCCTCGCCCTGGCCGCCTGCGCCCCGCAGACCCGTGCCGCTCCGACCGCCGCCGCCGACGGATCGGCCGGCGACCCGCGCCTGGTGTGGGACAACTGGCCCGCCTACATGGACGAGGACGACGACGGGAACCACCCCACGCTCCAGGGCTTCGAGGAGCAGACGGGCATCGCGGTGACCTACAACGTCGCCGTCGACGACAACAACTCGTACTACGGCAAGGTGAAGGATCAGCTCGCGCTCGGGCAGTACATCGGCGCCGACACGGTCTGCCTGACGGAGTGGATGGTCTCGCGCCTGGTCCGCCGCGGCTACGTGCAGGAGCTCGACCACGCGAACATCCCGAACATCGCCAACCTCACGCCCTCGCTGGCGAACCCCGACTTCGATCCGGGCCGCCGGCTCTCCCTCCCGTACCAGGCGGGGTTCTCGGGCATCTGCTGGAACAGGGAGAAGCTGCCGAAGGGCCTCTCGAGCATCGAGGATCTGTGGGATCCGTCGCTCCGCGGCCGCGTCGGCGTGCTGAGCGAGATGCGCGACACGATCGGGCTCATCATGCTCGCTCAGGGGACGGACATCGCCGGCTCCTGGGGCGACGACGAGTACATGAACGCGATCGACGTCTTCCGCGAGCAGGTCGACGCCGGACAGATCCGCAACATCAAGGGGAACGCGTACCTCAACGACCTGCAGAACGAGGACACCCTCGCGGCGATCTGCTGGTCCGGCGACATCACCCTGATCAACGCCGAGGCCGGCGACAAGTGGGAGTTCGCCTTCCCCGACTCGGGCGGCGCACTCTGGAACGACACCTTCGTCGTTCCGATGGGCTCCGAGCGCAAGGCCAACGCCGAGGCCCTGATGAACTACTACTACGAGCCCGAGGTCGCCGCCGAGGTGGCCGCCTGGGTCAACTACATCACCCCCGTGGATGGAGCGAAGGACGTCATGGAGAGCATCGATCCGGAGCTGGCCGAGAACCAGCTGATCTTCCCCGACGAGGACACGCTCGCGCAGGCGCACGTGTTCCGGACCCTGACCGCCGCGGAGGAGAAGGAGTACCAGGCCGAGTTCCAGAAGGTGCTCCTGGGCATCTGATGGCGATCGGGACCTTCGCCGAGAGCGGCGCCGACCTCCAGCTGGTCGGGATCAGCAAGCAGTACCCGGGCTTCACGGCCATCGACTCCCTGGACCTCACCATCCCGGCGGGCTCCTTCTTCGCCCTGCTGGGCCCCTCGGGCTGCGGCAAGACGACGACGCTGCGCCTGGTCGCCGGGCTCGAGGAGCCCTCCGCCGGCCGGATCCTCATCGGCGGGCGGGACGTCACCGAGACGAAGACGTACCAGCGGCCCGTCAACACCGTGTTCCAGTCGTACGCGCTGTTCCCGCACATGTCGATCCTCGAGAACGTCGCCTTCGGCCTGAAGCGGCGGAGGATCGCCGACCCCGTCGGCAAGGCGCACGAGGCGCTCCGCCTGGTCGAGCTCGACCACCTCGCCCAGCGCCGCCCCGCGCAGCTCTCCGGTGGTCAGCAGCAGCGGGTCGCCCTCGCGCGCGCCCTCGTCAACCGGCCCGCCCTGCTCCTGCTCGACGAGCCGCTCGGCGCCCTCGACCTCAAGCTCCGCCGGCAGATGCAGCTGGAGCTCAAGTCGATCCAGGAGGAGGTGGGCCTCACCTTCCTCCACGTCACGCACGACCAGGAGGAGGCCATGACGATGGCCGACACCGTCGCGGTGATGAACAAGGGCAGGATCGAGCAGATGGGCGCGCCGGAGGAGCTCTACGAGCTCCCGCGCACCGCGTTCGTCGCGAACTTCCTCGGCCAGTCCAACCTCTTCACGGGTGAGGTGGTCGGCAGCACCGACCGCGCACTCACCGTCGACGCGGGCGGGCACCGGATCGTCGTGCCCGTCGCCCGCTGCGCCCGCTCGAGCGGGGAGATCACGGTCGGCGTCCGCCCCGAGAAGCTCCTGCTGCTGACGCAGGAGCCGCCGGCGGACTCCGGCCGGAACGTGCTCGGGCCCGGTCGCGTGGTCGACGTCTCCTTCAGCGGGGTCAGCACCCAGTACACGATCCGGATGCCGGGCCTGGGCCCGGTGGTCGTCTTCGCGCAGAACATGGTCTTCGGGCCGGTCGTCGGCGAGGGAGCGGAGGTGTGGGTCGGCTTCAGCACCGAGCACGGCTTCGGACTCGCGGACGAACCGGGCTCGGTCCCGCGCTTCGAGGCGGACGACTCCACCAGCGCCATCGCCGTGCAGCGCCGGGGGCTCCTGGCCGGTCGCAGCGGGGGAGCGTAGGCATGGCCTTCGCCGCCTTCGCCACGGGGCAGGCGGATCCTCAGGACGCTCCGGTCCGCCGGCGGTCGACGATCGCGCTCGTCCTGCTGCTGCCGGGCATCGCCTACATGCTGCTGTTCTTCCTGGCGCCGCTGATCTCGCTCGTGCTCACGTCCTTCCAGGCCGAGGTGCCGGACGGGGACATCGGCGAGTACGCCCCCGGGTTCGCCTGGCAGAACTACCTCGTGGTGATGGGCGACTACTGGCCGCACGTGCTCCGCTCCTTCGGCTACGCGCTGATCGCGACGGTGCTCGCGCTGGTGATCAGCTACCCGCTGGCCTACTTCATCGGAGTGAAAGCGCGGCCCTGGCCGCTGCTGCAGAACCTGCTCCTCACGCTGGTGATCGCGCCCTTCTTCATCAGCTTCCTGCTCCGGACGCTGGCGTGGAAGCAGATCCTCGCGGACGAGAGCCCGCTCGTGCAGGCGCTCAAGGCCGTGGCGGTCCTGCCGAGCGACGGCCACCTCACGGGGACGCCGATCGCCGTGATCTTCGGCATCACCTACAACTTCATCCCGTTCATGACGCTGCCGCTGTACACGACGCTCGAGCGCCTCGACGTGCGCTTCCTGGAGGCCGGGTCGGATCTCTACGCGCACCCCGCCTCCGTGTTCTGGAGCGTGACCGTCCCCCTGTCGATGCCGGGCATCGTCTCGGGCACGCTGCTGACGTTCATCCCCGCGGCGGGCGACTACATCAACGCGAGCCGGGACTTCCTCGGCTCGTCGCAGACCTCGATGGTGGGCAACGCGATCGAGGCGAACTTCCTCACGCTCGAGAACTACCCGGCGGCCGCCGCGCTCTCGATCGTGCTGATGGCCGTGATCCTGGTCATCGTCGGCTTCTACGTGAAGCGCAGTGGAACGGAGGACCTCCTGTGACCGCGACGGCCGACCGTCCGCTCGCGAGCGCCCAGGAGGCGCTCGGCGCGCCGCCCCCCGCCCCGATCCGGGGCCGCCGCCGCTTCCGGGGCCTCGGGCTCGGCGTCTACACGGCGCTGGCGCTGCTCTTCCTGCTCATCCCTATCGGGTACACCTTCGTCTTCTCCTTCAACGACTCGGGGAAGAGCAACCTCGCCTGGCGCGGGTTCACCCTCGACAAGTGGGTGTCGGCCTGGACCAGCGAGGAGGTGATGACCGCCTTCGGGAACAGCCTGCTGGTCGGTGTGATCGCCACCGTGCTGGCCACTGCGCTCGGCACCATGATCGCCATCGCGCTCGTGCGGTTCCGCTTCCGGTTCCGGTCGGCGATCAGCCTGCTGCTGTTCCTCCCCATGGCGACTCCGGAGGTGGTGCTCGGAGCCGGCCTCGCCGCGCAGTTCCTCAGCGTGGGCGCCGAGAAGGGGCTGGTCACGATCGTGCTGGCGCACACGATGTTCTGCATCAGCTTCGTCGTGGTCACCGTGAAGGCGCGGGTGGCGAGCCTGGACCCGAAGCTGGAGGAGGCGGGACGCGACCTCTACGCATCGCCGAACCAGGTCTTCTGGCGGATCACCTTCCCGCTGCTGCTGCCCGGCATCCTCGCCGCGGCGCTGCTCTCGTTCGCGCTGAGCTTCGACGACTTCATCATCACGAACTTCAACTCCGGATCGGTCACTACGTTCCCGAAGTACATCTACATCGCGGCGGCGCGCGGCATCCCGGCGGAGGCGAACGTCATCGCATCGGCGGTGTTCGTCCTCGCGATCCTCGTGGTGGTGATCACGCAGGTCTCCGTGGCGGCCCGGGCGAAGCGCCTCGCGCGCGAGCAGTAGCTCAGGGCGTGCCGGGACGTGCGGTCAGACGTAGGAGGCGCGGATCGCGCCGACCGGGCGCCCGCCGCCCGACACGACCGGGTTCAGCCGCACCAGCACGTCGTTCGCCGCGGTCCGGTCCACCGCGTCCGCCTCGACCAGGAGCTTCAGCGCGACCACGGTCGCGGCGCGCAGGCTCCCGTCGAGGATCTTCAGGGCGACGGTGGTGCCGTCGGGCGAGGCCATCACGAGCACGCCCTCGGCGCCGAGCTTGGCGACCAGGCCCAGGCGCTCGATCACGACGGTGTTGTCCCGGCCCGGGCCGTCGATCGCCCACGCGTTCTCGAGGATCGCGGCCGTGAGGACGCCGGCCTGGCGGTAGAGGCCGAACGGTGAGGCGGGGGAGGAGGACACGATCCGTGAGACGCCCTTCGCCAGCGCGGTCAGAGGAAGGGCGTGCACGGGAGCTCCGCAGCCGTCGATCCCCGAGGCCACGACGCGCTCGCCGGTGAGGCGCTCGATCGTGTCGACGATGTGCTGCTGCAGCGGGTGCGTCCGCTCGAGGTAGTCCTCGGTGCTCCAGCCGTTCTGCACGCAGGCCAGCAGCATCGCCGCGTGCTTGCCCGAGCAGTTCATGTAGAGCGGGTCCGGAGTCGCGCCCGCCCGCAGCAGCTGAGCGCGGGTCCCGGAGTCGCCGGGCCAGTCGGCCGGGCACTGCAGGGCGGTGTGGTCCAGGCCGGCGCGGAAGAGCAGGTTCTGCACCAGCGCCACGTGCTGGGGGATGCCGGCGTGGCTCGCGGTGGCGATGACCGCCTCCGCGCCGTTCAGCTCGACTCCGGCGGTCATCACCGCGAGGGCCTGGAACGGCTTGAGGCAGGAGCGGGGGAAGACGGGAGCCGTCGGGGTGCCGAGGCTGCGGGCGACGCGGCCCTCGGAGTCGAGGAGGACGGCGGAGCCGGCGTGGCGCGACTCGACGAACCCGGATCGCTCGACGACGGCCAGCTCGACGGACTCGGCAACGGTGAAGGTTCCTGCTGGCATCCCCCCATCCTGCCCGATGCGCCGCCCGGTCCCGCGCTCCCGGAGACGCCGAAGGCCACCGGGGAGCGCCTCGGCGCCCGCGGTGGCCTTCGGAGGATCGCGCCTAGAGGGTGGCGAACGCGTCGGCGATGACCGACACGGCGTCGTCGAGCAGCTCGTCGGTGAGGGCGAGGCTCGGCAGGAAGCGGACCACATTGCCGTAGGTGCCGGCGCTCAGCACGAGGACCCCGTGCTGGGCGGCGTAGTCGATGATCGCCTGGACCGCGACGGCGTTCGGCTCCTTCGTGGTGCCGGCGGTGCCGGGCTGCACGAGCTCCATCGCCATCATCGCGCCGATGCCGCGGACGTCGCCGATGATGTCGTAGCGCTCCTGCAGGCCTCGCAGCGCCGCGCCCAGGCGGGCGCCGATCCGGTCGGCCTCGGCGAGGAGGCCCTCGCGCTCGATGCGCTCGAAGACCGCGACGGCGGCGGCGGCGGCGACGGGGTTCCCGCCGAAGGTGCCGCCCAGTCCGCCGGCCTGCGCCGAGTCCATGATCTCGGCGCGGCCCGTCACACCCGCGAGCGGCAGGCCGCCGGCGATGCCCTTGGCCGAGAGGACGAGGTCGGGGACGAGGCCGAGGTGCTCGCTGGCGAACCAGGCGCCGGTGCGGGCCATGCCCGACTGGATCTCGTCGGCGACGAAGACGATGCCGTTGGCCGTGCACCACTCCTGCAGTGCCGGGAGGAAGCCGTCGGCGGGGACCATGAAGCCGCCCTCGCCCTGGATGGGCTCGGCGACGAGGCAGGCCAGGGCGGACGCGCCGACGGTCTTCTCGAGGTACGAGATCGCGCGCTGGGCGGCCTCGGCTCCCGACAGGCCGTCGTGGTACGGGTACGAGCTCGGCGCACGGTGGACGTCGCTGGCGAAGGGTCCGAAGCCCAGGCCGTAGGGCAGCGCCTTGAAGTTCATGGCCATCGTGAGGTTCGTGCGTCCGTGGTACGCGTGGTCGAGCACCGCGACGCCGGGGCGGCCGGTGTGCTTGCGCGCGATCTTGACGGCGTTCTCGACCGCCTCGGCACCGGAGTTGACCAGGACGGTCTTCTTGGCGAAGTCGCCGGGGGTGTGCTGGGCCAGCAGCTCCGCGACGCGGATGTAGGGCTCGTACGGAGTGACGGTGAAGAGGGTGTGCGTGAGGCGCGCGAGCTGCTCCGCGGCGGCCGCGACGACGGAGTCGTCGGTGTGCCCGATCGTCGTGACGCCGATGCCGGCGCCGAGGTCGATGAAGCTGTTGCCGTCGACGTCGACCAGGATCGCGCCGTGCGCGCGGTCGATGTAGACGGGGAGCGCGGTGCCGACGCCGGTGGGCACGACGGCGAGGCGGCGCTCGTGCAGGGCCCGGGATCGCGGCCCGGGGATCTCGGTCGCGACGCGCCGCTCCTGGGGGACTGCGGACGTGGGAACCTGGGGGGCGAGCGTGTCTGTCATGGTCCTCGGAGTCTACCCGCGGGGGTTCCGCGTCCAGAGGTCCAGACCGGCGCGACCGGCCTGATCCACCGCCGTCGAGGAGGAGCCCGATGAAGTCCGAGCACGAGTACGCGGTGTCCGTCGTCTGGGAGGGCGACCGGGGCACCGGCACGAGCGGCTATCGCGAGTACGGGCGCCAGCTGACCGTCACGGCGGAGGGCCCGGCGCCCATCCTCGCCTCGGCCGACACGCCCTTCCGGGGCGACGCCGACCGCTGGAACCCGGAGCAGCTGCTCCTCGCGGCGCTCGCGCAGTGCCACCTCCTCTCCTACCTGCACGTGGCGGTCAAGAACGGAGTCGTCGTCACCGGCTACACGGACGACGCGGTGGGCTCGATGCTGCAGGAGGGGGAGAGCGGCCGCTTCACCTCGGTGACCCTCCGGCCCCGCGTCACTGTCGCCGAGGAGTCGATGGTGGCGATCGCCCAGACGCTGCACGCCGAGGCCTCCCGGCTCTGCTTCATCGCCAACTCGGTGAACTTCCCCGTCGCCCACGAGCCGGAGGCGTCCGCGCGCTGAGGCTCAGCGGCGCTCGTGCGGGAGCGCCCGGCGGATGCGCTCGACCGTGGTCGTCGGCGGCGACTCGTTGTACGCACCGGCGAGCTCCTGCCCGGAGAGCGCGTGGACGGCCGCCATCACCTCGTCGGTGGCGTGGCGTCGGGCGCGGCCGGAGTCGGCGGAGCCGTGCCGCGAGAGGTCCAGCGGAGCCCCGAAGCGGACCGTGATCCGGTGCAGGCGCGGCACCCTCGTGCCCACCGGCTGGAGCTCCTGCGTGCCGATCATGCCGACGGGGACCACCGGCGCGCCCGTGGTGAGGGCGAGCCATGCCACTCCGGTGCGGCCCTTGTAGAGGCGCCCGTCGCGGGAGCGGGTGCCCTCGGGGTAGACGGCGAACGCCTCGTCCCGCTCGAGGATCGCCCGGCCGAGGTCCAGCGCCTCCTGAGCGGCCTGGCCGGCGCCGCGCTCGACCGCGACGGCTCCGACGCTCGTGAAGAAGGCGCGAGAGAGGGCGCCCCGCACGCCGGTCCCCGTGAAGTAGTCCGACTTGGCCAGGAACTGCACCGGCCGCGGGGCGAGCAGCGTCAGCACCGGGGAGTCGATGAACGAGAGGTGGTTGGCTGCCAGGATCACGCGTCCCTCGGCCGGGACGTTGTCGCGCCCCTCCACGATCGGCCGGTAGACCAGCCGGCCGACGCCGCCGATGGACAGGCGCGCCAGACGCGCGGAGAGGCCGATCCCCGGGGGAGTCGGCCTCTCGTGGTCGTCGTCGATCCGCATTCCGACGAAGCTACCGGGGCGTCCATGCCGCTCCGGTCATGCGGCGGATCAGCCGAACTGGGCGAGCGCCTCCTCGATGACCGTCGCGGCGTCGTCGATGAGCTCCTCGCTGATGACCACGCTCGGCATGATCCGCAGCACGCTGTCCCAGCTGCCCGCGTCGAGGACGATCACGCCGTTCGTGGTGGCGTGCTTCAGGATCGCGGTGAGCGCCTCCGGGTACTGCTTCTTCGTGCCCGGGTGGACGAGCTCGACGCCCCACATGGCGCCCTTGCCGCGGACCTCGCCCACGACCGCGAAGCGCTCGGCCCAGTCGCCGATCCGCGCCTGCAGCAGGCGCTCGACCCGCTGCGCCTCCTCCAGCAGGCCCTCGGACTCGATCGCCTCGAACGTCGCGAGCGCCGCGGCGGTGGAGACGGGGTTGCCGCCGAACGTGCCGCCGATGCCGCCGGGCTGCACGGCGTCCATGATCTCGGCGCGGCCGGTGACGGCGGCGAGCGGGAAGCCGCCGGCGATGCCCTTGGCCGTCGTGATGAGGTCCGGGACCACGCCGTGGTGCTCGATGGAGTACCAGGTGCCGGTGCGGGCGATGCCGGCCTGGATCTCGTCCGCGACGAAGACGATGCCGTTCTCGGTGCAGAACTCGGACAGGCGGCGGAAGTAGCCCGGCGCCGGGATGATGATGCCGCCGTCGCCCTGGATCGGCTCGACGAAGAGCGCGGCCAGCTCCTGCGCGCCGATGTGGGTGGTGATGTAGTCGATGGTGCGCTCGGCCGCCTCCTCGCCCGTCATGCCCTCGGGGTCGCGGAACGGGTAGCTGATCGGGAGGCTGTAGATCTCGCCCGGGAAGGGGCCCATGCCCGCGCGCTCCGGCCAGGGGCGGTAGGTCATCGCCATCGTGAGGTTGGTGCGGCCGTGGAAGGCGTGGTCGAGCGTCGCGATGGCGCGGCGGCCGGTGAACTTCCGCGCGATCTTGACGGCGTTCTCGACCGCCTCCGCTCCGGAGTTCACCAGGATCGAGTGCTTCTCGAAGTCCCCGGGGGTGATCTCGGCGAGCTTCTCGGCGACCCGGACGTAGTTCTCGTACGGAGTGACGGTGAAGAGGGTGTGCGTCAGCTTCTCGGCCTGCGCGGCGGCCGCCGCGGCGACCGCGGGGTGCGCGTGGCCGATGGTGGTCACTCCGATGCCGCAGCCGAGGTCGATCAGGCGGTTGCCGTCGACGTCGACCAGGACC
The DNA here is from genome assembly GCF_002931985.1 of Rathayibacter sp. AY1H2. Classification (NCBI taxonomy): domain Bacteria; kingdom Bacillati; phylum Actinomycetota; class Actinomycetes; order Micrococcales; family Microbacteriaceae; genus Rathayibacter; species Rathayibacter sp. AY1H2. Next base: position 101,399 of record NZ_PSUV01000001.1, on the reverse strand, counting down.
GCGCCCGACGCGTGGTCCATGTAGATGTTCGCGAGCGTCCCGGCGCCGCGGGAGACGCTGGCGACGCGGCGCTCCTGGAGGGCGACGGAGCGCGGGCCGGGGAGCTCGGTGACGAGCTCTCGGGACTGGGGGACCGAGAATTCACGCATGCCCCGATGGTAGGCCTGGGACCGTTCGAGGACCCGCACCCAGCGCGTTGCGAGGCGCGCCGTGCAGGATGGAGGCGATCCCCGAACGTCCACCGGCCGCCGCCGGTCACGAAAGGTGCCCCTGTGCGCAGAACCCTCGCGATCCTCGCCGTCCTCGGCGCCTCCCTGAGCCTGGCGGCCTGCACCCCCGGGGAGCCGGATGCAGCGCCGTCCGCCTCCGCCACCCCGCTCGGCTGCGCGACCGAGGGCGAGGCGACCGCCGCGGTGCAGACCAGCGGCGATTTCGCCACCAAGCCAGTCACCGTGTTCCCCAGCCCGGTCAGCGTGGACGTCACCGAGCGCTCGGTCGCGATCGAGGGCACCGGCGAGGAGGTCGCCGAGGGCGACACCGTGCTGGTCGACTACACGCTCTACAACGGGACGAGCGGTGCCGAGTTCTCGGCGAGCAGCTACGCGTCCGGTGGCCGCGCGGCCTTCGAGGTCGACACCGACCAGTACCTCGCCGGCCTCGTGAAGGCCGTCAACTGCGCGACCGTCGGCTCGCGCGTCGTCGCCGTCGTTCCCCCGGCCGACGCGTTCGGCGACGCCGGGCAGAGCCAGTTCGGCATCGCCGCGACCGACTCGATCGTCATGGTGATCGACGTCGAGCAGATCGTGCCGACCGCCGCCGACGGCGAGCCGCAGCCCCCGGTCGACGGCCTGCCGACGGTGGCGCTCGCCGAGGACGGGGCGCCCACCGTCACCATCCCCTCGACCGACCCGCCCGCCGACCTGCAGCTCGCCGTCCTCAAGAAGGGGAGCGGCACGACCGTGGCCGACGGCGACCAGCTGATCGTGCAGTACCAGGGCGTGGTCTGGGGCACCGGCGAGGTGTTCGACCAGAGCTGGGGGAAGCCCGCTCCCGCCGCCTTCGGCACCGGCGACGTGATCGAGGGCTTCAAGGAGGCCGTGGTCGGCCAGACCGTCGGCTCGCAGGTGCTCGTCACCATCCCGCCGTCGAAGGGCTACGGCGACCAGGGCAACCAGAACGCGGGGATCAGCGGGACCGACACCCTCGTCTTCGTGGTCGACATCCTCGCCATCAGCTGACCGGGAGGCGCTGGGTGCTCCGTGCCAGGATGGGCGGATGCGCAGGGTCATCATCCTCGGCTCGACCGGGTCCATCGGCACGCAGGCTCTCGACGTCATCGGCGCGAACCGCGAGCGGTTCGAGGTCGTCGGCCTCGCCGCCGGCTCGAACCGGGCGGCGGTCGCCGAGCAGGCGTCCGCGTTCGGCGTCGAGCACACGGCGTTCGGCGCGGAGGAGGCCGAGCAGCTGATCCGCTCGGTCGACGCGGACGTCGTGCTGAACGGGATCACCGGCTCGGTGGGGCTCGGCCCGACGCTCGCGGCGCTCGAGGAGGGCAGGACGCTCGCCCTCGCCAACAAGGAGTCGCTGATCGTCGGCGGCGAGCTCGTCACCTCGCTCGCCGGTCCCGGCCAGATCGTGCCGGTCGACTCCGAGCACTCCGCGATCGCCCAGGCCCTCCTCGCGGGCGAGCACCGCGAGGTCCGCCGCCTCGTGCTGACCGCGTCCGGCGGGCCGTTCCGGGGACGCGACCGCGCCTCCCTCCGCGACGTCACCCCGGCGCAGGCGCTCGCGCACCCGACCTGGGACATGGGCCTGGTCGTCACGACCAACTCCTCCACCCTGGTCAACAAGGGGCTCGAGGTGATCGAGGCGCACCTGCTCTTCGACGTCCCCTACGACCGGATCGACGTCACCGTGCACCCGCAGTCGGTGATCCACTCGATGGTCGAGTACGTCGACGGCTCGACGATCGCCCAGGCCTCGCCGCCGGACATGCGGCTCCCGATCTCGCTCGGCCTCGACTGGCCGCACCGCGTCGCCGGGGTCGGCGTCCCGCTCGACTGGACCCGCTCCCACTCCTGGACGTTCGAGCCGCTGGACGAGGAGGCGTTCCCCTCGGTCCGGCTAGCGAAGCGCGTCGGGGAGGCGGGCGCCTCCTACCCGGCCGTGTTCAACGCGGCGAACGAGCAGGCCGTGCAGGCGTTCCACGCGGGGCGGATCGGCTACCTCGACATCCTCGAGACGGTGGAGGCGGTGGTCGACGCGCACAGCGTCGACGGCACGCTGACCCGCGAGTCGCTGGCCGCGGCGGAGGAGTGGGCGCGCCGCACGGCGGACGAGCGGATCGCCGGAGTCTGACCAGGGGTCATCCGAACGGGCTCCTTCTCCGCGGATCCGTGTCGGCGGACGTCGCGCCGCTGATCCGCTCGGCCGCGGAGTTCATCGGATCCGTGCAGGCGCACCCCAGCGTGGACGGGCGGGCCCGGCCTACAGTGTGTCGGTGGAATCCGTGCTGCTCTTCGTCCTCGGCGTCGTCATCATCGCCGTCGGCGTCGCCCTCTCCATCGCCCTGCACGAGGTCGGGCACCTGCTCCCCGCCAAGCTGTTCGGGGTCAAGGTCACGCAGTACATGATCGGGTTCGGGCCGACCCTCTTCTCCCGGCGCCGAGGCGAGACGGAGTACGGCGTCAAGGCGATCCCGCTCGGCGGCTACATCGCCATGATCGGCATGTACCCGCCGAAGCACCCGGGGGACCGGCCCACGGAGTCGAGCACAGGCTTCTTCAACGGCCTGGCGTCCTCCGAGGCCCAGCTCGAGGAGCCCCGGCGCGGCGCCTACGCCACGATGATCGACGAGGCCCGTGCCGCCAGCGCCGAGACGATCGGCGACGGCGAGGACCACCGCGCGTTCTACCGGCTCCCCGTGTGGAAGCGCGTGATCGTCATGGCCGGCGGCCCCTTCATGAACCTCGTGATCGCCACGGTCCTCTTCACCGTCCTCCTCTGCGGCATCGGGATCCCGCAGAGCACCAGCACCCTCGCCGCGGTCTCGCAGTGCGTGGTCCCGGAGTCGCAGCGCGCGACCGCGACCTGCACCGCCGACGACCCGCTGGCACCCGGAGCCGCGGCCGGCCTGCTGCCGGGCGACACGATCACGGCGATCGACGGCACTCCGGTGAGCACCTGGAACGACCTGACCCCGATCATCCAGCGCTCCGCGGGCGTCCCGCTCAGCGTGTCCGTCCAGCGCGACGGCGCGCCGCTGACCCTCACGATCACCCCCGCCGAGAACGAGGTCGCGGTGACCGACGCGAACGGCGCCCCCGTCACCGACGCCTCCGGTGCGATCGAGACGCAGACGGTCGGCTTCATCGGCATCTCGCCCACATCGGCCCTCGCGCAGCAGCCGGTCACCGCGGTGCCCGAGACGGTCTGGTCGAACATCACCAGCGTCGCCCACGTCATCCTCAACCTGCCGCAGCGCCTCATCGACGTCGCCCAGGCGGCGTTCGGCTCGGAGGCGCGCGACGCCAACGGCCCGATCAGCGTCGTCGGAGTGGGCCGGATCGCGGGCGAGATCGCCGCCTCCGACCAGCTCCCCGTCGTGTCGAAGGTGCAGACGATGGTCGGCGTCCTCGCCTCGCTCAACGTCGCCCTCCTCGTCTTCAACCTGGTGCCGCTGCTCCCCATGGACGGCGGCCACATCGCCGGCGCCCTCTGGGAGGGCCTGCGCCGCCGGATCGCCAAGCTCTTCGGACGCCGCGACCCCGGCCCCGTCGACATCGCCCGCCTGCTCCCGCTCACCTACGTCGTCGTCCTCGTCCTCGGCGGCATGAGCGCCCTCCTCATCTACGCCGACATCGTCAAGCCGATCACGCTGTTCTGAGTTGGATTCCACGCCGGGCCTCGCCCGGCGTGGCGCGGTCGGCTTCTCGGGGTGGGGGCGTGAGTGGAGCGGGCCGCAGGCGGCTAGGGCGAATCGCTGGCACGCGATTCACCCGTTCGCCTCGCGGGTGGAGGACGGGCCTCGCCCGGCGTGGTGCGGTCGGCTCTGCGAGGTGGGGTGTGGGTGGAGCGGGGTGCGGGCGGCTGGGGCCGGTCGCTCGGACGGGATCGGCGGTTCGGCTCGGGAGCGAGGCGACCGCGGATCGTCGTGCGGTCTCGGGCTGAGAGCAGGTGCGGTGGACGGGTTCCGAGGCGCGCGGGAGGGGCGGCGGCTGGGAAGGTGCGGCGAGCGGACGAGGGGTACCGCGGCGCGCGTACGATGGGGCGCGTGCCAGCAGTGAATCTGGGTCTTCCCAAGGTCCCCATGACCCTCGCCCCCCGCCGCAAGTCCCGCCAGATCAAGGTGGGCAAGGTGCTCGTGGGCGGTGACGCGCAGGTCAGCGTCCAGTCGATGTGCACCACACCGACGACGAACATCAACGCGACCCTCCAGCAGATCGCCGAGCTCACCGCGTCCGGCTGCGACATCGTCCGCGTCGCGGTGCCGAGCCGCGACGACGCGGAGGCGCTGCCGATCATCGCCAAGAAGAGCCAGATCCCGGTCATCGCCGACATCCACTTCCAGCCCAACTACGTCTACGCCGCGATCGACGCCGGCTGCGCCGCGGTCCGCGTGAACCCCGGCAACATCCGCAAGTTCGACGACCAGGTCGGCAAGATCGCCGCCGCCGCGAAGGCCGCCGGCGTCTCGATCCGCATCGGCGTCAACGCCGGCTCGCTCGAGCCGAGCATCCTGCAGAAGTACGGCAAGCCCACCCCCGAGGCCCTCGTCGAGAGCGCCGTCTGGGAGGCCAGCCTCTTCGAGGAGCACGACTTCCACGACTTCAAGATCTCGGTCAAGCACAACGACCCCGTCGTCATGGTGAAGGCCTACCGCCAGCTCGCCGAGCGCGGTGACTGGCCCCTCCACCTCGGCGTCACCGAGGCCGGCCCCGAGTTCCAGGGGACCATCAAGTCCGCCACCGCCTTCGGCATCCTCCTCGGCGAGGGCATCGGCGACACCATCCGCGTGTCGCTCTCGGCCCCGCCCGCGCAGGAGGTCAAGGTCGGCCTGCAGATCCTCCAGTCGCTGAACCTCCGCGAGCGCAAGCTCGAGATCGTCTCCTGCCCCAGCTGCGGCCGCGCGCAGGTCGACGTCTACACGCTCGCCAACGACGTCACCGCCGGCCTCGAGGGCATGAGCGTCCCGCTGCGCGTCGCCGTCATGGGCTGCGTCGTCAACGGACCCGGCGAGGCCCGCGAGGCCGACCTGGGCGTCGCCTCCGGCAACGGCAAGGGCCAGATCTTCGTCAAGGGCGAGGTCATCAAGACCGTCCCCGAGGCCGAGATCGTCCAGACCCTCATCGAGGAGGCCAACCGCCTGGCCGCCGAGATGCCGGCCGACGACACCTCGACCGGAGCCCCGGTCGTCACCGTCGGCGCGAACTGACGGCGCGGGGCGGATCGGCGTGGTCCGCCCCGCACTGCGCCTCGCGCTCGTGGTCGTCGCCGCCGCGCTCCTCGCCTCCGGTGTCGCCGCGCTCCGCAGCGGCCCGTCCTCCGAGGCCGGCGAGTGCATCGACAGCCGCAGCCCGCAGGACCCCTTCGGCTGCGACCGCTGGGTGCTGACCGCGGCCGAAGGGGAGACCCCGTACACGGCCTGGGTCGAGGACGCCCGCGTCCGCCTCCGCTCCGAGAGCGTCGGGGGTGCGCCGACCCTGGTCGTCGGCACCGGCTGCCTCGTGGTCAGCGCCGCCTACCGGATCGACGACGGCGTGCTGATCCCGGGCGACGAGGTGACCGGCTCCGACACCTGCTCCGACACGCCGAGCCCCGAGGCCATCCGGCTCCGGGCGCTCCTCTCCGGCCCGATGACGATCGGCGGCACCCCCGACGACGTGCTGCTGGACGGCACGGGCGGAGCGGTCGTCTTCTCGCGGATCCCCGACTGAGGCTCCCGGCGCCCTCGCGAGCCGGGGGAGCGCAGCGGATAGGATCGTCCCTCGTGGTCACCCGTCTCTCGCATCTGTTCGTCCGCACGCTCCGGGAGGATCCCGCCGACGCCGAGGTCGCGGGCCACCGCCTCCTCGTCCGCGCGGGCTACATCCGCCGTCAGGCGCCCGGCGTCTTCGCCTGGCTGCCGCTGGGACTGCGCGTCAAGCGCCGCATCGAGCGGATCATCCACGAGGAGATGGAGGCCGCCGGCGCCCAGGAGGTGCACTTCCCCGCGCTCCTGCCCCGCGAGCCCTACGAGCTCTCGGGCCGCTGGACCGAGTACGGCGACGGCGTGTTCCGCCTGAAGGACCGCAAGGACGCCGACTACATGCTGGCTCCCACGCACGAGGAGTTCTTCACGCTGCTCGTGAAGGACCTCTACTCCTCCTACAAGGACCTGCCCCTGTCGATCTACCAGATCCAGGACAAGTACCGGGACGAGGCGCGGCCCCGCGCGGGCCTCCTGCGCGGCCGCGAGTTCACGATGAAGGACGCGTACTCCTTCGACTACACCGACGCCGGCCTCGACGCGAGCTACCAGCGCCAGCGCGACGCCTACGAGCGGATCTTCGCCCGTCTGGGCCTGGAGTACGTGATCGTGCAGGCCGACGCCGGAGCGATGGGCGGCTCCCGGAGCGAGGAGTTCCTGCACCCCACCCCCGTCGGCGAGGACACCTTCGTCCGGTCGGCGGGAGGGTACGCGGCGAACGTCGAGGCGTACCGCACTCCCGTCCCCGCGGCGCTGCCCGTCGAGGGCCTGCCCGAGGCGCGCGTCTTCGACTCGCCCGACACCCCGACCATCCAGACCCTGGTCGACCTGGCGAACGCGACGCAGCCCCGCCCCGACGGCCGCGCCTGGACCGCCGCCGACACCCTGAAGAACGTCGTCCTCGCGCTCACCGCGCTCGACGGCACCCGCGAGCTCGTGATCGTCGGCCTGCCCGGCGACCGCGACGTCGACCTCAAGCGCGCCGAGGTGGCGTTCGCCCCGGCCGAGGTCGAGGCCGCCACGGCGGAGGACTTCGCGAAGCACCCCGGACTGGTCAAGGGCTACATCGGACCCTGGTCGGCCGAGGGAGCCGTCCTGGGCGAGGAGTCGGCGACCGGCGTCCGCTACCTGCTCGACCCGCGCGTGGTCGACGGCACCGCCTGGATCACCGGGGCCAACGTCTCCGGGCAGCACGTCCTCGACCTGGTCGCCGGCCGCGACTTCCACGGCGACGCCACCGTCGAGGTCGCGGACGTCCGCACCGGCGACGAGGCGCCCGACGGCTCGGGCCCGATCGAGACCGCCCGCGGCATGGAGATCGGCCACGTCTTCCAGCTCGGCCGCAAGTACGCCGACGTCCTCGGGCTGAAGGTGCTCGACGAGAACGGGAAGCTGGTCACCGTCACGATGGGCTCCTACGGCATCGGCGTGACCCGCATCCTCGCCATCATCGCCGAGGCCACCCACGACGACCGAGGGCTGCTCTGGCCCGCGAACGTCGCGCCGTTCGACGTGCACGTCATCGCGACCGGCAAGGACGCGGCGGCTCTCGAGCTCGCCGAGTCGGTCGGCGCCTCCCTCGAGGCCGCCGGCCGCGACGTGCTGATCGACGACCGCCCGAAGGTCTCGCCCGGCGTCAAGTTCGGCGACGCCGAGCTGATCGGGGTGCCCGTGATCGTCATCGCGGGCCGAGGAGCGGCCGACGGGATCGTCGAGCTGTGGGACCGCCGGTCCGGCGAGCGCGAGCAGCTCCCGGTCGCCGAGGCGCTCGCCCGGCTGGGCGCCTAGACCCGACACGCCGAGGGCCCCGCCACCGCTTCCCGTGGCAGGCGGGGCCCTCCGTGCGTCGGCAGGATCCGCGGGTGGAACCCCGGGCCGCGTCGGGTACCCTTGAGGGCTGATCCGGGTGAGAGCCCGGCAGGCGAACGACCGCGGTCACCACCGCGGCATCCAAGTGAATAGAGAGAAAGGCCCGCCCGTGGACATCGACCTGAGCGTTCTGCGACTCATGGAGCGCGAGCGCGAGATCCCCTTCGAGGAACTCGTGCAGATCATCGAGCAGGCGATCCTGACCGCCTACCTCAAGCACATCGGCCAGGCCGACGACGCCGACAAGGCCACCGCCGTCGACGCGCGAGTGCACCTCGACCGCAAGACCGGTCACGTCTCGGTCTTCGTGCCCGAGCTCGACGAGGAGGGCGCCGTCGTGGGCGAGGCCGAGGACTCCCCGCGCGACTTCGGCCGCATCGCCGCCTTCGCCGCGAAGCAGGTCATCAACCAGCGCCTGCGCGACATCGCCGACGAGCACGTGCTCGGCGAGTTCAAGGGCCGCGAGGGCGACATCGTCGCCGGCGTCATCCAGCAGGGCCCCAACCCGCGGATGATCCACGTCGACCTCGGCTCCATCGAGGCGATCCTCTCGCCCGAGGAGCAGGTGCCCGGCGAGGACTACAGCCACGGACGCCGCATCCGCGTCTACGTCACGAGCGTCGGCCGCGGACCCAAGGGCCCGTCGGTCCAGGTGTCCCGCACCCACCCGTCGCTGGTGCGCAAGCTGTTCGCTCTCGAGGTCCCCGAGATCGCGTCCGGCGTGGTGGAGATCGTCTCCCTCGCCCGCGAGGCGGGCCACCGCACCAAGATCGCGGTGCGCGCGACCGAGCCCGGCGTGAACGCCAAGGGCGCCTGCATCGGCGAGCTCGGCCAGCGCGTGCGCGCGGTGACCGCCGAGCTCAACAACGAGAAGATCGACATCGTCGACTACTCCTCCGACCTGCCGACCTTCGTCGCCAGCGCGCTCTCGCCTGCCAAGGTGACCAGCGCGTTCGTGATCGACCAGAGCCTCAAGGCCGTCCGGGCGCTCGTCCCCGACTACCAGCTCTCGCTCGCCATCGGCAAGGAGGGCCAGAACGCCCGCCTCGCCGCCAAGCTGACCGGCGCGAAGATCGACATCCAGCCCGATTCGGTGATGGACGGGGAGTGATCCCCGAGCATCGGCCGTGCGGGGGAGCGGTCCCGGAGGGGAGGGAGTAGAGTGGAAGCCGTCAGAACGTGCGTCGGCTGCCGTCTGCGCGCCCCCCGGGCCTCTCTTCTGAGGCTGGTCCTCCACTCGAACGTCCTCGCGGTAGACCCGCGTGCCGTCCGTCCTGGTCGGGGAGCGTGGCTCCACGACACAGCCGACTGCTACGAGTTCGCGGTCAAGCGCCGCGCGTTCGGAAGAGCGTTCCGGACACGCGAGAGCGTGGACGCGAGCGAGCTGGAGCAGTACATCGCACGATCCGACCGGCTCGGCCCCTCGACCGGAGGGGCCGGAGCAGCGCACGATCACACCATAGAGAACAGGCAGAACGGCCCGTGAACTGATCATGAGCGAAGACTGATGAGCGGCTCGAAATGAGACCCGTCCGTTCGTGACGCCTGCCCCCGTCTTGGGTGCAGGCCCAAGACAGGAGAGAAGTGGCAAAACCACGCGTACACGAGATCGCATCCGAACTGGGTGTCGATAGCAAGGTCGCACTTGCGAAGTTGAAGGAGCTCGGCGAGTTCGTCAAGGGCCCGTCCTCGAGCATCGAACCCCCGGTGGCGCGCAAGCTCCGCCAGGCCCTCCAGGGCCAGGGCGGTTCCTCCGCGGGAGCGTCGGCGACCCCGACCGCCCCCGCCGCCGGCGCCCGTCCCGGGGCCCCGCGCCCCTCCGGCGCCCGTCCGTCCGCGCCCACGCCCGGCCCGGCCAAGCCGCCCGCTCCGGCGCCCGCACCGCCGATGTCTGTCGCCGAGCGCCAGGCCCAGGCTCAGGCAGCCCAGGAGGCCGCGGCCGCTCAGCGCGCCCAGGCAGCCAAGGACGCGCCCGCCGAGGCCGCCGCTCCGGCTCCGACCGAGGCCCCCGCAGCTCCGGCCGCCGCCGAGAAGCCGGCGTCCGGCGCGACCCCCGGCGGACCCAAGCCCGTGACCCCGCGTCCGGCTCCCGCCGCGAACACCCCGCGCCCCGGCGGCGCCTCGGGCGGCTCCAACCGCCCCGGCGGCACCCCGCGCCCGGGCAACAACCCGTTCGCCAGCAACCAGGGCATGGGACAGCGTCCCGCCGCCCCGCGCCCCGGCAACAACCCCTTCGCCAGCTCGCAGGGCATGGGATCGCGTCCGACCCCGGGCAACATCCCCCGCCCCGCTGCTCCGCGCCCCGGCGCGCCCCGACCCGGCGGACCCGGCATGGGCCAGCGCCCCGCCGGCTTCGGCCAGCGTCCCGGCGGACCCGGCGGCGGAGCAGGACGTCCCGGCGGTGCCGGTCGTCCGGCCGGCGGCGGCTTCCAGCGCCCCGGCGGCGCTCCCGGTGCCGGTGGCGGCTTCGCCCCGCGTCCCGGTGGCGGCGGCGGTCGCGGTCGCGGCCCCGGCGGTGGAACCGCAGGAGCGTTCGGTCGCGGTGGCGGCAAGAGCAAGGCCCGGAAGTCCAAGCGCACGAAGCGTCAGGAGTTCGAGCTCAGGGAGGCCCCGTCGCTCGGCGGCGTCAGCGTCCCCCGCGGCGACGGCAGGACGGTCATCCGTCTGCGCCGCGGCGCGTCGATCTCGGACTTCGCCGACAAGATCGAGGCCATGACCGGCGTGCCGGTGCCCCCCGGCAACCTGGTCACGGTCCTCTTCGCCCTCGGCGAGATGGCGACGGCGACCGAGTCGCTCGACGAGGCCACCTTCGAGGTGCTCGGCTCCGAGCTCGGCTTCAAGATCCAGGTCGTCTCGCCCGAGGACGAGGACAAGGAGCTCCTCGAGGGCTTCGGTCTCGACCTCGAGCAGGAGCTCGACGACGAGACGGACGAGGACCTCGAGATCCGTCCGCCGGTCGTCACCGTCATGGGTCACGTCGACCACGGAAAGACGCGCCTGCTCGACGCGATCCGCAACGCCAACGTCGTCGCCGGCGAGGCGGGCGGCATCACGCAGCACATCGGTGCGTACCAGGTCGTCGCGGAGCACGAGGGCATCGAGCGCCCGATCACCTTCATCGACACCCCGGGTCACGAGGCGTTCACCGCCATGCGAGCCCGCGGTGCCCAGGTCACGGACATCGCGATCCTCGTGGTCGCGGCGGACGACGGCATCATGCCGCAGACCATCGAGGCGCTGAACCACGCCCAGGCGGCCAACGTGCCGATCGTGGTCGCGGTGAACAAGGTGGACAAGCCCGACGCCAACCCGGCCAAGGTGCGCCAGCAGCTCACCGAGTTCGGGCTCGTCGCCGAGGAGTACGGCGGAGACGTCATGTTCGTCGACGTGTCGGCTCGCGCGGGTACCGGCATCCAGGACCTCCTGGACGCCGTGCTGCTCACCGCGGACGCCGGTCTCGACCTGCGCGCCAACCCCAACAAGGAGGCGCGCGGAGTCGCGATCGAGGCGAAGCTCGACAAGGGACGCGGTGCGGTCGCGACCGTGCTCATCCAGTCGGGAACGCTGCGCGTCGGAGACGCGATCGTCGCCGGAACGGCCTACGGCCGCGTCCGTGCGATGGCGGACGAGAACGGCAACGCCGTCCTCGAAGCCGTGCCGTCGCGTCCGGTGCAGGTGCAGGGACTCTCGTCCGTGCCCCGCGCCGGCGACACCTTCCTCGTCACCGAGGAGGACCGCACGGCCCGTCAGATCGCCGAGAAGCGCGAAGCCGCTCAGCGCAACGCCCTGCTGGCCAAGGCCCGCAAGCGCATCTCGCTCGAGGACTTCACCCGTGCTCTCGAGGAGGGCAAGGTCGAGTCGCTCAACCTCATCATCAAGGGCGACGTGTCCGGTGCCGTCGAGGCGCTGGAGGAGTCGCTCGTCAAGATCGAGGTCGACGACTCGGTGCAGCTGCGCATCATCCACCGCGGTGTCGGTGCGATCACGGAGTCGGACGTCAACCTCGCGACGATCGACAACGCGATCATCGTGGGCTTCAACGTCCGCCCCGACCCGAAGGCCCGCGAGCGCGCTGCTCGAGAAGGAGTGGACATCCGCTTCTACTCGGTCATCTACAACGCGATCGAAGAGGTCGAGAACTCGCTCACGGGCATGCTCAAGCCCGAGTTCGAGGAGGTCCAGTCCGGTGTCGCCGAGATCCGCGAGGTGTTCCGCTCCTCCAAGTTCGGCAACATCGCGGGCGTCATCGTCCGCTCCGGCACGATCACCCGCAACTCGAAGGCGCGCGTCATCCGTGACGGCGTCGTGGTCGGGGACAACCTGGCCATTGAGTCGCTGCGTCGCTTCAAGGACGACGTCACGGAGGTCCGTACGGACTACGAGGCCGGTATCGGACTCGGAAAGTACAACGACATCCAGATCGGCGACGAGATCGAGACGATCGAGATGAAGGAGAAGCCGCGAGGCTGATCCGCTCCACTGGAAGGCCCGGGTCCGCCCGGGCCTTCCGGCGTCTCACGGCGCTGTTCGTGCGGGATCGGGAGGGGACTCTCGTCCTCTCGCGCCCTGCGGGAGGAATCGGGGGCCGCCGGTGTCCCGGAGGTGCGGACCCTCCAGTGGGCGCTTCCGCACCCCCGGGTGCGGGAGACCGACCCCGATCAGGCGCTCCTGTCTCGGTGGGTGCGCCCGCTGAGCGAGCAGCTCGCGAGCAGCGAGCCTGCGGGCGATGTCCGGCTCCCGATCCAGCACCTGAGCCTTCCCACCCCCCGGTCCCCGAGGATCAGGGGGGGGGGCGGACCCGCACCCCCTCCGATCGCGGGCACGGGTGGGGTGCCTCCTCGCGGCTCCTGGCCGGGCCTGGCGGGCGGGCCGCAGGCCCGCGGGAGGGAGCCGCGAGAAGGCACCCCACCCGCGCCGTCGCAGACGCGCGGTCGAGGGGCATCACGCCCCAGAAGCAAGGCCCCCTCGGACGCGACCGGTCGTCCGGGCGGAGAGTGGTTGAATGGCGAGCTGAACGGTTCGCCGAGAGAGATGTGAGGACCAGCCATGGCAGATCCGGCCCGGGCGAGGAAGCTCGCCGAACGTATCCAGGTGATCGTCGCGAAGCGGCTCGAGCGCGGTCTCCGCGACCCGCGCCTCGGCTTCGTCACCATCACCGATGTCCAGGTGACCGGCGACCTGCAGCACGCCTCGGTGTTCTACACGGTCTACGGCACCGATGAGGAGCGCGCCGATTCGGCCGCGGCCCTCAAGGCCGCCACCGGAATGCTCCGCACCGAGGTGGGCAGGAACATCACGTCGCGGCTCACGCCGTCGCTCGAGTTCATCCTCGACGCGGTGCCCGAGAACGCGAAGCACATCGAGGACCTGCTCGCCGCCGCGCGCAGCCAGGACTCGCAGGTGCAGTCGCTCGCCGCTCAGGCGGACTACGCCGGCGAGGCCGACCCCTATGTGAAGCCCCGCGAGGACGACGAGGACTAGGCGCCGAGCCCGAACACCGCGGAGCCCGTGGCGACGTCGACCGATTCCAGGACGACGACGACACGGGCTCCCGGCGTGAGCGGGGCCGGGACGTCGACGGTGATCTCCGGGTCGAGCAGCTGGACCGAGGAGCGGGTGCGCGCCGAGGAGACGACGATCCCGCTGAAGGAGGCTCCTTCGCGGCCGCGGAGGACGGCGGCCTCGACGATCGCGGTCGCCGCACGGGAGGCGGCTCCGGCCCGGCGGTCGCTCGCGGCGAGGAGCGGCGGGAGCAGGGGCAGCGCCTCGCGCAGCTGCGACGGGATCGTTCCGCCCCGGGACACCGCGAGGCAGACGGCGAGGCCGAACCGGTCGACCAGGCGCCGCAGCGGCGCGGTGACGTGCGCGTACGGCGCGGCGAGAGCCGCCTGCTCGGGATGCTCCGGCGGGGCGCCGTCGAAGGCGGTGTAGCCGGCGCCGCGGAACAGGCTCGCCGCGGCGTACATGATGGCGAGCTGGGCGGGGTCGGCGGTGTCGAGGCGGCGCAGGTAGGCGCCGTAGGCCTCCTCCTCGGGCCACGGGACGCCGAGCGCCGCGGCTCGGGAGCGGAAGGCCGCGACGGTGGCGGGGTCGGCCTCGGGCATGGTCCGGAGGATGCCCACCCCCGCGTCGAGCATCATCGTCGCCGCCGCCATACCGGTCAGCAGCGAGACCTGGGCGTTCCAGCCCTCGACGGCCAGGGGAGCGCGGCGCTCGACCCGGTAGCCGCCGTCGGCGGCGACGATCTCCTCCTCGGGCAGTGTCAGGCTCGCTCCTCCGCGCTCGGCCTCGCGCGCCAGGCGCTCGGGTCCGAACCAGGGGAGGAGGGCGAGGGAGGGGTGCGGATCGCCCGCGTCGACGCTGCGCTGCACGCCCTCGTAGTCGAGCCGGGCCACGCTGCGCACGAGCGCCCGCTCGAGGTGCACCGAGCGCGGCTCCGCCCGCTCGTCGAGGGTCAGCGTCCAGACCAGCGCTCGGCGCGTCTCGTCCGGCAGGAGCGACGCGGTCCCCTCGGAGAGGACCGCGGGGTGCAGCGGGACGCGGCCGTCCGGGAGGTAGTAGGTCTGGCCGCGGCGGCGCGTCTCGGCGTCGAGCGCTCCGCCGGTGCGGACGACCGCGGGCACGTCCGCGATGGCGTAGCGGAGGACGACGCCCTCTGACGTGCGCTCCAGGTGGAGGGCCTGGTCCAGGTCGAGCGAGCCGGGCGGGTCGATCGTCACGAAGGGGAGGTCCGTCCGGTCGACGCGGTCCTCGTCGTCCGCTCCGGCGTCCGCGTGCTCGGCCTCGGCCAGCGCGGCCGGCGGGAACGGGCCGGGCAGGTCGTTCTCGACGCGGACCGCGGCGAGGGCGCGCTGGACGTCCTGGGCGAGGTCGACGTCGAGGGCGCGCTCGACGGCGGCGTCGGGGCGGGGGAGGCGGAGGCGGCGACCGGTCACGGCGCCGACCCTACCCGCCTCCTCCGACGCGGACGGCGGTCGACGGGCCCTCAGGAGCCGGGGAGGAGGTAGCCGTCCTCCGGGCCGCCCGTCGCCAGGCCGTCGGCGAGGAGCCCGGCCAGGGCGCGACCGCGCTGGTCGGCGTCCGGCCAGAGAGACTCCACCTCGGCCGCGGTGACCGGGCCGTGCGCGGCGCGCAGCTCGGCGAGGATGAGGCCGCGGACCTGGCGGTCCGAGCCCTCGAACCGCTTCTGCTTCGCCTTCACGGGCCCGGTGTGCTCGGGGTACCCCTCCGCCCGCCAGCGGCAGAGGTCGCGGATCGGGCACTCGTCGCAGCGCGGAGCGCGGGCGGTGCAGACGATCGCCCCCAGCTCCATCGCGCCCGCGTTGAAGGCCGCCGCCTCGGAGAGCGACTCGGGCAGCAGCGCCGACATCGCGGCGAGGTCGGCCCTCGCGCGGGGCGGGCCGGGCTCCGCCGCTCCGTCGACCGCGCGCGCGAGGACCCGGCGGACGTTGGTGTCGACCACGGGGTGCCGCCTCCCGTAGGCGAACACGGCGATGGCGCGGGCGGTGTAGTCGCCGATGCCGGGCAGCGCGAGGAGGGTCTCGACGTCGTCGGGGACCACGTCGCCGTGCTCCTCGGCGATCGCCACGGCACAGGCGTGCAGGCGCAGGGCCCGCCGCGGATAGCCCAGGGACTGCCAGGCGCGCACCGCCTCGCCGGGAGGGACGGCGGCGAGCGCGGAGGGTGTCGGCCAGCGCTCCAGCCACTCCGCCAGACGCGGGACGACGCGGACCACCGGGGTCTGCTGCAGCATGAACTCGCTGACGAGCGTGCCCCAGGCGGGGAAGTTCTCGCGGCGCCACGGCAGGTCGCGGGCGCTCGTGCGGAACCAGGCGGTGATCGCGTCGGCGAGAGGGTCGGAGGGCATCAGCCCACACTAGGCGGCGGCGCGTATCGTGGGCGGATGACCAGGTGGGCTCCGCAGAAGGCCGATGTGCTCGACGCTCTCGCGGCGGAGGTGCTGCACAACTACGGGCGCGGACGGGTCAAGGTCGGGATCGACGGCGACGACCCCGCGGTGAGCGCGGCGTTCGCGCTCGACCTCGCGGAGGCGCTCCGCCGGGCCGGCAAGGACGCGATCGTCGCGCACCTCGCCGACTTCCGACGTCCCCGCGCCGATCGGGACGACCCCGCCGTGCCCGAGGAGCAGCGCTCCTACGCGGCCGGGTACGACTACGAGCTCCTGCGCCGCGTCCTGCTCGATCCGTTCACCCTCGGCGGCAGCACCGGGTTCGTGCTCGCGGGCTTCGACGCGGTGCGCGACGAGGCGCGGCAGGCGCGCTGGCGGACCGCCGGCCGCGACGCGGTGCTGCTCGTCGACGGCGAGTTCGCCCTCCGGCCGGAGCTGCGCGGCGCGTGGAGCACCAGCATCCGCCTCGACACGCAGGAGCCGCCGGTGGACGCGGCGTACCGCGCCACGACGGATCCGCGCCGGCTGGCGGGGATCCTCGTCGACATCCGCGATCCGGAGCAGCCCCGGCGCCTCTTCGCCGACTCCTGCTGAGCCTCGGGACGGAGGCCGCCGCCGCGGGCGGCGTCGGTCCGACAGGGCCGCGGGCTCAGACCAGGGCGGCGCGGCGCACGACCTCAGCCGGCGGCACGAAGGCGCCCGCCCGCTCGACCTCGTGCACCAGGTCGACCAGCAGCTGGTTGACCGGTGCCTCGCGCCCGCCGCGGTGAGCGGTGCGGACCACGGCCCCGGCCAGGTGGTCGATCTCGCTCGGCACTCCGCGGCGGACGCTCTGCAGCGTCGACCCGGGGTTCGGCACCTCGCCCATCCGCGCGGCCATCCGGCGGGGGAGCAGCTCGACCAGGGGCAGGGGAGCGGCCGCCAGGGCGCGGACGGACGTGTTCGAGAGTCCCTGCAGCGAGCCGAAGCGGACGCCCGACGCGAGGCCCGTCCGGGCGGCCTCGCGCATCGACCGGGCGAGGACGCGCCGCAGCCCCGGATCGTCGATCGTCTCCTGGACCGAGAGCCCGGTGATCGCGGGCAGGGCGTTGACCTCGTTGATCAGCAGCTTCGTCCACTGCGCTCCGGTGAAGTCGTCGGTGACGGCGGTGGGGACCGCCTCGCCGAGCACGGCGGCGGCCCGTCGGACGTCGTCGTCGGCCGGGCGGCCGGGGACGCCGAGCGTGGTCGTGGCAGGAGCCGTGACGGTGACCCGGCCGGGTTGGAGGTGGCTCGCGGCGAAGAGGGCGAGAGCACCCACGAGCCGGGCGTCGCGCACCTGCCGGGCCGCCGCGGTGAGTCCGTCCAGTCCGTTCTGGACGACGACGACGAGAGTGCCGTCGACCGTGCGGCGGTTGGTGCGCAGCGCGTCCTCGGCGTCCTGCGCTTTCGTGCAGACGAAGGCGAGATCGGGCACGAGGTCGAGGGACTCGCCGCAGCGGACCCAGGCGGTGTGCTCGCCCCACGCCCCGTCGAGCCGGATCCCCGACCGGCGGATCGCGGTGAGGTGGTCGCCTCGGGCGGTGACCTCGACGTCGTGCCCGGCGCGGTCGAGAAGGGCGGCGATGGTGCCGCCGACGGCGCCTGCTCCGAGTACTGCGATCCTCATCCGGACAGCCTAGGACGGGCGGGCGAGGGCTCCGGCTCCACCCCGGGGGTACTCCCGATCCGTCCGTGTATCCTCGCACCCGTGCTCGAGACCCCCGCCCCGGCTCCGAACGGGATCCTCCTGCTGGACAAGCCCGGCGGCATCACCAGCCACGACCTCGTCTCGCGGACCCGCCGCCGCGCGGGGACCCGCAAGGTCGGCCACGCGGGGACGCTCGATCCGATGGCGACCGGGCTGATGATCCTCGGTCTCGGCCCCTCGACGCGCCTGCTCACCTACCTCGTCGGCCTCGACAAGCAGTACGAGGCGACGATCCGGCTGGGCTCCTCCACCACCACCGACGACCAGGAGGGCGAGGTGCTCGCCTCGGCGGAGCCCGCCCTCGTCGCGGCCCTCGCCCCGGAGTCGGTGTCCGACGCGATCGCGGCCCTCACCGGAGCGATCGAGCAGGTCCCGAGCACGGTCAGCGCGATCAAGGTGGACGGCCGCCGCGCCTACGCCCGCGCCCGCGACGGCGAGGAGGTCGTGCTCGCCTCCCGCCCCGTGACCGTCTCGGAGTTCGCCGTCCTGGCGAGCCGCCCGGTCGAGGGGTTCCTCGACCTGGACGTGCGCGTCACCTGCTCCTCCGGCACCTACATCCGCGCGCTCGCCCGCGACCTGGGCGCGTCCCTCGGAGTCGGCGGCCACCTGACCGCGCTGCGGCGCACCGCGGTCGGCCCCTTCTCCGTGGCCCAGGCCGGCGAGATCGACGAGCTCGACGTACCCGCCGCGCTCCTGCCGCCGACGCTGGTGGCGGGCGAGCTGTTCCCCCTGCTGCGCCTCGACGCCCAGGAGGCGGGCGATCTCGCGAACGGCAAGCGCATCCCGGCCCCGGAGGCGGTGGCGGGAGCGAAGGGCCTCCTCGCCGCGGTCGGCCCGGGGGAGCGGCTGATCGGCCTCGCCGAGCGGCGCGGCACCCAGCTCAAGAGCGTCGTCAACTTCCCGACCGAGGACCTGCGGACGGCCGCCTCGTGATCGAGTGGTTCACGATCCTCCAGGTGGGGATCGCCGTCGCGGCCGGCCTGCTCTGCCTCGTGCTCGGGCTGCTCGCCCGCCGTCCCTCGGACGTCTCGGTCGGCGCGACGGCGATCGTCGAGCTGCTGCTGATCGTCCAGCTGGCGGTCGCGATCGTGTCGCCGCTGGTCGGCAACCGCCCGTCGGGGAGCCTGCCGGAGTACTACATCTACCTGATCTCGGCGCTGCTCCTGCCGCTCGCGGCCGGGTTCTGGGCGCTCATCGAGCGGAGCCGCTGGAGCACCGTGATCCTGGGCGTCGCCTGCCTCTCGATCGCGGTCATGGTCTACCGGATGCACCAGATCTGGTTCTTCCAGAGCGCCTGATCGGGCCCGCCACCGGGCCCGGCCCGGCGAGCGCCTAGCATGGACGTGCGATGTCGAAACCAGCCAGCGATGCGTCCGGACGGGCCGCTCACGACCCCTCAGTCCCCTCGGCCCCCGGGAGCGGCGAGCCGACCCGTTCCGCCCGCTCGCGCGGGATCGGCAGCCTCCTGGTCGTGGTCTACGGGATCCTCGCGCTCGCCGCGACGGGGCGCTCCGTCTTCCAGATCATCGACCGGTTCGACGAGGCGCCGCTGGCGTTCTCGCTCTCGGCGCTCTCGGCCGTCGTGTACATCGTCGCGACGGTCGCCCTGATCGTCCCGGGCCGCGCCTGGCAGCGCGTCGCGTGGGTGACGATCACCTTCGAGCTGGTGGGCGTGCTCGTGGTCGGCGCGCTCAGCCTCCTCGCTCCGCAGCTCCTCGGGCTCGCGAGCGCCGACCCGTTCGGGCGCCAGTCGACGGTGTGGGCGGCCTTCGGCGCCGGCTACCTGCTCATCCCGCTCGTCCTGCCCGTGCTCGGCCTCTGGTGGCTCCGCGTGCAGGGGCGGCGCACGGCCCCGGCGGCCGCCTGATGCGCGTCGAGACCCGCCCCGGCGACCTGGCCGGGATCGGACCCTCCGCCGTCACGATCGGCAAGTTCGACGGCGTCCACTCCGGGCATCGGGCCGTCATCGGCCGGCTGCACGAGCGGGCCCGCGAGCAGGGGCTCGCCGCCGTCGTCGTCACCTTCGACCGCAATCCGCTCAGCGTGATCGCGCCGGAGAAGTGCCCGCCCGTCCTGGTCGGCAACGAGCAGAAGCTCGAGCTCCTCGCCGGGACCGGCGTGGACGCGACCCTGCTGCTCACCTTCGACGAGGCGTTCCGGGCGCTCTCGCCCGAGCAGTTCGTCGAGCAGGTGCTGGTGGAGGCGCTCGAGGCCCGCCTGGTCCTCGTCGGCTCCGACTTCCGCTTCGGCGCCCGGGGAGCGGGCGACGTCGACCTGCTGCGCGTGCTCGGCGGGCAGCACGGATTCGAGGTGGAGCTGATCGACGACGTGCGGCCCGAGGACGGCCGCCGCGTCTCCTCCACCTGGATCCGCGAGCTGCTGGCCGAGGGCGACGTGGAGCACGCGACGCGCCTGCTCGGGCACGAGCCCGTCGTCCGCGGCGTGGTCGTGCACGGAGCGAAGCGCGGCCGCGAGCTGGGCTTCCCGACCGCGAACCTCTCGCCGCAGTCGCAGGGCCTGATCCCGGCCGACGGTGTCTACGCGGGCCGGCTCACCACCGACGGCGTCACGCATCCCGCCGCGATCTCGGTCGGCAGCAACCCGACCTTCGTCGGAGTGCCGCCCAAGCAGGTCGAGGCGTACGTGCTCGACCAGACGCTCGACACCCTCGACCTCTACGACCGCGTGGTCGACGTGGCGTTCGTCGGCCGGATCCGCGGCCAGGTCGCCTACGAGGGCGTCGAGCCCCTCATCCGCCAGATGAACCACGACGTGGTGCAGGTCCGCGAGGTCCTCGGCATCGACTGAGCGGGACGCCGGCCGCCGCCTAGCAGGGGCCGCGGGCCCGCACCAGCGGGAGAGGTCCCGGGGCCATCGGCGTACCGTGGCCGCATGAGCGAAACCCCCTCCGACTCGGCGCGCCCCCTCGCGCTCGTCACCGGCGCGACCGGCTACATCGGCGGCCGGCTGACGCCGCGCCTCCTCGAGGCGGGCTTCCGGGTGCGCGTCCTGGTGCGCGACCCGCGCAAGCTGGTCGACGTGCCGTGGGCGGAGGAGGTCGAGGTCGCCCAGGGCGATCTCGGCGATCCGGAGTCGCTGGAGGCCGCGGTCGAGGGCGTCGACGTCCTCTACTACCTCGTCCACTCGATGGGCTCGGGCAATGACCACGCCCACTTCGAGGAGGTCGAGAGCCGCGCCGCGCACAACGTCGCCACGGCCGCGGAGTCGGCCGGCGTCGGCCGCATCGTCTACCTCGGCGGCCTGCACCCCGAGGGCCAGGAGCTCTCGAAGCACCTCCGCTCGCGCGCGGAGGTGGGCCGGATCCTGATGGAGTCGGGAGTGCCGACGATCGCCCTGCAGGCGGGCGTGATCATCGGCTCCGGGTCGACCTCGTTCGAGATGGTGCGCCACCTCACCGACGTGCTGCCGTACATGCCCGCGCCGCAGTGGGTGCGCAACTTCATCCAGCCGATCGCCGTGCGCGACGTGCTGCACTACCTGATCGGCTCCGCGTCGCTCGAGGACGCCGCGCTCAACCGCACCTTCGACATCGGCGGGCCCGACGTGCTCCGCTACGGCCAGATGATGAACGGCTACGCGGTCGAGGCCGGGCTCCCGCAGCGGCCGATCGCGTCCCTGCCGGTGTTCACCCCGTGGCTGGCCTCGCAGTGGGTCAACCTGGTCACGCCGATCCCGCGCTCGCTCGCGGTGCCCATCATCGCCTCGCTGCAGTACGACTGCGTCGTGCACGAGCAGGACATCCGCGCGCTCATCCCTGACCCCGAGGGCGGGCTGACCTCCTACCGCCGCGCCGTCCGGCTCGCGCTGGGAAAGATGCAGGCGGGCGAGATCGAGACGAGCTGGCAGAACGCGGAGGTCGTCGGCGCTCCCAGCGATCCGCTGCCGAGCGACCCGGAGTGGGCCGGCCACACGGTCTACGTGGACCTCAAGGAGCGCCGCACCCAGGCCGACCCGGCCAAGCTCTGGCGCGTCATCGAGGGCATCGGCGGCACCAACGGCTGGTACTCCTTCCCGCTCGCGTGGGTGATCCGCGGCTGGATGGACCGCCTCGTCGGGGGAGTAGGCCTGCAGCGCGGGCGCCGCGACTCCGCGCGCCTGCACGCCGGCGACGCCCTCGACTTCTGGCGCGTCGAGGAGATCGAGCGGCCGAAGCTCCTGCGCCTGCGCGCCGAGATGAAGGTGCCCGGCGGGGCCTGGCTCGAGATGCGCGCCGAGCCCTCCGGAGACGGCGGCTCGGTCTACACGCAGCGCGCGGTGTTCTTCCCGCAGGGCCTCGCGGGCAGGCTCTACTGGTTCGCGATCCTGCCCTTCCACGGCATCATCTTCAACGGCATGGCCAACCGCATCACGGCCACCGCGGCCGACCTGCCGGACTCCGGCGACGAGCGCTCCCCTGGCGGGCGCCGGGTGCAGCGGTGACAATGGAGGGGTCCGGCGGCGGCGAGGCCGCCCGGGACGCCGACGAGAGGAGCACGATGAGCGAACGGTCGAGTACGGACGCGGGGCGCGGACTCCAGCTGGGGAAGGTCCTCTTCATCGGGGACAGCATCATCCAGTCGGGAGCCTGGGGCGAGTGGCTGACGGAGTCGACGGTCGTCGACGAGGGAGTCGGAGGGGCCACCACGGCGGACGTCGTCGCGCGGCTCGCCGAGCTGGTCGCGCAGGAGCCGGACACGGTGGTGCTGCTGATCGGCACCAACGACCTCGCCTGGCACCGCACGACGGAGCACGTCGTGCGCAACATCGAGACGATCGTCGCGACGTTCCGGCGCGACCTCCCGGACGTGCGCATCCTGGTGACCTCGGTCCTGCCGCGCGGACACGAGTTCGCGCCGCAGATCCGCGAGATCAACCGCCACCTGTGGCAGTTCGCGCCCACGGCGCACGCGGGCTACCTCGACCTGTGGCCGGTGCTCGCGGGCGAGGACGGCGGGCTGCTCGAGCAGTACTCGCCGGACGGCCTGCACCTCAACGAGGACGGCTACCGCGCGTGGCGCGAGGCACTGGGCCCGGCGCTCGAGGCGGTCGTGCGGATGCCTCCGCGGACCCGCCCGATCACGCTGCCCTACGACGAGTTCGCGCGGCCGAAGACGGCCTAGCGCAGCACCGTGGAGGGGGAGTCGATCGCAGGGTCGGCTCCCCTTCCGTCATTCCGTGGCCAGGGCGGCCTCGAAGGCCGCGAGGGCGTCCGCGGAGAAGAGGACGAACCGGACCTCGTCGAGTGCGCCGTCCGCGGTCGCCTCGCGGACCGTCTCCACCGCGATGCGCGCCGCGTCGTCCATCGGCCAGCCGTAGACGCCCGCCGAGACGGCCGGGAAGGCGAGCGTCCGCGCACCGAGACCGACGGCGGTGCGCACCGACTCGCGGTAGGCCGAGGCGAGGACGGCGGTGCGGTCCTCCGACCGCGAGTGGACGGGACCGACGGTGTGCACGACCCAGCGGGCGGGGAGGCGGCCGGCGGTCGTGGCGACCGCGGAGCCGGCGGGCAGGCCGTCCGGCAGCTCGGTCCCGCGGAGCCGGCGGCACTCGGCGAGGATCTCCGGTCCGCCCGCGCGGTGGATCGCGCCGTCGACGCCGCCGCCGCCGAGGAGCGACGAGTTCGCCGCGTTCACGATCGCGTCGACGTGCTCGCGGGTGAGGTCGCCGCGCACGGCTCTCAGGGTGGTCACGACTCGTCCTCCAGGCTTCGTCCGAGGGCAGCGATCGCCGCAGGTCCCACGCGGCAGCAGCCGCCGATCAGATCCGCTCCCGCCGCGCGCCAGGAGGCGACCAGCGCGGGGTCGAAGGCCGCGTCGCCTGCCCAGCGACGCTCGACGGCGTCCCACTCCTCGCCGCTGTTCGGGTACACGACGACCAGCTTGACGGTGACGGAGCGGGCGATGCGGACCGCCTCGGCGACGTCGCCGGGCGGGCAGCAGTTCACTCCCACGCCGACCACCTCCTCGGAGGCGGCGGCGACGGCGAACGCCTCGGCCAGGGGCTCGCCGGCCGCGGTGCGGCCCGAACGGCCGCTCACGCAGATCCAGGCGGGGACCGAGGAGCCCGCGAGGGCCTCCACGACGGCGCGCACCTCCCGCACCGACGGGATGGTCTCGACGGCGAGCAGGTCGGGCCCGGCCGCGGCCAGGGTCTCCAGTCGCGGGCGGTGCCAGGCGGCGAGCTCGCCGACGGTGAGGCCGTCGTCGCCGCGGTACTCGGAGCCGTCGCCGAGGCTAGCGCCGTAAGGGCCGACGGCGGCGGCGACCCAGCCGCTCTGCGCGCGCCGGGCCAGGTCGACGCTCTCCCGGAGGGCGCGCTCGGCGAGGCCCGGGGCCAGGCCCGCGGCCGCGAATCCGCTCGCGGACACCTGGTAGCTCGCGGTCACCGCGACCCGGGCGCCCGCCTCGGCGAAGGCGCGGTGCGCGTCGACGACCCGGCCGGGCTCCTCCAGCAGGACCCGGGCGCTCCAGAGCGAGGAGTCCACCGCGGCGCCCTGCGCCTCCAGCTCCGTGCCCAGGCCCCCGTCGAGCAGCAGCGGGCGCACCCGCGCCGCGGCGACGAGGCCGGCGGTCACGAGCGGTTGTTGGAGAGCTCGAAGATCTTCACGAGCTCGGCGATCGCCGCCTCGCGGGCGTCTCCGCCCTCCTCGAACATCGCGGTGATGTGCGTGCGGAGGTGGTTCTCGACGATGAGCTTGTTGAGCGAGCCGAGCGACTTCTGGATCGCGAGGGACTGCGTGACGATGTCGACGCAGTAGTCCTCGTTCTCGATCATCCGCTCGAGGCCGCGCATCTGGCCGCCCAGGATCCGGGCACGGTGCAGCGAGCGCTTCTTGAGGTCCTCGATCACTCCTCCAGCCTACGCGCCGCGGGCGGTACCCGGGCGGGGTATGCGCGCGCCTACGATCGAGGGGTGAGCACCCGCAAGCCGTCCCGCGCGACCGCCGCCCGCTACCCCTCGCGCGACCGCGCCCGCATGGCGCTCGCGCCCGGGATCCTCGGCGCGATCGTGCTGCTGGCCGGGCTCGCCCTCGTCGGCTCCGACGCCTACGACTTCATCCGCTACCCGGTCGCGATCCTCGCGGCGGTCATCGGCTGGTTCGCGATCCAGGCGCGCGCACTCCTCTGGCTGATCGGGCTCGTACCGGTGCTCGTGCTGTGGAACCCGGTGCTGCCGTTCGCGTTCCCGGACGCGATCTGGTCCTCGCTGAGCCTCGCCGCGGTCGGCGTCTTCGTGGCGGCGGGTCTCGTGATCCGCGTCCCGACCCCGGAATGACGACGAGCGCGACCGCCCGCGCGGCGGAGCGCCGACCGGACCGCCCCGAGGAGTAGACTGGCGCCGCACCCGCACGCCGGGGATGCTGCGACCGGGTCCCAGACCCGTTGCTCGGAGCTCCCGACGGCCACCGGATGCACCGACGCCCGACGCCTCCCCGGAGGCGATCCGGCGGATGCACGGCGACGGCAGCGCGCGGGAACCCCTCCTCCGCCCCCCGTCACACATCGAGGAGGAGCATGGCTCGCAGCGGCCAGCGTCAGTCCGGTCAGACGCGACGAGCGTCGAACGCCGCCGGGAGCCGACCCCGATCGCGCTCGCGCGGCGTGGACAACGCGGGGATCATCCCGATCCTCGCCCGCCGCGTCCGCGAGGTGGAGGCGAAGGCCCAGACCGGCAAGGTCGGGCCGACCAACCGGACGAAGTTCCTGGTGATCGCCCTCCTGATGCGCGAGGAGCGCAAGCGGGTCAAGGTCGATCCCTCGCTCAGCGACGCGCAGCGCGCCGAGGAGATGAAGCGCCTCGACGGCATCGCCACGATCCTGGCCAAGACGGCCGCCCGCGACACCAGCCTGATCGCGCTGCTCGAATCGGAGGCCGGCGTCACGGCGGCCGCGCAGAAGCTCCGCCGCGACTGGCTGCTCGAGGCGGGCGCGGAGCTCAGCCCCGACGAGCTGCTCATCGTGACCGAGCCGGAGCCCAAGCCCGAGGTGCCGGTCAACCAGGTCGTGCCGCAGTCGGTGCGCGCCCGCCAGCTGGCGAACCCCTTCCTCCCGCCGGACTTCTCGATCGCCGAGGCCTCGGCTCCGGCGCCGCGCCGCAGGCTCGACGACTGGGAGCTGCTCGGGCCGCTCTTCAAGGCGTTCGAGTACGGAGCGGGCGGACGGGCCGCGAGCATGGAGCTCCCGGAGCCGCCGAAGCTCGACCGGGTCTCGCCGCGCGGCCGCGAGCTGATGCCGCACCAGGCGCGCTTCATCGAGAGCGCCCGCGAGGGGCACCGCAGCTTCCTGCTCGCCGACGAGCCGGGTCTGGGCAAGACCGCGCAGAGCCTCCTCGCCGCCTCGGTGGTCGGGGCGTACCCGCTGCTCGCGGTGGTGCCGAACGTGGTCAAGATGAACTGGGCGCGCGAGGTCGAGCACTGGACCCCGCAGCGGCGCGCCACGGTCATCCACGGAGACGGCGGCACGCTCGACGCGTTCGC
The DNA here is from genome assembly GCF_002931985.1 of Rathayibacter sp. AY1H2. Lineage (NCBI taxonomy): Bacteria > Bacillati > Actinomycetota > Actinomycetes > Micrococcales > Microbacteriaceae > Rathayibacter > Rathayibacter sp. AY1H2. The sequence continues at coordinate 75,448 of NZ_PSUV01000001.1, read as the reverse complement.
CGACGTGGTCATCGTCAACTACGACATCCTCGACCGGCACATCGGCTGGCTCGGGAGCCTGGGCTTCCGCGGCATGGTCGTCGACGAGGCGCACTTCATCAAGAACCTCCGCTCGCAGCGCTCGCAGAGCGTGCTCGCGCTGGCGTCGAGGATCCGCGAGACCACTCCGGGGCACGATCCGCTGATGATCGCGCTGACCGGCACCCCGCTGATCAACGACGTCGACGACTTCCGCGCCATCTGGCGCTTCCTCGGCTGGATCGACGAGACCAAGCCGGGGCCGGAGCTGATGGGCCGCCTCGAGGAGACGGGCCTCACCCCCGCCGACACGGGCTTCTACCCGGAGGCGCGCGAGGCCGTGATCGACCTCGGCATCGTCAGGCGCAAGAAGATCGATGTCGCCGCCGACCTGCCGTCGAAGCGGATCGTCGACCTGCCCGTCGAGCTGGACGACGACCTCGGCCGCTCCATCCAGAAGGCCGAGCGCGAGCTCGGCGCCCGCATGCTGCAGCGCTTCAGGGCGGTCACCTCCTCGATCACGCACGAGCTCGACGACGACGAGCGCGAGCGGTTCATCCGCATCGTGGCGCAGAGCGAGCTCGAGGAGTCGAAGTCGGCCAAGACCGGCGAGAACGTCTTCACCATGGTGCGCCGGATCGGCCAGGCCAAGGCGGCGCTGGCCGCCGACTACGCCTCGCAGCTGGCCCGCTCGGTGGGCAAGGTCGTCTTCTTCGCGAAGCACATCGACGTGATGGACCAGGCGGAGGACACCTTCGAGAAGCGCGAGCTGACGTCCGTCTCCATCCGCGGCGACCAGACCGCGGCGTTCCGCCAGACGCAGATCGACGCCTTCAACGAGGACCCGGACGTCTCTGTCGCCGTCTGCTCGCTCACCGCGGCGGGAGTCGGCGTGAACCTGCAGGCGTCCTCCAACGTGGTGCTCGCCGAGCTCTCGTGGACCTCGGCCGAGCAGACGCAGGCGATCGACCGCGTGCACCGCATCGGCCAGGAGGAGCCGGTGACGGCGTGGAGGATCATCGCGGCGCACACGATCGACGCGAAGATCGCCGAGCTCATCGACGCCAAGGCCGGTCTCGCCGCCCGCGCGCTCGACGGCGCGGACGCCGAGACGGCCTCGGCCGACACGGTGCAGCTGGACGCCCTCATGCACGTCCTGCGCGAGGCGATCGGCTGAGCGCACCCGGCCGGGCCGGCTGAGAGCTCAGCCGGTCCGGGCGAGCGGTGCGGCGAAGAAGTCCTTCTCGAACGAACTCGACCGCAGGAACGCGTCCCTCATCGCGGCGCGCTGCCTCGGTGAGGCGTCGCGGGCGGCCTGCTCCGTGAACTCGATCGCCCGCTCGGTGGCCGTCGCGAAGACCGGGTCGCCGTACGTGAGCAGCCAGTCCGCGTAGGGGTGCTCGGGGTGCCCGGAGGCGGCGAGGCGCGACCCGACGTCGGCGTAGAGCCAGAAGCAGGGGAGCAGGGCGGCGACGATCTCGCCGTAGCCGCCCCGCGCGGCGACCGCGAGCAGGTGGTCGGTGTAGCCGCGGGTCACGGGCGCGGGAGCCGCGTCCCTGGTCCCGAGCCGGTCGCGGTGCAGCTGCGCCTCCGCCGCGAGGGCGGACGCCGAGCCCTCGGCCCAGAAGACCTGCTCGGCGGTGGTCGGCGCGCGCTGCGCCGCCACGGCCAGGACGCGGGCGTACTCGGTGAGGTAGAGAGCGTCCTGCTCGAGGTACCACTCGAAGTCCTCCCGCCCGAGGGAGCCGTCGCCGAGGGCCCGCACGAACGGGAGCGCGTCGATCTCGTCGCGGAGGGTCCGGGTCCGCTCCCAGACGTCCGCGCAGAACGCCGGAGGACGTTGCCGGTGGAAGTGGTCGATCGGGCCGTTGCCGGTGCCGACCTCCAGGGCGTCGGCGGCGCGCAGGGCGCCGGTCAGCCACTCCTTGGCCTCCGTCAGCGCCTCGACCAGGGCGTCGGAGGAGGCATCGCGCCCGGCCAGGAGCGTCGCCATCGCGGACGAGAGCGAGCACCCGGTGCCGTGCGTGTTCGAGGTGGCGACGCGCTCGCCGGGGACCTCGCGCACGAGGCCGTCGGGGGTGACGATCGCGTCCGGGGTGGCGGGGCCGTCGAGGTGGCCGCCCTTCACCAGCACGGCGGCGTCGAGGGCGCGGGCGAGTGCCGCTCCCTGCGCGAGCGCGGCCGGCCAGTCGGAGGCGGTCGGCTCTCCGGCCAGCACGCCCAGCTCGGGGAGGTTCGGCGTCACCAGGTCGGCGCGGCGGAGCAGGTCGCGCACGGCGTCCTCCGCCTCGGGAGCGAGCAGCCGGTGACCGCTGGTCGCGACCATCACCGGATCCACGACCACGACGGGCGGGCGGACCTCGTCGAGCCACTCGGCGACGACTCCGGCGTACTCGGCCGTGGCGAGCATCCCGATCTTCACCGCGTCGATCGTGACGTCGTCGCTCACCGCGTCGAGCTGCTCGCGGAGGAACGCGGCGGGCGGCAGGTGCACGGAGCGGACCCCGTGCGTGTTCTGCGCGACGAGCGCGGTGACGACCGCCATGCCGTAGCCGCCGAGCGCGCCGATCGACTTGAGGTCGGCCTGGACGCCGGCACCGCCGGTCGGATCGGTGCCGGCGATGCTGAGGACACGGGGGACGCGGGCGCCGGCGGTCATCGGTCCCACTCCGCTCGGATCAGGCGGGCGGCCGCCGCGGGGTCGGCGGCCGTGCAGAGCGCCGACACGACCGCGAGCCCGGCCGCACCGGCGAGGCGGAGTGGCCCCGCGTCCGCGGCTCCGACTCCGCCGATGGCGACGCAGGGCAGCGCCGCGGCCGCGGCGAGGGCGGCGAACCCGTCGACACCGAGGGGAGCGGGGTGGTCGGGCTTGGTCGCGGTGGGCCGGATGACGCCGACGCCGAGGTAGTCGACCGTCCCCGCGGGCAGGGCGCGGACGGCGGCGAGGTGCTCGGGGGTGTTCGCGGTGAGCCCGATCACCGCGTCGGGACCGAGCAGCGAGCGGGCGGCGGTGACGGGGAGGTCGGACTGCCCGAGGTGGACGCCGTGGACGCGGGCGCCCGCGAGGCGGGCGGCGAGGGCGACGTCGACGCGGTCGTCGACCAGCAGGGTCGTGCGCTCGTCGAGGACGGCGGCGACGGCCCGGGTCAGGGCGACGAGCTCGGCGGCGGGGGCGTCGTGATCGCGGATCTGCACGGTCGTGACTCCGCCCCGGACGGCGGCGGCGACCACCGCGGGCACGCCGCGCTGGCCGCACTGGGCGGTGTCCGTGACGAGGTAGAGCGAGAGGTCGAGGCTCATGCGATCCGCGCCCCGGCCTCGGCGTCGGCCGGCTGGAGGGCAGCGAGGGCGTCGATGAGGCCGACGGCGAAGGATCCGGGACCGCTGCTCGCGGCGGCGGCCCGCTCGGCGGCGAGGCCCCAGACCGCGGAAGCGCTGACGGCCGCGTCGAGCGGGCGGGCGCCCGCGCCGAGGAACGCCGCCATCACGGCGCCGAGCGCGCAGCCGCCGCCGGTCACGCGGGTCAGCAGCGGGTGGCCCCCCGTGACCCGGACGATCCGCTCGCCGTCGGTGACGAGGTCGACCGCTCCCGAGACGGCGACCACGCCTCCGGTGCGGCGGGCGAGGACGCGGGCGGAGTCGAGCGCCTGCTCGGCGGTGTCGACGGCGTCCACGCCGCGGCCGCCCGCACCGGCTCCCGCGAGGGCGAGGATCTCGGAGGCGTTGCCGCGGATGATCGCGGGCCGCGCCTCGAGCAGCTCCACCGCCAGAGCGGTGCGGACGGGCAGCGGGCCCACGGCGACCGGATCGAGCACCCACGGGGTGCCGGCGCGTCCGGCCGCGGCGACCGCCTCGCGAGCACCCTCGCGCTGCTCCGCTCCGGGCGTGCCGAGGTTGACGAGCACCGCGGAGGCGAGGCCCGCGAAGACGCCCGCCTCGCCGGGCAGGTCGCACATCGCCGGGCTGGCGCCGAGGGCCAGAAGGCTGTTGGCGGTGAAGCCGATGACGACCGCGTTCGTGATGCACTGCACCAGGGGCCCGGCGGCGCGGAGCTCGGCGAGATCGCGACCCACGGACGCCGGATCGGGCGCCGTGTCGGCGGGGAGGGTCGGGTGGACAGGCGTGCGAATGCTCATTCGCGACATCCCTTCGCTAGTACGAACTAGATCAGGTTCAACGGGTCTTCTCTCAGCCCTGGCGGGCACCCCGTGTCACTGCGCACGACCCTAGCAGCGGGCGCGGGCGCGCTCGCTGCTGCAGTGCGAGAGGAGGGAGCGGGCCGTCGCCGCCCCTTCGCCCGGGAGCGGCCGCTCAGCCGGTGAGGATCGTCGAGTCGCCGCGCGGCCCCACTGCGACGCGGAGGCCGATCGGCAGCCGCTCGCGCATCGCGTCGACGTGGCTGATCAGGCCGATCGTCCGACCGCCCGACCGCAGCTCGTCGAGCGTGCTGAGCGCCGTCTCGAGCGTCTCTGCGTCGAGCGAGCCGAAGCCCTCGTCGATGAACATGGTCTCGAGCGAGATGCCGCCGGACTGCGCCGTCACCACGTCGGCGAGGCCGAGGGCGAGGGCGAGCGAGGCGAGGAACGTCTCGCCGCCGGAGAGCGAGGCGGGCTGCCGGCGGACGCCGGTGAAGGCGTCGAGCACGTCGATCCCAAGGCCGGAGGCGGCGCCGCGGTAGGCGAGCGAGTCGTCGTGGGCGAGGGCGTAGCGGCCGCTGGTCATCGCGTCGAGGCGGAGGTTCGCCGCGGTCACGATCTCCTCCAGGCGTCCGGCGAGGGCGAAGGCCTCGAGGTCCATCCGGCGCGTGTTCTGCCCCCGGCCGGAGACGGTCTCGGCCAGCGCGCGCAGCTCCTCGTGGCGGTGGAGACGCTCACCCAGCACGGCGAGGCGGCCCGCGGCCGTCGCGGCGAGCTCGGCCAGGCGCTCCGAGCGGTGCTCGAGCACGGAGAGGCCGGCTCGCGCCTCGTCGCGACGGGCGGAGGCCTCGCGCGAGCGCTCCTCGGCGGCGGCGAGGTCGACGGCCGTGCCCGGCAGTCCGCGGAGCTCCGGGTCGGACAGCACCGCCTCCGTCGCGCTCCGCCGTCGCTCGTGCTCGGCGACGACGGCCTCGGCCCGTGCCCGGTCCCCGCTGGCCAGCGCGGCCGACTCGGCCTCCTCGGCGGTCGTGAAGCCGCGCTCGGCGAGGACCTCGGCGAGCTCCTCCCGGGCGGCGGCGGCGGCCTCGGACCGCGAGACGGCCGCCTCCTCGGCCTCGACCAGGGCGACGGCACGGCGGCGCTGGGCACTCAGCTGCTCGACCCGCGAGGCGACGCTCGTCGCGCCGTCGCGGAAGGCCTCGACGCGCTCCCGCAGCAGCCGCAGCGCTTCAGCGGCGAGGGCGGACTCGTCGGCGCGGGCGCGGTGCTCCTCGCGAGCGGCGTCCCGCCCGGTCGTGAGAGCGTCGATCCGGGTGCGCAGCCGGGTGCGCTCGCGCCGCAGCTCCTCCATGCGGGCGGCGGCGCGGCGCGCCGAGGCGAGCCGCTCCTCGTGCGCCGGGCGGAGCGACTCCGGATCCGCGTCCTCGCCCACACGCTCCTCGAGCGCCGCGAGAGCCCGAGCCGCGGCTCCCTCGCGCTCGCGGGCGCCGTCGAGGGCGGCGGCGGCGCGCTCCACCGCGACGCGGGCCCGGTCGAGGTCGTCGGTGCCGACCGTCGTCGGGCCGTCGTGCTCGGCCGGGCGGGGGTGCTCGCACGAGCCGCAGACGGGGCAGGGCTCGCCCGGCTCCAGCCGCTCGGCGAGCTCCCCGGCGAACCCGGCGAACCGGCGCGCGATCAGGGCGGCCTGCTCCGCGGCGCGCTCGCCGTGGACGCGCGCCGCGTCGGCGTAGGCCGTGCGGAGCCGCTGCAGGCCCGCCGCAGTGAGATCGCGCTCGAGGGCCGCGGCGATCCTCCGCTCGAGCGCGGCGAGCTCGTCGACGCGCGCGGGGACAGCGGCGGCCTCCCCGGCCAGGGACTCCTCCTCGCCGGCGAGCGCGTCGACGCGAGCGGGCAGCTCGCGCAGCTCCGCCTCGATCCCCGCGAGCGCGGTCGCCGCCGCCTGCTCGGCGCGCGCGGACCGCTCGGCGACGCGCTCCGCGTCGGGGAGCCGGCGCTCCTCGGCCAGCGCCTCGGTGAGGGCGCCGAGGACAGCGGCGAGCCGTTCGGCCGTCTCGGCGGCCGGGCCCCCGGACGCGTCCCCGTAGGCGTCGGCCGCGAGGTCGCGCTGCTGCCGGGCGGCCCGCTCCTTCTCGGCGGCTGCCCGGGCGGAGCGGAGCAGCGGCAGCACGCCGTCGGCCCGGCGCGCGCGCTCGATCGCGGCCCGCTGCTGCTCGACGTGCGCCTCGGCGACCACGAGCTCCTCCGCCTCGATGAGGGCGCGCCGGCGCCGCTCCTGGCCCCGGGCGATGCGCCGTGCCTCGTCGAGAGCGGTGCCCGCGGCCTCGTGCGCCGCGTCGGCCGCGGCGGAGCCGGCCCGGGCCGCCTCGAGCGGAGCGGCGAGCCGCGCCGGCAGCCCGGCGAACCAGGCGGCGTCCGGCAGAGGCGGCTCGGCTCCGTCATCGAGGAGCCGGACGGCCTCGTCCGCGAGCGCCGTCACGGCCGCGCGCTCCTCCTCGAGCCCGACGGCGCTCGCGTCGCGCTGCTCGAGCAGGCGGCGGCGGAGCAGATCGAAGCGCTCGGTCGCGAAGAGCGTGCGCAGGAGCCGCTGCCGGTCGTCGTTCTTCGCGAGCAGGAACTCGTGGAAGCGGTTCTGCGCCAGCAGGATCACCTGGAGGAACTGGTCCTTCGTCAGGCCGACGATCCGGCCGATGTCGGCGCCCACCTCCTTCGCGCTCGACGAGAGCCCGACCCAGGCGCCGTCGACCTGCTCCAGCAGCTCGACCTTCGCCGGCTGGGTCGTGGTGCCGGTGCCGCGCCGTTTCGGCCGCTCGTACTCGGGCGAGCGCCGGACGCGGTAGACGCGCCCCGCCGCCTCGAAGTCGAGCTCGGCGAAGGTCTCGTCCTCGGGGCCGCTGTGGTCGCTCCGGAGGCGCAAGGCGGTGCCGTCGAAGCGGGGGACCGAGCCGTAGAGCGCGAACGCGATCGCGTCGAGGATCGTCGACTTGCCCGCTCCGGTGCGCCCGGCGATGAGGTACACGCCCACGTCCTCGAGCCGGTCGAAGTCGACGCACTGCTCGGCGCGGAACGGTCCGAGTCCGGCGAAGGCGAGTCGGCGGATCCTCACCGCAGAGCCTCGGCCTCGACGGCCGCGAGCGCGTCGAGGGTGAGGGCGCGCTCGGTCTCCGTGGCGCCGTGACCGCCGCGGACGTGGGCGAGGAAGTCGTCGACGACCTCCACGTCGCTCCGCCCGCGGATCCGCTCGGCGTACGCGCGCGGCTCGGCCGCGGCGTGCGGGGGCCGGTGCTCGAGCGTGGCGCAGCCGGGGAAGCGCGACTGCAGGCGCGCCATCGCGTCGAGCGGGCGCACGAGATCGGTGAGCACCGCCGAGACCCAGTCGCCCTCCACCTCGGCCAGGGAGGGATCGCGCAGCAGCTGCTGGAGCTCGCCCTCGATCACGCTGAGCCTCCTCGGCACGGGGAGCGGCGACCACTCGACGCCCTCGAGCCCCTCGGGCCCGATCGTCACCAGCCAGGCACCGCGCGGCTTCGACGCCTCGCCGAACGAGTAGTGCAGCGGCGCTCCGGAGTAGCGCACTCCCGGCAGCAGCTCGGCGCGTCCATGGATGTGCCCGAGCGCCGCGTAGTCGGCCGCGGCGAAGTGCTCGACCGAGACGTAGTCGAGCCCGCCCGCCGTGATGTCGCGCTCGAGGACCGCGGCCGGGGCTCCGACCGCGAAGCAGTGCGCGAGCACGACCCAGGGACGGCCCGCCGCCTCGGCGGCGGCGCGCACCCGCGCCATCGCGAAGGCGAGCACGTCCTCGTGGCGGCGCAGCTGCTCCTCCGGGTGCCGGTGGCGGTAGAGGGCGGGCTCGAGGAAGGGGATGCCGTGGACGCCGACCTCGAGGCCGGACGCGTCGCGCAGCAGGACCGGCTCGGCGTACGCCTCGGGGTCGGTGAGGACGTGGACGCCCGCTCCGCGCAGGAGCCCCGCCTGGAAGCCGAGCCGGGCGGGGGAGTCGTGGTTGCCGCTGGTGAGGACGACCTCGGCGCCGGCCGCGCGGATCGCCTCGAGCGTGCGGGTGAGGAGGGTGTAGTGCTCTGCGGCGGGTACGGCGGAGTCGAAGACGTCGCCGGCGATCAGCACCGCGTCCACGCGCTCGGCCCGCACCGTCTCGACCAGGGCCTCGAGCACGGTCGCGAGCGCCGCCGTCGTGGAGTGCCCGTGGAAGGTGCGGCCGATGTGCCAGTCCGAGGTGTGCAGCAGCTTCACGGTCGTCCATCCTCTGCGTCGTCCGGGGGAGCGCCTCCAGGCTAGTGAGGCCCTCCGACACCGGCGGCGCAGCGGACACCTCCCGTTCACCGGGAGGTGCACAATAGGGCGTCGGTCGAGCAGAGGAGATGGTCGTGAAGCTGCCCCGCGTCCCCGCGACGATCCTGGGTCTGGGCTCGCGCACCCGCGCCGCCGCCGAGGACACCGCTCCCATCCAGCGTCTGCGCCCGGACGACGAGCCGGCCCGCACCAGCACGGTCGACAACGCGATCTACCAGGACGGCCGCCGGGTCGTCTCTCCCGGCAGCATCCCGGAGGCGCTCGCCGCCCTGCAGAAGCTGCCCGACGCGATGGCGTGGATCGGGCTGTACCGGCCGAACGCGGCCGAGCTCGCCGCGCTCGAGGACGAGTTCTCGATGCACCCGCTCGCCCTCGAGGACGCGATCAGCGCGCACCAGAGGCCCAAGCTCGAGCGGTACGGCAGCGACATGTTCGTGGTGCTGCGCGCCGCCAGCTACTCCGACCAGCGCGAGGAGGTCGACTTCGGCGAGCTCCACCTGTTCGTGGGGTCGAACTTCGTCGTCACGGTCCGCCACTCCGAGAAGCCCGACCTCTCGCTGGTGCGGCGGCGGATGGAGGCCGATCCGGAGCTGCTGCGCGTCGGCCCGGTCGCCGTGCTGTACGCGATTCTCGACGCCGTCGTGGATCAGTACTCGCCCGTCGTCGCCGGTCTCGAGAACGACATCGACGAGATCGAGGCGCAGGTCTTCGAGGGCGACCCGGCGGTGTCCCGCCGCATCTACGAGCTCAGCCAGGAGGTGCTGGACTTCCAGCGTGCGGTCGCTCCGCTGACCGGCATGCTCGGGCGGCTCGTCACCGACTTCGAGGTGTTCCAGTCGGATGTGGAGCTGCGCCGCTACATCCGCGACGTCGCCGACCACGTCGCGCTCGTCACCGAGCGGGTCGACGGCTTCCGCACCACGCTGCGGGAGATCCTGGCGGTGAACGCGACCCTCGTCGCCCAGCGCCAGAACGAGGACATGAAGAAGCTCGCGGAGGTGGGCAACCAGCAGAACGACGAGGTCAAGCGGATCTCCGCCTGGGCGGCCATCTTCTTCGCGCCGACCATGATCTCGAGCATCTACGGCATGAACTTCGACGTGATGCCCGAGCTGCACGTGGCGTGGGGGTACCCGGCGGCGCTCGCGGCGATGCTCGCCTCGAGCGTGGTGCTGCACCGGCTCTTCAAGCGGTGGGGCTGGCTCTGAGCCCGCGTCCCGCGACGTGTCAACACCGTGACGGTCCCGGAGGCTCCGCGTAGCGTCGCTCGCGGGCCGTCCGGCCCCTGAACGGAGGGACTCCCGATGACTCCGGAGGACACGACCACGACGGCCCCGCGGCCCCGCTCCCTCTGGCGGGCGGGCGCGGCTCCGATCCCCTCCGACGAGTTCGTCCCGGGCGCGCACTACGACGACGTCGTGGTCGGCGCCGGGCTCACCGGGCTGGTCACCGCGCTCCTCCTGCAGCGGACCGGCCGGCGCGTGCTGGTGCTGGAGGCGCGGGAGGTCGGCGCCGTCACGACCGGGAACACGACGGCGAAGCTCAGCCTCCTGCAGGGAGCGCACCTCTCCCGGATCTCGGAGCGCAACATCCCCGCGGTGACCGAGGCCTACGTCGCGGCGAACCTCGCGGGCTTCCGCTGGCTGCTCGACTACTGCGAGGGCGCGGGCGTGCCGGTGCAGAGGCGCACCGCCTACAGCTACGCGCAGACGCCCGAGGGCGTGGACGCCGTCCTGAAGGAGCACGCGACCGCGCGCCGCTTCGGCCTCGCGACCCGCCTCGTCGGCGAGCTCGACGTGCCGTTCCCCAGCACGGCGGCCGTCACCCTCGACGACCAGGCCCAGTTCGACCCGATGGACGTCCTCACGGCGCTCGCCGCCGACTTCCGCGCCGCCGGGGGCACCCTGGTGCAGGGCGTCCGGGCCCTCGGGATGCGAGCGACCGCTCCCGTCCGGGTCCGCACCAGCGCGGGCCCGGTGACCGGGGACCGGGCCTACCTGCTCACGGGGACGCCGATCCTCGACCGCGGCCTGTACTTCGCCAAGATCGCCGCGCTGCGCTCGTACGCGGTCGCGTTCCGCACCGACGTGCCGATCCCCGACGGCATGTACCTCTCGGTCGACGAGCCGTCCCGCTCGGTGCGCGACGCCGAGCGCGACGGCGAGCGGCTCCTCCTGATCGGCGGCAACGGTCACCCGGTGGGGCGCAGGCCCGTCACCTCGGAGGCGGTGGACGACCTGGTCGCCTGGACGCGGCGGTCCTTCCCGGGGGCGGAGCCGGTCGCGCAGTGGAGCGCCCAGGACTACGAGCCGTTCCACCGTGTGCCGTTCGTGGGCTGGCTGCCGCGGGGCCGCGGACGGATCTTCCTGGCGACCGGCTACGACAAGTGGGGGATGACCAACGCGGTGCAGGCCGCGATGACGCTCGTCGCCGACCTCGAGGGCGGGACGCCGGCCTGGGCGAGGACGCTGCACCGCCGGCCCACGCTGCCGCGGGTGATGGCGGAGGGGCTCGGCGCCGGGCTGGCGGTGGGCGCCTGGTACGCCCGCGGCTGGTCGGCAGCGCTCCGCGCGCCCCGCTCGGCCGGGGTGGTGCCAGCGGAGGGCCAGGGCTCGCTCGCCCGCGACGGCCTGCAGCCCGTCGCGGTCTCCACCGTGGAGGGGAGGCGCTGCGCGGTGTCGGCGGTGTGCCCGCACCTGGGCGGGATCGTCACCTGGAACGACTCGGAGCGCAGCTGGGACTGCCCGCTGCACGGCTCCCGCTTCGCAGCCGACGGGACGGTGCTGGAGGGGCCGGCGGTCGAGCCGCTCGCCACGCTGGGCTAGGCCGGCCGCCGGCTCCGCGGAGCCGAGCCGGCGGCCGGCCTAGCAGAGCAGGCGGCTCAGTCCTCGTCCGCTCCGGGCTCCGCGACCTCGTCGCCGTCCGCGCCCGAGGCATCGCCGGTCGTGTGCAGATCGGTGTCGCCCGGGATGCTGAAGTCGCTCAGCGGGTCCAGGGGCTTCTTGTCGTCGGTGTCGTCGCTCATGCCTGCCACCCTACGAGCGTCCGGCGAGGCGCTGCACCGCGGCGACCGGGATCGACAGCCACTCCGGCCGGTTGCGCGCCTCGTAGATCGCCTCGTAGACGGCCTTGTCGAGCTCGAACGCGTCGAGCACCGCCCGGTGCGCGGTGACCGCGTCGCCCGCCTGCTCGGCGTAGCCCTCGAGGAACGCGGCACGGCTCGCCGCCGCCCACGCCGCCCTCGAGGCGCCCGGCTCGGCCTGCTCGTGCGCGCCCGCCGCGTAGTCGAAGGAGCGAAGCATCCCCGCCACGTCGCGGAGCGCCACGTCGGGAAGACGGCGCTCGTGCATGGGCCGCAGCGGCTCGCCCTCGAAGTCGAGGAGCACCCAGCCGCGATCGGGCACGGACAGGACCTGCCCGAGGTGGTAGTCGCCGTGGATGCGCTGGAGCCTCGGCCACGGCGCGGTCTCGGCGGCGCGGAACACGGCCTCGATCGCCTCCGAGTCCTCGGCGATCACGGGGACCTCGGCCGAGGCGATGCGCAGGCGACGGCGCATGGCCGCGACCATCCGCTCGACGACCTCGGACGTGGTGTCCTCGGTCGGCATGACCTCCGCCAGCGTCGCGTGCACCTCGGCGGTGGCGCGGCCCAGCTCGCGGGCGGGTCCGGTGAAGTCGGAGTCGGCGGCGACCGCCTCGAGGGCGACGCGCCACGCGTCCTGGACCCCGGGGAGGAACTCCTGCGCGAAGGCGAGGTGCCCGAAGGCGCGGCCCGTCTCCTCGCCCTCGTCGTCCCACTCGCCGGTCACGTTGCCGAGCACGGGCGGGACGAGGGTGCTCCCGGCGGCGTTGAGCGCCGACTGCACCGTCACGTCCGGGTTGTCGCCGTGGTGGAGGGCGCGGAAGACCTTGACGATCACCGGGGTCGCGGCGGATCCGTCGTCGGCGGTGGTGCGGACGATCACCGAGGTGTTCGACTGCTCGCCGCTGAGCACCTTCGAGGACGCGAACGCCCCGATCGCGGCACCCGGCTGCCGGTGGCCCTCGGCGCGGGCGCCGCCCTGGGCGCCGTCCTCGTCGGAGCGGCCGCCGTCGGCGATCATGCCGAGCAGGGCGCGGGCGAACACCGGGTCCCGTGGAGCGTCGTACACGAAGTGCACGTCGTCGGAGTAGACGAGGGCGTCCTCGAGCCCGGGCACCGGAGCCGCGTGGACGGTCACCGGCACCTGGTACAGCACCGGGCTCGTGCCTGCCCGGTCGATGAAGAGGTGGTCCACCACCTCCGCCTCGCCGGGGTGCAGCGACCAGGCGCCGCGGACCTCCAGCTCGGGGCGCCGCCCCTTGCTCGCGTACCACCTCTGGTCCGCCACCCATGCGGCGATGCGGTCGATCGACAGGCCTGCGCTCATGCTCTTCCCTCCGTCGGCACCCCGAACCCTACTGGCCGCGGGCGACGGGCGGAGGGGCTTGCGGCGGGGCGCTCAGGCCAGCTCGAGCACGTCCAGCGTCCAGGCGTACTCGAACGCGATCTCGCGCCAGCGCTCGTAGCGTCCGCTCACTCCGCCGTGTCCCGCGGTCATCTCGGTGCGCAGCAGCGCGGGAGCGCCGACCTCGCGGAGCCTGGCCACCCACTTCGCAGGCTCCACGTAGAGCACCCGGGTGTCGTTGAGGCTCGTCGTCGCGAGGATCCGGGGGTACTGCACTCCCTCGCGGACGTTCTCGTAGGGCGAGTACGACTTCATGTAGGCGTAGACCTCGGCGTCGTGCAGCGGGTCGCCCCACTCGTCCCACTCGATCACCGTGAGCGGGAGCGACGGGTCGAGGATCGAGGTGAGCGCGTCGACGAACGGGACCTGCGCGAGGACGCCGGCGAACGCCTCCGGGGCGAGGTTCGCGACCGCGCCCATCAGCAGGCCGCCGGCCGACCCTCCCTGCGCGACCAGGCGGTCCGGAGTGGTGAAGCCCGCGTCGACCAGGTGCCGCGCCGCGGAGACGAAGTCGGTGAAGGTCGTCCGCTTCGCCAGCGTCTTCCCGTTCTCGTACCAGGAGCGGCCCATCTCCCCGCCGCCGCGGACGTGCGCGACGGCGAAGACGACGCCGCGGTCGAGCAGCGAGAGCCGCGCGATCGAGAAGCCCGGGTCGATGCTCGCCTCGTACGAGCCGTAGCCGTAGAGGAGGAGCGGCGCGGGGGCCGAGTCCGGATCGGCGGCGTCGCGGCGCCAGACGAGCGAGAGGGGCACCCGCGTGCCGTCCTCCGCTACGGCCCACTCCCTCCTCTGCACGTACAGCGCGGGGTCGTAGTCGCCGAGCACCGGCTGCTGCTTGAGCACCGTGCGCTCGCCCGTCGCGACGTCGAGCGCGAGCACGGTCGAGGGGGTGACGAACGAGGTGTAGGCGAGGCGGAGGGAGGGCTGCTCCCACTCCGGGTTCCCCGCCAGGCCCGCGTCGTAGAGCGGCTCGTCGAAGACGATCTCCTCGAGCCGCGCTCCGGCGCCGTCCTCGCGGAGGAGCCCGAGCCGGGTGGCTCCGTCGGCGCGGTACGAGACGACGACGTGCCCGGCGAAGGCGTCGACGCCCTCGATCCGGCGGCCCTCGCGGTGCGGCACCACCACGCGGCGCTCGCGGGCCCGGGCGTCGGCGTCGAGCGACAGGTCGGCCGGCTCCTCGACGATCTCGAAGTCGAGGGCGCCGTCGTTGTGCACGATCAGCAGGCGGTCGCGTCCGTCGACGACGGCGTGCTCGACCTCGTACTCCACGCCCTCGCGTCGCGGCCACACCGAGCGGAAGGAGCCGGTCGGGTCGGACGCGTCCAGCAGCAGGCACTCGCTCGTGATCTTGCTGCCGATCTCGATGACGAGGAAGTGGCGGCTGCGGGTGAGGCCGACGCCGATCCAGTAGCGCTCGTCGGGCTCGGCGAAGACGACCTCGTCCGGGGTCCCGGCGCCGACCTCGTGCCGCCAGATCGTGTCGGGGCGCCAGGACTCGTCGACGGTCGGGTAGAAGACGAAGCGCGCGTCGGCGCCGAAGGTCGCTCCGCCGCCGGTGCCCTCGATGACGTCCGGCAGGTCCTCGCCGGTCTCGAGGTCGCGGATGCGGAGGGTGTAGCGCTCGTCGCCCTCGACGTCGGTGCCGAAGAGCAGCCGTCGGCCGTCGGCCGAGACGTCGAAGCTGCCGAGCGAGAAGAAGTCGTGCCCCTCCGCCTCCGCGTTGCCGTCCAGGACGACCTGCTCGCCCTCGAGCGGACCGCCCTCGGCGATCGACGGCGGCGTCCAGTCGTCCGGCCCGCTGATCGGCGCCCGGCAGTGCACGGCGTACTGGCGGCCCTCGTAGGAGCGCGAGAAGTACCACCAGGAGCCCTCCCGGACGGGGACCGAGAGGTCGGTCTCCTTCGTCCGCGAGCGGATCTCCTCGAACAGGCGCTCGCGCAGCGGGGCGAGAGGAGCCAGCACCGCCTCGGTGTACGCGTTCTCGGCCTCGAGGTGCGCGATCACCTCGGGGCTCTCCTTCTCGCGCAGCCACTCGTAGTGGTCGACCACCACGTCGCCGTGGTGGCGGCGCTCGAGGGGGACGCGGCGGGCGACGGGCGGAACGGGCGCGGTCATCGCTCCAGCCTAGGGCGAGGGCGCCCCTGGCCGCCCGGGGTGCCGCAGCGGCGCCGGGCGTGATCACAATGGAGCATGGCCAGCGGTGCGGAGAACGAGTCGGCGACGTCCCGGGCGGGCGGTGCGCGGAGAGTGCAGACCGAGGTCGAGCGCAAGTACGACGTCGACGCGGGCACCCGGCTGCCCGACCTGTCCGGCACCGCGAGCGTCGCGAGCGTCCGCACGGAGGAGCCGGTGACCCTCCGCGCCGAATACTTCGACACCGCCGAGCGCGCTCTGTCCCGGGCGCGGATCACGCTGCGCCGCCGCGAGGGCGGATCCGACCAGGGCTGGCACGTCAAGCTGCCCGGCTCCTCCGGCCGCACCGAGATCCACGCAGAGCTCACGGCCTCGCGCACGGTCCCGTCCGCCGTCCGCGAGCCGGTGCTCGGGCAGGTGGGGCGCGCGCCGCTCGAGCCGCTGGCGCTGCTCGAGACGGTCCGCTCGATCACCCGCGCCCTCGACTCCCACGGGCGGGAGCTCGCCGAGATCGCCGACGACCTGGTGACCGCGCGCGACCAGCGCACCGGCCGCGAGCGGCGCTGGAGGGAGTGGGAGGTCGAGCTCGTCGACGTCCCGGGGGACGAGGGCGAGCGGGTCCTCGACGCGATCGAGCAGCGCCTCCTCGCCGCGGGCGCCCGCCCGGCCGCCAGCGCCTCCAAGCTCGCCCGGGCCACCGGCGGCCCGATCGAGGAGACGGTCCCGGATCCGCGGAACGGCGGGGAGGCGGCGCTCGCCGCGGTCCGCTCGCTCCTGCGCGAGCTGCGCGCCGTCGACCCGCGGGTGCGCCTCGAGGCCGACGACGCCCTGCACCGGATGCGCGTGCTCGCGCGCCGGCTCCGGTCCGTCCTCGCCGCCTCCCGCTCCGTGCTCGACCGTGCGGCGACCGACCCCGTGCGGGACGAGCTGCGCTGGCTGGGAGGGGTCCTCGGCGCGGCCCGCGACCAGGAGGTGCTCGCCGAGCGGTTCCGCACCTCCCTGGCGGCCGTCGAGGGCGCCCCGAGCACCCCCACCGCCCTGCTGGAGGAGATCGAGCACCGGCACGCCTCGGCGCTGCGCCGCGTCGACCGCACTCTGCGCGGCGGCCGCTACCTCGCGCTCCTCGCCTCGCTCGACGCCCTGCTCGCGGATCCGCCCCGCACCGCGCGGGCCGGCTCGAGCGCGACGGCGCTGGTGCGCCGCTCCGTCGCGAAGGATCTCGCGCGCATCTCCGCGGCGGGGTCCGCGGCGGCCGGCGGCTCGCTCGAGGCTCGTCACGACCTGCGGAAGGCGGCGAAGCGGCTCCGCTACACCGTGGAGGCGTGGCGTGCGGTCGTCCCCGAGGCCGTCGGCGCCCGGCGCCGCTCGCTCGCCGAGGCGGGAGAGGACCTCGCCGACGCCCTGGGGGAGGAGCGCGACGCGCTCGCCGCACGTGCGCTGATCCTGGAGGAGGCCGACCGCCGCGGGGAGGGAGCCTTCGCGCTGGGGGTCGTCGCCGCCGAGGAGCGGCACCGCGCCAGGCGGGCCGCGAAGGCCGCGGAGAAGGCGGGGGACCGTCTGGGGTCGCTCTCGCGCTGACCGTGCGGCCCCGCTGTCGCTGTCAAGCCGACGGCCCGGTCACACGGACGAAATCCACGGCGGATAATGTGAATCATGCCTTCCGTCCGTGCTCTTCCGTCACCGCTCCTGCGCCCGCGCCACTTCGACCGCGACGACGTCGTGGTCCATGCCGGCCTGTTCTCGCTGGTGAACTCGAGTACGACGCCCCGCGCGGCCTGGACCGAGGACCTGATCGCCATCGGCGAGGTCCTCGACGCCGCCGAATTCCCCTACCGCCTCATCCGCGGCACCGACGGCTCGCCCTTCCTCGCGGTGGACCGCGTGCTCGGCGCCGAGCTGGCGACGCTGCTGGCGCGCGCCTTCGCGACCGAGCCCTTCTACGCCAAGACGGTCGACAAGCGGGGCACCCCGCCCCAGCTCCTGGCCGAGGGCGTGCTCGCGCCGTATCCGCGCGCCTCCGTCTTCAAGCTCTTCCGCCCGCGCGTCTCCTCCACGGGATCGCTGCGCTACGGCGCCCGCAGCGGCGTCCGCCTCGAGCTGTGGAAGGTGGGCGAGGAGGAGATCATCACTCCCGCCGAGAACGCGCTCATGCGCAACAGCCTCCCCGTCGCCGAAGCCATCGACGCCCACGTCGAGGCCTACGGCCGCACCTGGCCGACGTTCGAGGGCATGTTCGAGCCGCTCGTCAGCGACATCCGCTTCGAGGTCGACATCGTCTTCTCGTGGGTCGACGGCACCGACCTGGAGTTCCAGCGCGCCCGGGCGGCCCGCATGGCGAGCTACGTGGTGGGCGAGGGCGACGACGCTCCGGCGCGCTTCCGCCAGATCGACGAGCTCAAGTACGCCCTGCGCAGCGTCTACATGTACGCGCCGTGGATCCGGCACATCTACATCGTCACCGACTCCCCGCGCCCGCGCTGGCTGGACGAGCACCCGGACGTCACCCTCGTGCGCAGCGAGGACCACTTCCGCGACCTCTCGGTGCTGCCGACGCACAACTCCCACGCGGTCGAGAGCCAGCTGCACCGCATCCCGGGGCTGGCGGAGCACTTCCTCTACTCCAACGACGACATGTTCTTCGGGCGCCCGGTCGACCCGTCGATCTTCTTCTCGCCCGGGGGCATCACGAAGTTCATCGAGGCGACGACGCGCATCGGCATGGGCGACTCCAACGCCTCCCGCAGCGGCTTCGAGAACGCGGCCCGCGTCAACCGGCGCCTGCTCCGCGAGCGCTTCGGCGCGATGACGACCCGTCACCTCGAGCACGCCGCCACGCCGCTCCGCAAGACCGTGATGGCCGAGCTCGAGGCCGAGTTCGAGCCGGAGTTCACCGCGACCGCCGCGAGCCGCTTCCGCTCCGCGAGCGACGTCTCCGTCACCAACTCGCTCTACCACTACTACGCGCTGATGACCGGGCGCGCGGTCGTGCAGGAGAACGCCTCGGTGAAGTACGTCGACACGACGATGCACCAGGGGCTGAAGGACATGCGCAAGCTCCTCAAGAACCGCGGAGTCGACTTCTTCTGCCTCAACGACGGCAGCTTCCCCGAGATCTCGGCGGAGGCGCGCACCAAGGCCGTCATCGGGTTCCTCGAGGAGTACTACCCGATCCCGGCTCCGTGGGAGCGCGAGGACTGACCGTGGGCTGGGCCGTCGGGGGAGCGGTGGCCGGGCTGCTGCTCGGCCTGGCGAGCTCGCTCGTGTTCCCGGGCATCGGAGTGGGAGCGGGCGTCGGCGTGGGCGTCGCGCTGGCCGCGGCGCTGGCGTTCGCCGGATGGCTGTTCGCGCGGGACCGTGCCGGCGGGCGCTGACACCGCCGGCCGTGTCCGAGGACGCGGTCGACGCGGCGCCCGGAGGCGTCGGGGCGACCCCGAAGCCCCGTCGCGTCGCTACGCGCTGACGCCCACCCGCTCCACGAGCGGCGGGTAGAGCTCCTCGTCCCGGGCGACCGGGGCCGCCGTCGCCGCGGCGATCTCGACGCCGTGGTCCGCGAGGATCCGCTGCGTCTCGTTCGCCGAGACGTAGGACACCTCGGTCGAGGCGCCGATCGGCACCACCGAGTGCAGCACCGTGCCGTCGTAGACGTGGATCAGGTTGAACGCCTGGGCGCCGTTGCGGGCGCGGGTCGCTCCCACCGGCACGTTGAGGTCCTGGGTGTAGCAGGTGGCCGACGCGACCGAGACCGGGATGCCGGCGAACATCGCCGTCGACGAGTAGTGCAGGTGGCCCGCGATGATGCTGCGGACGTCGGAGCCCTCGAGCACCTCCGCGAGGGCGGGCTGGTCGCGCAGCTCCACGAGGACCGACAGGTCGAGCACGCTCGGCACCGGCGGGTGGTGCAGCGCGAGGATCGTGCCGTGCGGGGCCGGGCTGGAGAGCTCCTCCGCCAGCCAGTCGAGCTGCGCGTCCGAGATCTCCCCGTAGTGGGCGCCGGGCACGGTGGAGTCGAGCGCGATGATCCGCAGCCCGTTCACGTCGTGCACGCGGTCGACCGGCTGCGTGGTCGGGAGCTGGTCGAGCAGCCCCGAGCGGAACGCGCCGCGGTCGTCGTGGTTGCCCATCACCCAGATCACCTCGGCGCCGAGGCGTGCGGCCGCGGGCTCGACGACGGCGCGCAGCTTCGCGTACGCCTCCGGCTCGCCCTTATCGGCGAGATCACCCGTGATGACGATGGCCTCCGGACGTCCGCCGGACGCCTCCAGCTCGTCGAACAGGAGCCGCAGCTGGGCCTCGCTGTCGACGTCGGAGCCGTACAGGCCGCCGTCTCCGGCGATGAAGTGGGTGTCGCTCAGGTGAAGGATGAAGTGGTTGGGCCGGGGGTACTCGGCCTGGCGGAGGGACATGATCCTCGGGTTCCACGATCGGCGGGAGCCGGATCACGCGACCCGGCGTCGGCACTTGCGCACTGCTCCAGCGGAGGCGACCCCGCTGCGATCAGTCCATCATCGCGGGGTGAACTCCGGGCCAACACCGGTCGGCGCGTCATCGAACGGTTCTCCCAGGTTGCCGGTCGCTGCGCGGTCCTCCCGGACCCCGGAGGACCGCCGCGATCAGAGCCGGGCGAGCAGCCGCGCGTAGAACTCGATGGCGCGCTCGAACTGGTCGGCCTCGACCGACTCGTCGACCCCGTGGATCCCGAGCTGCTGCCGCGGGCTGATCTCGAACGGGATGAAGCGGTAGACGTGGTCGCTGATGGCGTGGAAGTGCCGGGCGTCGCTGCCGCCGGTCTGCACGTAGGGGGCGACGACCGCGTCCGGGAACGACTCCTGGACGACCGCGCGGAGCAGGTCGTACGGCCCGCCGTCGCCGGGCTCGCCGGTGGGGGAGACGGGGGAGGGCTCGTGGGCGACCTTCACCTCGACCTCGACCTCCGGGTCGTCGATGACGGCGCGGATGCGCTCGACCACGCCCGCCACAGTGCCACCCGGGTTGATCCGCACGTTCGCGGTGGCGCTGGCGCTGGAGGCGAGGACGTTCGCTCCGGTGCTGCCGCGCAGCTCGGTGATCGCGACCGTCGTCCGCAGCATCGCGGCCGAGCGGTTGGAGTGGGCGGCGAGCGCGCCGACGACGGCGTCCGGGTGCTCGTGCGGGCGGGCGTACCAGACGGCGTGGGCCGCGTCCGCGTGGTCGGCCGCCGCGCGCACCAGCTGGGCGATCGGCTCCGGGAGGGTCGAGGGGAACGGGTTCTCGGTCAGGCGGTGGATCGCCCTCGCGAGCCGCTGGGTGGCGAGCAGCCCGGGCGGGGGCGGCGGAGCGGAGGCGTGGCCGCCGACGTCGCGGCAGGTCAGCTCGAGGTTCATGATCCCGCGCTCGGTGACGCCGATCACGGCGATCGGGGTGGTGACGCCGGGCAGGATGCCGCGCCGCACGTTCCCGCCCTCGTCGAGCACGAGGCGCGGGCGGACCCCGCGCGCGCCGAGCAGGGCGACGACCGAGGGGGCGCCGTCGCCCGCCGTCTCCTCGTTGTGCGTGGAGAGGAGGTACACGTCGTGCCGGGGCCGCTCGCCCCGCAGGACGGCCGCCTCGACCGCCTCGAGGAGGGCGACGAGGGAGCCCTTGTCGTCGAGGGCGCCGCGCGCCACGACGGAGGTGCGGCCGTCCGCGGCGACGATCGTCTCGGCCGCGAACGGGTCGTGCGACCACTCCGCCGCCGTCACGCTGACCACGTCGTAGTGGGCCATCAGCACGGCCGGCTCGCCCGGCTCCTCACCGCGCCAGCGCCAGAGGAGGGAGTGGCCGGCGACGGTCTCGGACTCCAGCGCCGCGTGCAGCGCCGGGTAGAGCTCGGCGACGAGCTCCCGGAAGGCGTGGAAGCGGCTCCAGTCGGTCGCCGACTCGTCCGAGTGGGACACGGTGTCGACGCGCAGCAGGGCCTGGAAGCGCTCGAGCGCGGTCGTCGTCACCGGGCTAGCCTACGACGGCGGTGCCGGGCCCCCGGCCCGTCGGAGCGGAGGTGCGCGGTGGGG
Organism: Rathayibacter sp. AY1H2; assembly: GCF_002931985.1. Classification (NCBI taxonomy): domain Bacteria; kingdom Bacillati; phylum Actinomycetota; class Actinomycetes; order Micrococcales; family Microbacteriaceae; genus Rathayibacter; species Rathayibacter sp. AY1H2. The sequence continues at coordinate 54,340 of NZ_PSUV01000001.1, read as the reverse complement.
CTGCCCGAGGTCTGCGTCGTCTACGTCCTCCGCGACGGCCCGCGGGGCGCGGAGGTGCTCCTCGGCTGCAAGCGCAGGGGCCTCGGCGAGGGCCGCGTGGTCGCCCCCGGCGGCAAGCTCGAGCCCGGGGAGTCGCCCGTCGACGCGGCCGTCCGCGAGCTGGAGGAGGAGGCGGGGCTGGTCGCCCTCCCGGCCGACCTGGAGCCGCGCGGCGTGCTCGACTACTCCTTCCCCCACCGGCCGGCGTGGAGTCAGCGCTCGCACGTCTTCCTCTGCCGCCGCGTCACCGGCGAGGTCACCGAGTCGAGCGAGCTAGCCGCCGCGTTCGTCCCGGTCGAGGAGGTGCCGTTCGAGCGGATGTGGGATGACGCCCGCCTCTGGCTGCCGGGCGTGCTGCGCGGGGGCGCGCCCGTGCGCCTCCGGGTCGAGTTCGGCGCCGACCTCGCGAGCGTGGCCTCGTGGGGGCCGGCCGACGCTCAGACGAACGTTCCCGCCACCAGCAGCGCCAGCAGCGAGATCACCGAGGCGATCGAGAGCGTCAGCGAGTAGGCGGTGAACGTGCCCCGCACGGTGAGGCCGAGCACGGACTTGAAGAGCCAGAACGCGTTGGCGTTGACCATCCCGAGGAAGAGCGCGCCGGAGCCGGCGGCCAGGGCGATCAGCGCCGGGTTCACGTCGAGCACGGGGATCAGCGGGGCGACGATGCCGACCGCGGTGATCGCGGCCGTCGAGACCGAGCCGATCGCCGCGTGCAGCACGGCCGCGACGACCCAGGTGAGCAGGATCGGCGAGAGGGCCCGCCCGTCGAAGGCGCCGGCGAGCGCGTCGCCGACCCCGGTTCCTCCGACCACGGCGGCGAGGCTGCCGCTGACCCCGGTCAGGACGACGATCGGGCCGCTGCGGGTCAGTGCTCCGCCCAGTGCCGTGGCCACGGCGCCCTTCGGGAGCGTCCGCAGTGCCGTCGCGTAGGCCAGCACCAAGCCGGCCAGCAGCGCGATGTGCGCGTCGCCGAGGAACCGCAGGAGGGGGACGTCGAGCTCGGCCAGCTGGGTGAGCGAGTTCGCGGCGATCAGCACGATGGTGAGGGCGATCGGAGCGACGGCCAGCGCGAGCGGCACCCGCCGCGTCGCGAGCGCCGTGCCTCCCGTGGCCGCGCCCGCCTCGGGCTCGAGAGCGGGCCCCGGGACCGCCCCGCCCTCGAGGTCGCGCTCGTCCCGCCAGCCGCCGCGCTTCACCAGGGCGCTGTACACCAGCACGGTCAGCACGATGGTGACGATGCCCAGCGGGGCGCCGATGGCGACCATCGACGGCAGGGGAGCGCCCGCGATGCCTGCCGTGGCCAGCGCGGCGGCTCCGGGGACGACGAAGACCACGCCCACGATCATCCCGACGATGGAGGAGCCGGCCAGCAGCCCGTAGCCACCGGCACCGAGCCCCCGCGAGGCCAGACGAGTCAGCGGTGCGCTCATCACGACCAGCACGTCGGAGTAGATCGAGGGGAAGGCGACGCCCAGGGTCAGCGCGTAGGCGACCGGGAGCGCGCGCCGACCGAAGCGCTTCACGAGCCAGCGGGCGAGCAGCGGGGCCACGCCCAGCGCCTCCAGGAGCGATCCGAGCAGCAGGCCGAGCGCGATCAGCAGGCCGATGTCGCCGAGGACCGCGCCGAATCCGGACGTCATCGCGGTCACAGTCCCCTCGCCGCCCTGCCCCGAGACGAGGCCGAGCCCGAGGGCCGAGACGAGGAGGGCGATCACCGGCTCGACCTTCAGCACGACGATCAGGACCACGACGGCCACGATCGTGAGCAGGATGAGGAGCGCGGGCCAGTAGTCGGTCATGGGCGGTCCTTCTGTCGAGGAGCGGGAGGGCCCGGAGACCGGGTCGCCGCGAGCCGTCCAGCCCCGGCCGTGGTGCGCCGCCAGACGGACGATCGCGCGGATCCGCGGAGCCGGGAGAACGCCGCGGAGATGCGGCGCGTCAGCGGAACATACCGATCCCCGACCCTGCTCCCCGACGTCGACGACTTCTTTCGTCATGCAGCGTCGCGAACACGAAGGGGCCGGATGCGCACCGTGCTACTTTCACCGGGCAGACGTCCTCGGGGGGAGGACGCAGCCGCATCTCTCCTCCGTGGTCACCCGCATCCGGACGGCCTCCGCCGTCCGACCCGCCAGGCGCCCTCCGTGGGGCGCCGCCGTCAGCGGGCCACACGACAGCGACGCGATCCGGCCCCGCCCGGACGCGCCCGAGCGCAGCAGGAGCACTACCCATGACGGCACAGATCATCGACGCGACCGATCTCGACGAGCTCCGGCGCGTCGGGCAGGAGCTCCGCGAGGGCGCGACCGTCATCGCGCAGACCGACACGAACTACGGCGTGTTCGCCAGCCCCTTCTCGCGCAGCGCCTGCTTCCGCCTCTACGACATGAAGAAGCGGGACGGCGCGAAGCCGCTCACCCTCTTCGTCTCCGCGCCCCGCGACTGGGCGACCTGGGCCTTCGCCCCGGAGACGGCCGACATGGACGCGCTCGTCGCAGCGTTCTGGCCGGGGCCGCTGAACGTCATCCTGCGCCGCAAGCCCGTCGTCCCGGACTGGGTCACCTCGGGCCAGGACACGGTGTCGGTCGTGCACAACCTCAGCGCCCCGATCAACCTGCTCTCGATATTCGCGGGCCTGCCGCTCGCGGCCACCTCCGCCAACATCAGCGGCACGGTGTCGACCGGACTCGTCGACTTCGACCTCGCCGCGGAGCACCTCGGCGGCGACAGCGACTACCTGATCCGCAGCACCACCGCCCCCGACTCCACGATGAGCAGCACGATCGTCTCCCTCGTGGGCGGCGCGTCGATCGTCCGTCAGGGCGACGTGGGCGCCGACGCACTGCGCGTCGTCGTGCCCTCCCTTGTCTGACCTCGGGCGCGGGGACGCCCCGCGCGGCCGCAGCGCCGCCGGGCTGATCACGGTCTACCGGATCGTCTCGCGCGCCTACTTCCACCTGCCCGTGGTCGCGGTGTTCCTGCTGGCGCGGGGCTACCCGATCCTGGCCGTGGCGCTGCTGCTGGCGCTCTACGGAGTGGTGGCGGCGCTCGCCGACGGCCCGCTCTCGCCGCTCACACGCCGCCTGTCCTCGGCGGGCGCGCTCGTCGTCGGCGAGGGCGTGAAGGCACTGGGCCTCGTCGTGATCGTGCTGGACGCGGATCCGGTCGCCGTCGTGATCAGCCAGCTGCTCGCCGGCTGCGGCTTCTCGCTGACGGCCGGGCGGGACGCCGCGCTGGCCTCCTCGCTGCGCGCCGGAGCCGATGCTCGCCGCCAGGAGACGCGGGTGCAGAGCGGAATGTTCCTCGCCTCCTTCGGCGCGGGAGTGCTCGGGGCCGCCTCGCTCGCGCTCTGGGACCGGCTGCCGTTCCTCCTCAGCGCGCTCGTGTCGTGCGCCGCGCTGGCCGTGGTGCTCCTTGCCCGCCTGCCGCTCGGCGCGAGCGCCGCCTCGGGAGTGGCGGCGCGCGCCGTGCGGCCGGCCGTCCTGCCCGCCGCGGTGCGCTTCTGGTCCCTCTACTACTCCGTGAACCGCGCCGTCCTGCTCGCCGCTTACACCTTCGTGATCCCGCTGCTGCTGTTCCAGGAGCTGCGTCTGACGCTGCCCGCGTTCGGCCTGGTGCTCGGCCTCTACACGCTCGCCGGCCTGGCCGCCGCCCGGCTCTCGCCGCTCATCGCCGGCACGCCCCTGGTCTTCCGGCTGACGGCGCTCACCCAGGTGCTGGGCCTCGCCCTGACCACCCTCGGGGTGCTCGGCGCCGCGATCGCCGGCCTGGCCCTGCTCGGGATCGCGGGCGGCTTCGTGCGGCCCGCGACGATGATCGCCCTGGCGCCGGCGATGAACGGGCTCGAGGACGGCGCCCGGGTCGCGGTGATGCGCGGACTGGAGCGCAACCAGGGGATCCTCCAGGCCGTCCTGCTCGTCGGCGCCGGGATACTCGTCCCCCTCACGGGAGGGACCGCGCCGACCCTCATCGTCCTCGTCGTCCTCGCGGTCCTCGCGCAGACGATCGGGGCCGTCTCGATGCGACGACAGGAGAGGAGGGCCGTCACCGCGGAAGCGGAGTGACAGAGGAAGTCCGGGACGAGCCCGCCGGCGGCGTCCCCCATCCACGTGCAAGGAGTGGAGCAATGCAGCCCATCTACACGTTCTCCGATTCCGACAGATCGACCCTCCAGCAGTCGCTGCTGGCGGTCGCCATCGACCCCTACAAGGACTACGACCGCTTCCGCGACGCGATCGCCGCGCTGATCGACAGCGGCGACGTCCCGCAGGGCTTCGTCGACGCGCTCGCCCGCATCCGGCGCGAGCGCGACGAGAAGATCACCTACGCGCACCTGATCTCGAACAACCCGGTCGACGACGAGATCCCCTGGCTCGACCAGGACGACGCGCTCGAGGACAAGTACCGCAAGAAGCTGACGTTCGTCGGCGAGGGCCTGCTCGAGCTGCAGTCGCAGTACCTCGGCTCGCCGCTGCTCGCGTACGCCACCCGCAACAACGGCGACTTCTTCCAGGACGTCTACGCCGACAACCGCTTCTCGAACACCCAGACGCAGAAGACCGACGGCGAGCTGTACTGGCACAACGAGCGGACCGCGCACCCGGTGCGCGCCGACTTCATCTCGCTCCTGGGACTGCGCACGCCCGAGACCGACCTCGTCTACACGAAGTACGTCGACGGCCGCGAGATCCTGCGCTTCATCTCACCCGAGAACCAGGCGCTCCTGCGCGAGGCGGTCTACATCACCCCGTTCGACGAGCTCTCGCGCGCCCAGAACAAGAACCAGATCGTGTCGGACCAGCACGCTCTGCTCGAGAACGAGCACAGCTTCCGCTACTACGACACCCGGACGGTGCCGGCCGACCCGGACGACCTGCCGCACCTGTGGGCGCTCTGGCAGTTCCGCGATGCGCTCTCGAAGGTCAGCGAGCAGTACCACCGGATCCGCGACGCGGACCTGCTGATCATCGCGAACCAGGACGGCCTGCACAGCCGTCAGCTCGTCGACGTCCAGGACCGCGACAAGACCCGCTTCCGCTGGCTGCTGAAGACGTACTCGTTCCGCGACGCGGCGACCGCGGACCGCCACTCCGACTACTGGCTCGACGGCGTCCGCGGCCGAGTCACCGACTGAGAGAGAAGGAGAACGACATGACCGATCTGACCAGGAGCACGCCCCCGCACCCGCTCGACTTCCTGCCCGCGACGGCGCCCCTGGAGGTGTCCAGCGACGACGTGACCGACGGCGAGCGGCTCGCCGAGGCCCAGGGGAGCGGCGACACCAGCCCGTCCCTGCGCTGGAGCGCCGGCCCCGAGGGCACGCAGTCGTACGCCGTGACCGTGTTCGACCCCGATGCGCCGACCCTCGGCGGCATCCACCACTGGGTCCTGGTCGACATCCCGAAGGAGGTCACCGAGCTGGCCGCCGGCTCGACGGAAGTGGGGCGCCCGGCGCTCAACGACCTCGGGTCGCTCGCCTACGCCGGTGCGGCCCCGCCGCCCGGTGACCGCCCGCACCGCTACCTCTTCACGGTGCACGCGCTCGGAGTGCCGACGCTGCCGGTCGACGAGTCGACTCCGGCCTCGCTGGTCGGCTTCCATCTGACCGTCAACACGCTCGCGCGAGGCTCGCTCACGGCCCTCGCCTGAGCCGTCCCGTCGGCGCGCGCGGCGCGGACGGGCGCGCACCGGGCACCGGAGTCGATCCGGAGCCCGGTGCGCGTCCGTTCGCGGCATCACCGCCGCGGACGACGGGAGGCGATCCGCTAGGCTTCCGCTCGGCCGGGGCCCCGCCCATGGCGTCTCTGGACACCACGAAAGGGAAAGAATGACCAGCACGACGGTGATCGAATGGCGTGAGCAGGCTCCTGCGGAAGCGGTGGACGCGCTCTACGCCCCCGGTGGACTGGTCGTCTGCGCGACCAAGGTCGGCTACATCCTGATGACGACCGACGGAGCGGGCCTCGAGCGCAAGTTCTCGGCCAAGCAGCGCAACCGCAACAAGCCGGGCGTCGTGCTCTGCTCCAGCATCGAGCAGCTCACCGAGCTCGCCGAGCTCAACGAGGAGGTCCTCGCCTTCTACCAGAAGCACTGGGACCAGGACGTCCTGCTCGGCTGCATCCTCCCGTGGAAGGCCGAGGCCGTCGACCTGATCGACGAGGACGCCCGCGAGCTGGTCCGCGACGGACGGGGCACCAGCTGCTTCGTCATCCGCTTCGGCCGCCCGGCCGAGCAGCTGGTCGCCACCATGTGGGAGCGCGACCGCACCCTCACCTTCGCCAGCTCGGCCAACCCCTCGGGCGTGGGCAACCGCGGCCGCGTCGCGAACATCGGCGAGCGGATCGAGAACGAGGCCGACGTCATCGTCTCGGCCGACTCCTACGTCTCCTCGATCCAGCCGGACAAGGACGAGGACTCCCGCCACGAGCAGGGCGTCATGGTCTCGATGGTGGACGCCTCGGGCGCCCTCATCCCCGTGCAAGGCGGCGAGCGCTCGATCACCCCGGGCCCCGTGCTGATCCGCCGCGGCCTCGACTACGAGCGCATCATGCTGAACCTCGCCGAGCAGTTCAACTCCTGGGACTACCGCCAGGGCGAGTACTACTGATCCGCTAGCGGATCGCGACGACGGCCGGGCCGGGGCTCGCCCCCGACCCGGCCGTCGTCGTCCCCGGCGTCAGAGCTCGAGCACGTCGCCGGGCTCGAGCGCGTGGTACTCCCCGCCCCCCTCGCGCACGGCCCAGCCGAGCCGGTCGTGGCCGAGCGCGCGTCCCGCCTCCGAGAGGACCTGCTCGTGGGTCGCGAAGGCGTGCCGCGGCGCGATCTCGAGCACGTAGTCCATCGCCTCGGCGATCTTCATCCACGGCGCGCCCGACGGGGCCGCGAGGACCTCGACGTCGACGCCCTCGGGGACGGTGAAGGAGTCGCCGGCGTAGTAGACGCGGCCGTCGACGAGGACGCCGACGTTGTCGATGACGGGGATGCTCCGGTGGATCACCGCGTGGCGGGCGCCGAAGAAGCGCAGCTCGAACGGGCCGACCGTCACCACGTCGCCGTCGGCGACCGTCTCGACGTCGAAGCCCTCGGCGGCGGCGGCGACCCCGGCCGGGCCGAGGATCCGCAGCGACGGGGCCGCGTCGCGCAGGCGCTGCAGCTGCTCCGGGGTCCAGTGGTCGGCGTGCTCGTGGGTGAGCACCACGGCGACGGTGTCGGTCGTCCCCTCGACGGGCCGGGTGAAGGACCCTGGATCGATCACCAGCCGGGCGCCGTCCTCCTCGATCAGGACGGCGGCGTGCTCGAGTTTCGTCAGTCTCATGCCCCGAGCCAACCGCCTCGGCGGGCGGCGGGCAAGGCCGGGGCCGAGCGGAGACCGGATGGGCCGGGCGCTCGATTTGCGTCGATGCGGATCCGTGTGCAACACTCTTCGAGTTGCAAAAACGCGGCCCCATCGTTTAGCGGCCTAGGACGTCGCCCTCTCACGGCGGTAACGCGGGTTCAAATCCCGCTGGGGTCACCACGGCAACACGAGAAGAACCCCCGGTCTGACCGGGGGTTCTTCTCGTTTAACACTCGGGTGCTCGCCACGCGGCACCCGCTCGACGCATCGCGCCGATCGCCTCGTTCCCGCTCCGCCTCCCCGGGGCCGCATCCCGCCGGATCGGCGCTAGGATCGCATCCGCGAAGGGGAGTATCCCGCCTTTCCGCTCCCGTCAGTACGCACCGCCCCTGCGCGGCGCCGGGGGCGGGACGGGTGACGCGGACCGGCACGGCCGTCCGCTCCCCGGGGAGAGACTTTCGGCCCCCACCCACTCGGAAGGCCCTCATGCTCGATCTGCCCGTCTGGTTCGTGATCGGCTCGTTCGTCGTCCTGAGCCTGATCCTCGCCGCCGACCTGCTGCTGGTCTACAAGCGCCCGCACGTGCCGAGCCTGAAGGAGTCGGGGCTGTGGGTCGGCTTCTACGTGTCGCTGGCGCTCGTGTTCGCGCTGCTGATGCTGATCCTCGGCGGCGGCGAGCTGGCCGGCCAGTTCGTCGCAGGCTGGCTGACCGAGTACAGCCTCTCGGTCGACAACCTGTTCGTCTTCGTCATCATCATGGGCCGCTTCGCGGTGCCGGCGAAGCTCCAGCAGGAGGTGCTGATGGTGGGCATCATCATCGCGCTGGTCTTCCGCGGCGTCTTCATCCTGCTCGGCGCGCAGCTCATCGAGAGCTTCAGCTGGATCTTCTACCTCTTCGGCGCGTTCCTGGTCTACACGGCCTGGAACCAGGCGTTCGGCGCGGAGGACGAGGACGAGGGCACCGACAACCTGCTCATCCGGCTCCTGCGCCGCCGCGTCAAGATCTCGGACTCGTTCGACGGCTCCAGGATCCGCACCACGATCGACGGCACGCGCCACTTCACGCCGATGCTGATCGTGTTCCTCGCGATCGGCTCGACCGACCTGCTCTTCGCGCTCGACTCGATCCCGGCGATCTTCGGCATCACCGAGAGCCCCTTCATCGTGTTCACCGCGAACGTCTTCGCGCTGATGGGGCTCCGCCAGCTCTACTTCCTGCTCGGCGGGCTGATCGACAAGCTCGAGTACCTCAAGTACGGGATCGCGTTCATCCTCGCCTTCATCGGCGTGAAGCTCGTCCTGCACGCCCTGCACGAGAACGACCTGCCCTTCCTCAACGGGGGCGAGCCGGTGCCGGTGTGGGACATCGACACGATCACCTCGCTCGTGGTCATCGTGCTGAGCATGACCGTGGCGACGCTGGCGAGCCTGGCGAAGATGCGCCGCGAGCACCGCCACATCCAGCTGCACGACGGGCACCCCGAGGTCGTCGCGGACGACGCCCGGTCCTCCGCCGAGGAGAAGTGATCCCGCGATGACGACGACCACGGTCGACCTGCCCCAGGGGGCGCTGCGGCTCGCCGTCAGCAGCAGCACCGACGTCGGCGCCGTCCGCCGCGTCAACGAGGACGCCCTCCTCGCCGACGAGCTGCTCCTGGCAGTCGCGGACGGGATGGGCGGGCACGCACGAGGGGACCTCGCGAGCGCAGCCGCCGTCGAGGCGCTGCGCGAGAACCGGCCGACGAGCCTGGGTCCGGTGGACGCGGTGTTCGACCTGGTGGAGGGCGCCAACACGGCCGTGCGCGCGCTCGACGTGGGCGGTGCGCTCTGCGGCACGACGCTGACCGGGCTGATGCTCGTGCTCCCCGAGCCCGCGGGCCCGGCCCGCTGGGCGCTGTTCAACGTCGGGGACTCCCGCGTCTACCGCTGGGACGGTGCCGAACTCCAGCAGCTGACGGTGGACCACTCCGCCGTGCAGGAGCTCGTCTCGGCCGGCCTGCTCACCCCCGAGTCGGCGGAGTCGCATCCCGACCGCAACATCGTCACCCGCGCCCTCGGCGCCGACGAGGAGGTCGAGACGGACGTCTGGACGCTGCCCGTCGTGCCGCGCGCCAGCTACCTGCTCTGCTCCGACGGGCTGACGAAGGAGCTCTCCGACCAGCGGATCGCCGCCCTGTTCGCCCGCCGCGACTCCGGCGACTCTGCCGACCTCGCTCAGGCGCTCGTGCGTGCGGCGGTCGAGGCCGGCGGACGGGACAACGTCACCGTCGTCGTCGTCGACGCCGTGCTCGACGCCCGCGCCTGAGCCGGGCGACTCCGTGCCTCGCCCGCCCGGGAGGCGGGGGAGCGCGGTGCTATTCTCGGTCCATGCTGAGTGGCCCGCGCCTCCTTCCGTGCCGCGACGAGACCTCGAACTGACGGCCTCCCTCGTCGCGGTGCCTCGCCCGGCCGAGCAGCGACTCCAGGAGGAGAAGGAACCGTCATGATCGAGACCACACCCGGCACAGCCGCGCCCGCGTCGAGTGGAGCAGGGACCGGCAGGAGAGCCGAGAAGCCGCGCACCCTCGCCGAGAAGGTCTGGGACGACCACGTCGTCGTCGCGGGCGAGAACGGCGCTCCCGACCTGCTCTACATCGACCTGCACCTGCTGCACGAGGTGACCAGCCCGCAGCCGTTCGACGGCCTGCGTGCCGCGGGGCGCCCGCTGCGCCGGCCGGACCTCACCATCGCCACCGAGGACCACAACACGCCGACCCTCGAGATCGGACGCCCCATCGAGGATCCGATCAGCCGCACCCAGATCGACGCGCTGCGCCGCAACGCCGGCGAGTTCGGCGTCCGCCTGCACTCCCTGGGCGACGTCGAGCAGGGCATCGTGCATGTCGTCGGCCCCCAGTTGGGCCTGACGATGCCCGGCGTCACGGTGGTCTGCGGCGACTCGCACACCTCCACGCACGGCGCGTTCGGCGCGATCGCCTTCGGCATCGGCACGAGCGAGGTCGAGCACGTGATGGCGACGCAGACGCTGCCGCTGCAACCCTTCAAGACGATGGCGATCACGGTCGAGGGCACGCTGAAGGAGGGGGTGACGGCCAAGGACATCATCCTCGCGGTCATCGCCCGCATCGGCACCGGCGGCGGCCAGGGCTACATCCTCGAGTACCGCGGCTCCGCGATCCGCGCGCTCTCGATGGAGGGCCGGATGACGATCTGCAACATGTCGATCGAGGCGGGTGCGCGGGCCGGCATGGTCGCGCCGGACGAGACGACCTTCGCCTACCTGCACGGCCGCCCGCACGCTCCGGCGGGCGAGGACTGGGACGCCGCGGTCGCCTACTGGCGGACGCTGCCGAGCGACGAGGGCGCCGTGTTCGACGCCGAGGTCGTGATCGACGCCGACGCGCTCGAGCCGTTCGTCACCTGGGGCACGAACCCCGGCCAGGGCGTCTCGCTCTCGCAGGCGGTACCGGACCCTGACGTCCTCGACGATCCGAACGAGCGCGCCAGCGCTCTGCGAGCGCTGGAGTACATGGCGCTGGAGCCCGGCACGCCGATGAAGGAGATCCCGGTCGACGTGGTCTTCATGGGCTCCTGCACCAACTCGCGGATCGAGGACCTGCGGGCCTTCGCTGCCGTCGTCGAGGGGCGCACCAAGGCCCCCGGCGTCCGCGTGATGGTCGTCCCCGGCTCCGCCCGGGTGCGGCTCGAGGCCGAGGCCGAGGGGATCGACCGGATCGTCACCGCGTTCGGCGCGGAGTGGCGCTTCGCCGGCTGCTCGATGTGCCTCGGGATGAACACCGACCAGCTCGTCCTGGGGGAGCGCGTGGCCTCCACGTCCAACCGCAACTTCGAGGGTCGTCAGGGCAAGGGGGCGAAGACCCACCTCGTCTCGCCCCTCGTCGCCGCGGCCACGGCCGTGCGCGGCACCCTCTCCAGTCCCTCCGATCTGGAGCCGGTCCGCGAGAGAGCAGGAGTCTGACCGTGCAGAAGTTCGAGACCGTCACCGCGATCGCCGCGCCCCTGAAGCGCGCCAACGTCGACACCGACCAGATCCTCCCCGGCATCTACCTCCGCCGCATCACGAAGACCGGCTTCGAGGACGCGCTCTTCCACGGCTGGCGGCAGGACGCGGACTTCGTCCTCAACCAGGAGCGCTACCGCGGCGCCGGCATCCTCGTCGCCGGCCCCGACTTCGCCATCGGCTCCAGCCGCGAGCACGCCGTCTGGGCGCTGCGCGACTTCGGCTTCCGGGTCGTCATCTCCCCCCGCTTCGGCGACATCTTCCGGGGCAACGCCGGCAAGCAGGGACTGCTCGCGGCCGTCGTCTCGGAGCCCGACGTCGAGCGGCTGTGGGAGATCATCGAGGGCACCCCGGGAATAGAACCGACGGTGGATCTGGTTGCGCGTACGGTCACCGCCGGTGGCGAGACCTTCGACTTCGAGATCGACGACTACACTCGATGGCGCCTGATCGAGGGCCTGGACGACATCGGCCTGACCCTGCGCGACGAAGCGCTCATTTCCGAATTCGAGACCCGCCGCGAGAGCTGGCGGCCCAAGACATTGCCGGTGAAATAGCGTGAACACACTTCTTCAGGACGCCAAGGCCCTGCAGGACGCAAAGGCGTCGGGAGCACGGGTGGGAATGACGACCGAGCGGATCACCATCAACGGCGGGCGACCGCTGGTGGGCCGGATCGAGCTCAAGGGGGCCAAGAACCTGGTCACCAAGGCGATGGTCGCGGCGCTGCTCGGCGAGACCGCCTCCACCCTCCGCGACGTGCCCGACATCAGCGACGTCCGCGTCGTGAAGGGCCTGCTCGAAGTCCACGGCGTCAAGGTGAAGCAGGGCGCCGAGGTGGGCGAGCTGATCCTCGACCCCTCCAACGTCGAGTCCGCGCACTTCGCCGACATCGACGCGCACGCCGGCTCCAGCCGCATCCCGATCCTCTTCTGCGGCCCGCTGCTGCACCGCCTGGGCGAGGCGTTCATCCCCGACCTCGGCGGCTGCCGCATCGGCGACCGCCCGATCGACTACCACCTCGAGGTGCTGCGCAACTTCGGCGCCGTCGTCGAGAAGCTGCCCTCGGGCATCCGGATGTCGGCACCCGAGGGCCTGCACGGCGCTAAGGTGTCGCTGCCGTACCCGAGCGTCGGAGCGACCGAGCAGGTCCTCCTGACCGCGGTGCGCGCCTCCGGCATCACCGAGCTCTCGGGCGCGGCGATCGAGCCCGAGATCATGGACCTGATCAACATCCTGCAGAAGATGGGCGCCATCATCTCGGTCGACACCGACCGCGTGATCCGCATCGAGGGCGTGGACCGGCTCACCGGCTACTCCCACCGCGCGCTCTTCGACCGCAACGAGGCGGCCTCCTGGGCGGCCGCGGCCCTCGCGACCGACGGCGACATCTTCGTCGGCGGCGCCCGCCAGCAGGAGATGACCACCTTCCTCAACGTCTTCCGCAAGGTCGGCGGCGCGTTCGAGATCGCCGAGGACGGCATCCGCTTCTACCACCCGGGCGGCGAGCTCAAGCCGGTCATCATCGAGACCGACGTGCACCCCGGCTTCATGACCGACTGGCAGCAGCCGCTGGTCGTGGCGCTCACGAAGGCCAAGGGCGTCTCGATCGTGCACGAGACCGTCTACGAGCAGCGCTTCGGCTTCGTCGACGCGCTCGTCGAGATGGGCGCGACCATCCAGATCCACCGCGAGTGCCTCGGCGGGCAGGCCTGCCGCTTCGGGCAGCGCAACTTCATGCACTCGGCCGTGATCTCGGGACCCTCGAAGCTGCACGGCGCCGACATCGTCGTGCCGGATCTGCGCGGCGGCTTCTCGCACCTGATCGCGGCGCTCTCGGCCGAGGGCACCTCGACGGTCTCGAACGTCGGCATCATCAGCCGCGGCTACGAGAACTTCCTCACCAAGCTCGAGCTGCTGGGCGCCGACTTCTCGCTCGACGCGTAGCCGCCCACCGGGACCCCGGTGCCGCTGAGGACGACCGTCCTCAGCGGCCCGGGGTCCTGTCGCGCCCGGGCGCGCCCCACGCGGGCGGTTCCGCGTCCTCCTCCAGGCGTCCCCGGATCCGCTTCTCGAGGAGCGCGAGCGTCGTCTCCGGCGCGGGCCGGAGGCTCAGCGGTCCGGGCGACTCGACCAGGACCAGCGTGAGGCGTCCGCGCCGCGTGCCGGCCAGGACGACCTCGAGGGCCTCGCGCGGACGCAGGCCCACCAGCACCCACCGGCGCTCCAGCCGCGCGATCCGCGCCCAGGGCACGACGACGCCCCAGTCGCCGAAGGAGACGGTCAGTCCCCGGCGGCGCGGCACGACCACCGCGTAGGGCCGCAGCGTCGGCAGCGGGAACCGCGGCTCGACACGACGGGGCCCGCTCCGAGCCGGCCGCGTCCGAGGACCGCGACGCCGCCGGTCGCCTCCGCCTCGACGTGGGCGAGCGGTGCCACCGCCACGCGCCAGAGGGCGTCGACCCCGCCGATCACGAGGGCGACGGCCGCCGAGCCGCCGACGAGGACCGCGAGCGTCAGCAGGAGGCCGTCGCCGAGCGCGGCCGCGTCGCGTCCGGCCTGCGTGGCGAGCAGCACGACTCCCCACACGAGCAGGAGCACCAGGCCGGACTGCGCGATCGGCGAGTCGGCGAGGCGGCCGAGCGCTCGGCCGACGGCTTCCCACGGCGACGGGCGGCGACGCGGACGGGGCGTGCCGGTACCGTACCCGGCGGCCGGGCCGCTCCTCCCACCGCGGGGCCCCGCTGCTCCCGGGCGTGGGGACGCGGCCCCTCCGATGCGGGATGCGAGGATGGGCGGGTGTCTGAGCGAAGCCGTCCGTCCATCTTCTGGTTCCTCGCGGCGGCGGTGATCCCCGTGATGACCGCCTCGGTCGACCTGCGGATCCGGAACGGCGACAGGATCCCGAGCACCGGAGCCTTCGTGTTCGCGCCGAACCACTACAGCGAGATCGACCCGATCATCACGGGCTGGACCCTGTGGCGCGCCGGCCGCGCACCGCGCTTCCTCGCCAAGGCCTCGCTGTTCTCGGTGCCCGTGCTCGGCTCGATCCTGCGCGGCTCCGGGCAGATCCCCGTCGAGCGCTCGGGCTCGGTCCGCGGCAGCGAGCCGCTGAAGACCGCCAAGGCTCTCGTGGACGAGGGCCGCTCGGTCATCATCTACCCCGAGGGCACCCTCACCCGCGACCCCGAGCTCTGGCCGATGCGCGGCAAGACGGGAGCGGTGCGGATGGCGCTGCAGTACGGCCTGCCTGTCGTCCCGGTCGCGCACTGGGGCGCGCAGCAGCTGATGGGCCGCTACTCCAAGCGGATCACCCTCTTCCGCCGCAAGCGCGTCGACGTGATCGTCGGCGACCCCGTCGACCTGTCCGCCTTCCGCGGACGCAGCCTCGACTCCGCCACACTCAACGAGGCCTCCGCGGTCGTGATGGCGGCGATCACCGCCCTGGTCGAGGAGCTGCGCGGCGAGGCGGCGCCCGAGAAGCGCTGGAACCCCTCCGAGCACAACCAGAAGGGCACGGGTCGCTTTGAGTCCGAGCAGTAGGAAGGCGCCCATCCCCGTGCCCCGCCGTGTCGCCGTCCTCGGCGCCGGCAGCTGGGGCACCACGTTCGCGAAGATCCTCGCCGACGGCGGCTCCGACGTCGTGATGTGGGCGCGCCGCGCCGAGCTGGCCCGCGAGATCACCGAGGCCAAGCGCAACAGCGACTACCTCCCCGGCATCAACCTCCCGCGCAACATCCGGGCCACGCCGCGCATCGAGGAGGCGCTGGAGGGCGCGGACCACGTCTACCTCTCCATCCCGTCGCAGTCGCTGCGGAGCAACCTCGAGGCGATCACGCCGTTCCTCACCGAGCGCACGGTGCTGGTGAGCCTGATGAAGGGCGTCGAGAAGGGCACCGGCCAGCGGATGAGCGAGGTGATCGCGCAGATGCTGCCGGTCTCTCTCGACCGGATCGCCGTCGCCTCCGGGCCCAACCTCGCCCTCGAGATCGCCAAGGAGCAGCCGACCGCGGCGGTCATCGCCTCCGAGAGCCTCGTCACCGCGCAGGAGGTGGCTCTCGCGGCGACCAACCGCTACTTCCGCTCCTACGTCAACACCGACGTGATCGGCACCGAGTTCGGCGGCGTGCTGAAGAACCTCATCGCCGTGGCGATCGGCATCGTCGACGGCGTCGGCTACGGCGAGAACACGAAGGCATCGATCATCACGCGCGGTCTCGCCGAGATGACCGACTTCGCGGTCGCGTACGGCGGACGGGCCGAGACGATGGCCGGACTCGCTGGGCTCGGCGACCTCATCGCGACGTCGAGCTCGTCCCTCTCGCGCAACAACACGGCCGGGCGCCTGCTCGGCCAGGGCTACAGCTTCACCGACGTGGTGAAGTCGATGCAGCAGACGGCGGAGGGGCTCGCCTCCGTCGCGCCGGTCCTCGAGCTGGCGCGCGCCAGGGGAGTCGACATGCCCATCGTCGAGCAGGTGTCGCAGGTGCTCGCCGGTACGCTCGATCCGAAGGACATCGCGCCGCACCTGACCACGGATTCGGACGAGCCACAGGGTGAGAGGAACCTCGATGACCAGCAAGCTCCGCGTGGCCGTTCTGTTCGGGGGGCGCTCCAGCGAGCACTCGATCAGCTGCGCAACGGCGGCCGGGGTGCTGCGGGCGATCGACCGTGACCGCTTCGAGGTGATCCCCGTCGGGATCACCTCCGACGGCGCCTTCGTGCTCGAGGAGGACCGTCCTGAGAAGTTCGCTCTCGATGCCGCGTCGCTGCCCCGCGTCGAGGACGACGGCTCCCGTGTGCGCTGGCCGGAGTCGGCCCTCTCGCGTGAGCTCACCGTGACGACCGAGGACGGCGCGACGCGCTCGCTCGGCGAGGTCGACGTGGTGCTGCCGATCCTGCACGGCCCGTGGGGCGAGGACGGCACCGTCCAGGGGATGCTCGAGCTCGTCGGGCTGCCCTACGTCGGCTCGGGCGTGCTCGCGTCGGCGCTCGGCATGGACAAGCACTTCACCAAGACGGTGCTGCGGGCCGCAGGCCTCGCGGTGGCGCCCTGGTACCTCGTGACCGAGGCGGAGTGGCGCGCCGACCCGGGCGACGCCTCCTCGGCCCTCGACGAGCTGGGCCTGCCCGCGTTCGTGAAGCCGGCGCGGGCCGGCTCGAGCGTGGGCGTCAGCCGGATCGACGAGCGCGAGCAGCTCGAGGCCGCGCTGGAGGAGGCGTTCGCGCACGACTCGCGGGTGCTGATCGAGTCGGGCATCGTCGGCCGCGAGGTAGAGATCGGCGTGCTCGGCGGCCGCCGCGGTGCTCCGGCCCGCGCCTCCGTCGCCGGCGAGGTGGTCGTCACCGGCCGCGGCTTCTACGACTTCGAGGCGAAGTACCTCGGGGCGTCCGGCATCGAGCTGGTCTGCCCGGCCGATCTCACCGACGGCGAGCTCTCCGAGATGCGGTCCCTCGCGATCCGCGCCTTCGACGCGATCGGAGCCGAGGGCCTCGCCCGGGTCGACTTCTTCCTCACCGCCGACGGCTTCGTCGTCAACGAGATCAACACCATGCCCGGCTTCACGCCGGTCTCGATGTTCCCGCGCATGTGGGGCGCGAGCGGCGTGGACTACCCGGACCTGATCAGCGAGCTGCTCGACTCGGCGCTCGACCGCGTCCCGGTCGCCGCCCGATGACGTCGGCGCTCGCGCTCCGCGTCGAGGCGGGCGCGGCCGCGGCGCCCTTCGAGCAGATCCGTGAGCAGATCACCGCTCTGATCGCCGCGGGCGAGCTGCCGGTCGGCACGCGGCTGCCGCCGGTGCGCGCGCTGGCCGAGACGCTGGGCGTCGCCGCGGGGACGGTCGCCCGCTCCTACCGGGAGCTGGAGTCGGCGGGCCTGGTCGAGACGCGCGGCCGTGCGGGCACGGTCGTCGCGGGAGGCGTGGACGCGCTGGAGCGCGAGCTGCAGGCCGCGGCCGCCGTGTTCGCGTCCCGCGCGCGCGAGCTGGGGGCGACCTCCGATGGTGCGCTCACCGCAGCGAGTCGAGCCCTCGGCGTCTGACGCTGAAGCTCAGCCGGTGGGCGTGTCCGTCGGATCGAGGGTGTCGGCGTCCGAGACGTCGGTGCACTCGCGCGTCTGCGGGACGTAGGAGACGGCGTTCGCCAGGTCGAGCGCGGCGGAGGATCCGGACGCGCGGCTCTGGTCGACGGTGATCTCCACCGCGGGATCGCGACCGTAGGTGGTCAGCGTGTAGATGTCCTCGTCCTTCTGCGTCTCGTCGATGATCCAGTCGACTCCGCTGACGTTCACGCAGAGGTCCGTCGTCGGGCCGGGCACCTCGACTCCGCAGTGGAGGATGACGGCGGCCGGGGTGCCCCAGGCGGCGGTGCCCTGAGCGTTCGTCTCGCGCTCGGGCTGCTCCGCGACCACGTCGGGCAGGCGCACCGAGACCTCCGCGCAGCCGGTGCTCGTCGCATCGGCGGCGGGCTCGAGGGCGACGCTGGCCGAGCAGCCCGAGAGCAGCAGGACGGCGGCGGCGGCGAGAAGGGGGGAGCGGAGTCGGCGGGGGGACATCGCCGTCAACGCTAGCGTGTGAACCATGGCAGAGGATCGGAGTCCCACCCTGGCCGAGCTCAGCGAGGGCGAGGTGCTCGCGAGGGTGCTGGCCCGGCTCGGCGGCCCGGGCGCGGAGACCCTGGTCGGGCCCGGCGACGACTGCGCGGTGCTGCGCGCTCCCGACGGCCGCTTCGTGGTGACCACGGACATGATGGTGCACGGCCCCGACTTCCGGCTGGCCTGGTCGCGCCCGGCGGACCTGGGCTGGAAGGCGGCGGCCTCGAACCTCGCCGACGTCGCGGCGATGGGGGCCCGTCCCACCGGGCTCGTCGTCGCGCTCGCGGCACCCCAGTCGCTGGGCGTCGACGTGCTGGAGGGGATCGCGGGCGGCCTCGCCGCCGGCTGCGCCGCGATGGCGCCGGGATGCGGAGTCGTCGGGGGAGACCTGTCCGCCTCCGCGACGCTGACGCTCTCGATCACGGCGTTCGGCTCGCTCGACGGACGACCGCCGGTGCTCCGCAGCGGTGCGAGGCCGGGGGACGTGCTCGCCGTGGCCGGTCCGCTGGGACGAGCGGGGCTCGGGCTGCGCCTGCTGTTCGAGCAGGCGCGGCGGGACGGGGAGCCGTCGGCCGACCTCGCCGCCCGGCTCCGCGAGCGGCATCCGTCCCTCCTCGAGGCGCAGCTGCGCCCGACCGCGCCGATCTCCGCGGGCGAGGCCGCGGGCGGGACCGCCACCGCGATGATGGACGTCTCGGACGGCGTGGTGCTCGACGCCCGTCGGATGGCGCGTGCGAGCGGAGTGGCGATCGACCTCGATGCCGCGGAGGTCGACGTGCACGCGCGCGGGCTCACGGGCGTGGAGGGCGTGGACCTCGACCTGGCGAGGGCGTTGGTGCTGGGAGGCGGCGAGGACCACGCGATGCTCGCGTGCTTCCCGCCCGCCGCGGCGCT
Organism: Rathayibacter sp. AY1H2; assembly: GCF_002931985.1. Lineage (NCBI taxonomy): Bacteria > Bacillati > Actinomycetota > Actinomycetes > Micrococcales > Microbacteriaceae > Rathayibacter > Rathayibacter sp. AY1H2. Next base: position 35,455 of record NZ_PSUV01000001.1, on the reverse strand, counting down.
GCCGGAGGGCTTCGTCCCGCTCGGGGTCGTCCGCGAGGGGGACCCGGAGGTGCGCCTGGGCGGGGTCGCGCTCGAGGGGCGCGGGGGCTGGGACCCGTACCTCGGCTGGGACGGCGCGGCGGGCTGAGGCCGGTCAGCCGGCCGCGGAGGAAGCGGGCGAGACGGGCGACGCCGGTGAAGCCCACCAGATCGTGGTCTCGCCGTAGTCCTTCCTCCGCTCCCGCTCCAGACCCGCGGGCCAGCGCGGCTCCGGGCTGCGGGAGCTCCGCTCCACGACGACCACCGCGTCCTCGCGCAGCAGCGGCAGCACGCCGGCGAGATCGGCGGCGAGGTCGTCCTCGCCGAGGTCGTAGGGCGGGTCGAGGAACACCGTGTCCGTGTTGAGGGCCGGGGACCCGTCGAGGAAGGAGCGGACCGAGCCGGTCACCACCTCGATCCGCGGGGCGGGCCGCTTGTTCTTGGCAGCCGCGGTCACGATCGCCCGTGCGTTCTCGCCCGCGGTCCGGGCGGCCTTCGGGTCGCGCTCGACCAGGACGACCGCGCTCGCTCCGCGGCTGGCCGACTCGAGCCCGAGGGCGCCGGAGCCCGCGTAGAGGTCGACCACCGTCGCGCCGTCGAGGGCGTCCCGGGCCTCGAGGGCCGAGAAGACGGCCTCGCGCACGCGGTCGCTGGTGGGGCGGGTGCCCGCGCGCGGGACCCGGAGGGTGAGCGAGCCGGCGAATCCGGCGATGATCCTGGTCACCGGATCGAGCATAGGGCGGCACCCCTGCCCACGGCGTCCGGCGGCCGCCGCGCGCTCCCGCCTGGCGGCACACTGCGAACTCTCGGAACCTGGACCCTTTTCCCGTCAGGACTGCGAGAATCCCTAGCTATGACGTCGCTCGAAGACACCCGCTCCGCTGTCGGCCGCCGAGCGGCTCCCGAGACGCCCCTGACCCGCGAGGAGTTCACGGCGCACTGCGGCGCCGTCCTCGGGAACCTCACCCGCGTGATCGACGGCAAGTCGGCCGAGGTCTCGATGGCGCTGACGGTGTTCCTCGCCGGTGGGCACCTCCTGATGGAGGACGTCCCCGGCACCGGCAAGACGGTCCTGGCGAAGTCGCTGGCGGCCTCGGTCGGCGGCAGCGTCGCGCGCATCCAGTTCACGCCCGACCTGCTCCCCTCCGACGTCACGGGGGTCTCGGTCTACAACCAGGCGACCCGCGACTTCGAGTTCAAGCCGGGCCCGGTCTTCTCGAACATCCTGATCGGCGACGAGATCAACCGGGCCTCGCCCAAGACGCAGTCGGCGCTGCTGGAGTGCATGGAGGAGCGCCAGGTCTCGGTCGACGGCACCACCCACCTCCTCCCGCGCCCCTTCGCCGTGATCGCGACGCAGAACCCGGTCGAGATGGAGGGCACCTACTCGCTGCCCGAGGCCCAGCGCGACCGCTTCATGGCCCGCCTCTCGCTCGGCTACCCCGATGAGCGCGCCGAGCTCGAGATGATCCGCACCCGCGACTCGGCCAGCCCGCTCGAGGAGCTGCGGCCCGTCGTGGGCCTCGCCGAGCTCGAGCGGATGATGGCCTACGTGCGCTCCGTGTACGTCGCACCACCCGTGCAGGAGTACGTGGTGGCGATCATGCAGGCCACGCGGGTCGACCCCGAGCTGCGGCTCGGGGGGAGCCCGCGCGCCACGCTCCAGCTGATCGCCGCCGCGAAAGCTCTCGCCGCCCTCAGCGACCGCGACTTCGTGGTGCCGGACGACGTCGACGCGCTCGCCGTCCCCGTGCTCGGCCACCGCCTCCTGCCCGCCACGCGCCTCCCCGGCCGCTCCGGCGCCGGATCCTCGCACTCGGTCACCGAGATCGTGCAGCGCATCGTCGCGGCCACCCCCGTCCCCTTCGGCAACCGTGGCGACTGAGGCCCGCGCCGCCGAGACGCCGTCGTCCCGTCTCGGCGGTCTGCCCGCGCTCCGCGGGGTCGCGCTGACGCTGCGCGGCTGGGCGCTCGTTCTGCTGGGCGTCGCGGGAGTGGTGATCGCGCCGCTGACAGAGTTCCGCGAGCTGCTGTTCGTCGGCCTGGTGCTGCTGGGCCTGCCCCTGGGCGCGCTCGTCTCCCTGCTCCTGGCGCCGGCGTCGTTCCGAGTGCAGCGCCGCTTCGCTCCCCAGACCGTCGCGGCCGGCGACGTGGTGGAGGTCGACGTGCTGCTCGAGAACCGCGGCCGCGCCGTCCGCAGCGGGGCGCGCGCCCACGACCGGCTCGAGCGCGTGGAGCGCGGGGTCGTCGTCGGCCGGCCGGTCGCCGAGGGCGTCTTCGGGCTGCCGGGCGTCCCGTCGGGCGGCCGCGTGCGCGCCCGCTACCGTCTGCCCGCCGAGCGGCGCGGGATCCACCGCATCGGCCCGCTGCGCCTGGTGCGCGGCGACGGCCTCGGGCTCGCGCTCCGCGAGAGCGTCGTGGGGGCTGCGCAGCCGTTCGTCGTGACTCCGCGGGTCGTGCCGCTCCAGAGCGACGTCCTGGACGCGCACGGAGCAGGCGGATCGAGCCCGGTCGCGCACGCGACGGCCGGCGCCGGCACGGACGACGTGATCCCGCGCGACTACCGCCCGGGGGACGCCATGCGCCGGGTGCACTGGCGGGCGAGCGCCCGCTCCGGTGAGCTCATGGTCCGCCAGGACGAGCAGAACACCGATCCGCACGCGTGGATCCTCCTCGAGACCCGGGCCGAGCGCGTGCTCGAGCGGCGCGGCGACGACCGGCTCGAGTGGGCGGTGTCGATGACGGCCTCCCTCGCCGTGCACCTGCTCGACCGCGGCTTCGAGACCCACCTCGTCGAGACGGGTGCGGACGGCGAGCCGGAGCACTCGGAGGACGAGCGCGAGGTGGCGCACGACGTGCTGCTGCGCCTGGCCGAGCTGGCGCCCTCGCGCGAGTCGGTCGACGCGGTGACCCGGATCTCGGCCGACATGCGCGACACCGGGGGAGTGCGACCGGTCTTCGCCGTCCTCACCCGACTCCTCGAGTCGGACCTCGACGCCCTCGGCTCCCTGGCCGCGCAGTCGCGCCCCGCGATCGCCTTCGTCGTCGCCGGCACCGCTGAGGAGGAGGCGGCTCTCGCCTCGCTCGGCTGGTACGCGGTGTCCGTCGACCCGAGTGCCTCCGTCGAGGAGGCGTGGGCGCAGGCCCTCGCTCTGCGGGTGGTGGCGTGAGCCGCCGCGTCGAGAGCGATCCGCGCGCCGGGTCGGCTCCTCTGAGCGGTCTGCTCTTCCTCGCGATCACGGCCGCCGCCGCCGGGATCGGGCGGCTCCTCGTCGGCGTCGACTGGCTGGTGCTCCTCGCGAGCGCGGTCGCCGTGGTGCTCGGCGTCCCGGCCGCCGCCCGGGCTCTGCGCGTGCACCCCGTCGTCCCGCCGATCCTCGGCACGCTGACGATGGTCGGCGTGCTGACCGCGATGTTCGTGCCCGGTCGGGCCCTGCTGTTCGTGATCCCCACGCCCGGCGCCGTCGCGCAGGCGGAGGCGCTCGCGCAGGGCGGCTTCCAGTCCATCGCCCAGCAGGGGCTCCCGGCCATCGCCGACGACGGCATCTCGTTCCTCCTGATCGGCGGGGTGGTCGTGCTCGCCTGGGCGGCCGACCTGTTCGCCTTCTCCGTCCGCCTCCCCGCCCTGGCCGGTCTGTTCCCTGCGGCGCTGCTCGCGGTGCCGGCGATCGTGGACCCCTCCGAGGTGTCCTGGGCGAGCCTCGTCGTCACTGCGCTCGCCTACGCGGGCGTGCTCGCCGCCACGGCCGCCCCTCGCCGCCCGAGCGGCCCGAGCGCGGCCGCGGCCGTGCTGCCCGCCTTCGCGGCCGTGACCGTCGTCGTCCTGGGCGCGGGAGTCGTCGCCGGGTCGGCGGCAGGCTACGCGCGCACCACCGCCCCCTCGGGCGTCTCCGGCAGCCTCTTCAACGGCGCGATCGACCCGGTGGTCGCTCTCGGCGCGGACCTGCGCCGCCCGAACCCCGTGACCGTGCTGCGCTACGCCACCGACTCCGACCTGCCCGTCTACCTCCGCGTGCTGACCGTCTCGGACTTCGACGGTGACGACTGGGCGCCGAGCGAGACGGAGCAGACCGCTCCGATCGAGGCGCCGATCGCGCCCGAGGGGCTCTCCGAGAGCGTGCCGCGCGAGGCGGAGGAGGTCGACGTCTCGGTGGAGACGCTGCGGAGCCAGTGGCTCCCCGTGCCGTATCCGGTCTCGTCGCTGACGGGCGTCGGCGACGGCTGGCTCCAGGACGTGCAGGACGGCTCGATCCGCGGCGACGCGACGACCCGCTCCGGAGACGACTACCAGGTGCAGGCGCTGCGGCTCGAGCCCGACCCGCAGCAGCTGCTCGCCGCGCCCGCGCCGTCCGGCGTCGACCGGTACCTCTCGCTCCCCGACGACGTGCCCGAGATCGTCCGCACCACCGCCGAGGAGGTCACGGCGGAGGCTCCGACCGCCTACGACCGGGCGCGCGCGCTGCAGACGTACTTCCGCTCGTCCGAGTTCCGCTACTCCGAGGACACCCCCGCGGAGGAGGGCTACGACGGCGACGGAGTCGGCGTGCTCTCGGCGTTCCTGACGACGAAGGAGGGCTACTGCGTCCACTTCGCCTCGGCGATGGCGGTGATGGCGCGCGAGCTCGGGATCCCGTCGCGGCTCGCCATCGGCTACCAGCCCGGCTCCGTCGTGCCCTCCGGCGGCAGCGACCTGACCACCTACCGCGTCCTCTCCTCCGACCTGCACGCCTGGCCCGAGCTGTACTTCGAGGGAGTCGGCTGGCTGCCCTTCGAGCCGACGCCCAGCCGCGGCGCTCCGGCCTCCTACACCCTGCCGAGCGCGACGGCGTCCTCGGGCCCCACCGCCCCGGGCTCGACCGCGACCACCGCGCCCGGTGCGACCAGCGCTCCCGCCGCGACACCCACTCCGACGGCCGCGTCGGCGACGCCGACCCCCGGTGCCGTCGGCGCCTCGAGCACCACGGCGGCTCCCGCGGCCACGCTCTGGGTGCTGCTCCTGCTGCTCGTGCTCGTCCCCTGGCTGATGCGCGCCGTCCAGCGCGCGCTGCGGCGCCGGTCCGCGCGCTCCGGCTCCGTCGAGGCCGCGTGGGCCGAGCTGCTGGCGACCGCCCGCGACCTGGGCGTCCCCGTGGAGGACACGGAGTCTCCGCGCGCGCAGGAGGCCCGCATGGCTCCCGCCCTCGACCCCGGAGCGGCGGCACGTCTGCAGGGGCTCCGGGAGCGCGTCGAGCGCCGGCGCTACTCGCCGTCCGCGAGCGAGTCGGAGGCGTGGGACGACGCGACCGCCGTGGCCGCCGCGCTCCGCGGCTCCGCGAGTGCCGGTCGTCGGGTGCTCGCGTCGGTCGTGCCCCGCTCGGCGCTGGACCCGGTCGCCCGGCTCGCGCGTCCGAGGTCCGACCTATGATCGCTAGGTGATCCCGGACCCCCTCGACGCCTCGCTCGCGCCGCTGATCGGGCCGCGCACGGCGAGCGCGGTCGAGAAGGCCTTCGGGTACCGCACGGTCGGCGAGCTCCTGGGCCACTACCCGCGCCGCTACGCGAAGCGGGGCGAGCTGACGGCGCTCTCGCGTCTCCCCGTGGGAGAGAGCGTGACGATCGTGGCGGAGGTGCGCGAGGTGCGCGAGCGGCCGATGCGCAACCGGCGCGGCACCCTGCTCGAGGTCGTCATCTCGGACGGCTCGGGCACGCTCTCGCTGACGTTCTTCGGACAGCCCTGGCGCGCGGCGAAGCTCCACCGCGGCGTGCGCGGGATCTTCGCGGGCACGGTCTCGATGTTCCGCGACACCCCGCAGCTCACGCATCCCGACTACCGCCTGTTCGACGACGAGGAGGCCGCAGCGACGGAGACGGGAGGCGGTGAGCTCGCGAAGGACTGGGCCGAGCGGCCGATCCCGATCTACCCGGCGACCAGCGCGATCTCGAGCTGGCAGCTCCAGGCCGCGATCGGCGTGCTGCTGGACGGCTTGCGCGACGTGCCCGACCCGATGCCCGAGCAGGTGCGCGCCGGCCGCTCGCTGCTGGGCCTCGGCGAGGCGCTGGAGCTGATCCACCGCCCGCAGCGGGAGGGCGAGGAGGCGCAGGCGCGCGAGACGCTCCGCTTCCACGAGGCGTTCCTCCTGCAGCTCGCCCTGCTCGAGCGCCGGGCCTCGGCGCGCAGCAGCCCCGCGACCGCCCGCGTGCCCGGCCCCGGCGGGCTGCTCGAGCGCTTCGACGCCGCGCTGCCCTTCGCCCTCACCGGGGACCAGACCGCGGTGGGGCACGAGATCGCCGCCGATCTGGCTGCCGAGAGCCCGATGACCCGGCTGGTGCAGGGCGAGGTCGGCTCCGGCAAGACCCTCGTCGCGCTCCGGGCGATGCTCGCCACGGCCGAGAGCGGCGGGCAGGCGGCGCTGCTCGCTCCCACCGAGGTGCTCGCGGGGCAGCACCTCCGCTCGATCGCGAGGACCCTCGGCCCGGAGCTCGCGGCCGAGCTGGTGCCGACCCTCCTCACCGGCGGGCTGGGGGCGGCGCAGCGCCGCGCGGCCCTCCTCCGGATCGTCTCGGGCACGGCGAAGATCGTCGTCGGCACGCACGCCCTCCTCGGCGACGCGGTCTCCTTCTACGACCTGGGCCTCGTCGTGATCGACGAGCAGCACCGCTTCGGCGTGGACCAGCGGGACGCTCTGCGCCGGAAGGGCGCCACCCCGCCGCACGTGCTGGTGCTGACGGCCACGCCCATCCCGCGGACCGTCGCCATGACGGTCTTCGGCGATCTCGACACCTCGACCATCCGCGAGCTGCCCGCCGGGCGCCCCGGCATCACGAGCCACGTGGTCCCGCTCGCCGACCACCCCGCGTGGATCGCGCGGGCCTGGGAGCGCGCCGAGGAGGAGATCCGCTCGGGGCACCAGGTCTACCTCGTCTGCCCGGCGATCGAGCCGGGGGAGCCCGCCGAGGGCGCGCAGCCGCCCGAGGAGGACGCCGCCGCGCCGCTCACGACCGTCGCGGCCACGCTGGAGGGCGTGCGCGCGCATCCGCTGCTCGGGAAGCGGCGGTCGGCCGCGCTGCACGGGCGGATGACGACGGAGGAGAAGGACGCCGTGATGCGCTCCTTCGCCGCGGGGGAGATCGACGTCCTGGTGTCGACGACGGTCATCGAGGTCGGCGTGGACGTGCCGAACGCCTCGATGATGGTCGTGCTCGACGCGGAGCGGTTCGGGGTCTCGCAGCTGCACCAGCTCCGCGGGCGCATCGGGCGCGGCGGCGTCGCGGGGGTGTGCCTGTTCGTGACGGCGGCGGAGGCGGGGACGGTCGCGCGCGAGCGGGTGGAGGCGGTCGCCGCGACGCTCGACGGCTTCGCGCTCGCCGAGGTCGACCTCGAGCTGCGCCGCGAGGGCGACGTGCTGGGCGACTCGCAGTCCGGCGGGCGCTCGTCGCTCCGCCTGCTGCGGGTGGTGCAGGACGCGGACGTGATCGTGGAGGCGCGGGCGCTGGCCGAGCGGCTCCTCGCGGAGGACCCGTCGCTCGCCGCGCACGACCGGCTCCGTGCCGCGCTCGCGCGCCGCGTGCAGGACCGCGACCGGGAGTTCCTCGCCAAGAGCTAGGCGGTGCCCGCCCGCTACTCTGTCGGCATGGCCCGCATCGCCGTCGTCCCCGGCTCCTTCGACCCCGTGACCCTCGGTCATCTCGACGTGATCGAGCGGGCCGCGCGCCTGGTCGACGAGCTGCACGTCGTAGTGGTGCACAACCCCGCCAAGACCGCGCTGCTGCCGATCGCCCAGCGCGTCTCGCTCATCGAGCAGTCGATCGCGGAGGCGGGCGTCGAGGGACGGATCGTCGTCGCCTCGTGGAGCATGGGCCTGCTCGTCGACTACTGCACCGACGTCGGCGCGAGCATCCTGGTGAAGGGCATCCGCTCGCAGGTCGACGTGGCGTACGAGACCCCCATGGCGATCGTGAACCGCAACCTCGCGCACGTCGAGACGGTGTTCCTCCTGCCCGATCCCGCGCACGCCCACGTGTCGAGCTCGCTGGTGCGGCAGGTCTCCTCCCTCGGCGGCGACGTCGCCCCCTACGTGCCGCCCGCGGTCGCCGCGTACCTCGCCGCCGGCTGAGGCGCCGCCGATGGTCCACTCGGGTGATCTCGGGCCGTGGACCCGTGCGCCCGCGGCAGCCGGGAGAATGGACCGGTGAGCGAGACGCGCGTGCAGGCCTGGGCCCTCGACGGCATCCCGGAGGTGACTCCCGGTGACGACCTGCTCGAGCTGATCCTCGCGGCCGTCGCCGCCGCCGCCGAGGAGGACCGGCCCGCGGACGGCGACATCCTCGTCGTCACGAGCAAGATCGTCTCGAAGGCGGAGGGGCGCGTCGTCGCCGCGGCCGACCGCGAGGACGCGATCACGGCCGAGACCGTCCGCGTCGTCGCCACCCGGGCGCACGGCTCCGGCGTCACCCGCATCGTGGAGAACCGCCTCGGGATCGTGCAGGCGGCGGCCGGAGTCGATGCCAGCAACGTCGCGGAGGGGACGGTCCTCCTCCTCCCCGTCGACCCGGACGCCTCGGCGCGGGCCCTCTGCGCGGGCCTCCGGGAGCGGCTCGGCGTGGAGGTGGGCGTGCTCGTCAGCGACACCCTGGGCCGCGCGTGGCGGGTCGGGCAGACCGACGCGGCCATCGGGGCCTCCGGCGTCCTCGTGATCGACGACCTCCGCGGCGGAGTCGACGCCCTGGGGCGCACGCTGGGAGTGACCATGCCGGCCGTCGCGGACGAGATCGCCGCGCTCGGCGACCTGGTGAAGGGCAAGGCGAGCGGACGCCCCGTCGCCGTCGTCCGCGGGCTCGCCCGCCTGGTGACGGGAGTCGAGAGCCCGGGTGCCCGCACGCTGACCCGCACGGGCCCCGACGACATGTTCCGCCTCGGCGCCGACGAGGCCTTCGCCGAGGGCTTCGCGGCCGGAGCAGCCTCGCGCGAGGAGCGCGCGTGACCGGCTGGAGCGCGGTCGTCGTGTTCAAGGGCCGCGGCGGCTCGAAGACGCGCCTCGACGTGCCGGGCCGCGCGGCGCTGGCCGAGGCGTTCCTCCTGGACACGCTCGCCGCCGTGGCCGCCGCGGAGCCGGTGGCGAGCCTTCTCCTGGTCACCTCCGACGCCGGTGCGGCCGACCGCGCACGGGCGGAGCACCCGCAGCTGGTGGTGGTGCCCGACCCGGGGACCCTCGACGCCGCCGTGTCCGGGGGGGCCGAGGCCGCCCTCCACCGCCGGCCGGGCGCCCCGGTGATCGTGCTGACCGGGGACCTGCCCGCCCTGCTGCCGTCGGACCTCTCCGAGGCGCTCGCGACGCGGTCGCTCCCGGCCGTCGTCCCGGACCGCGAGGGGAGCGGCACCACGGCGCTCCTGCTGGCGGCCGGAGCCCTCGTCGCTCCGGCGTTCGGCTCGGGCTCGCTGGCCCGGCACCGCGACGCGGGCTGCGCGGTCGTCGTGCTGCCCGGCTCGTCGACGCTGAGGCTGGACGTCGACACGCTCGCCGATCTCGAAGACGCGGAGGAGGCCGGCGTCGGCCCGCACACCTCCCGCGCGCTGGCCGCAGCGGCCTGACGCGCAGGGAGTCCGAGCCGCGGACGCGGTCAGCCGGCGAGCAGCCCCGCCTCGAACGCCGCCGTCAGGCCGGCGTCGATCGCGAGCGGTGCGCCGTCGACCGAGCGGACGGGGATCGCCCGCCGGGTGCTCGACACCAGCCACGCCGCATCGGCACCGGTGAGCGCCGAGACCGGCAGCTCGCGGCGCGACGACGCGAGCCCGCGGCGCTCGCCCAGCGCGAGGACCCGCTCGACCGTCGTGCCGGCGAGCACGCTGCCCGAGAGCGGCGTCGCGAGCACCCCGTCGCCGAGGAGCACCAGGCTCGACGTCGCTCCCTCGAGGAGCAGCCCGTCGCTCGTGCGCCAGACCACGTCGTCCGCGCCCCGGGACGCCGCCTCGCGCAGCGCCGCCCGGGTGACGGCGCCCGAGGTGGTCTTGACGCCCGGGAGCAGCCACGGCGCGAGCGGACCGCTCGCGTACCCGCGGTCCAGCACGACGACGGCCGCGCCCTTCTCCCGGAGCGCGCTCGAGTCGGGAGTCGGAGCCGCGCGCACGGTGCACCGGGCGGAGTCGCTCGAGCCGTGGGCGGCGATGAAGCGGACCGTCAGGTCGTCGACCCGGTCGTGCTCCGCCACGGCGAGGTCGACCGCTCGGGACCAGAGGGGCGCCTCCGGGATCGTCAGCCCGACGGCCCGGGCCGATCCGGCCAGCCGCGCGAGGTGCTCGCCGAGCGCGCGGGGACGTCCGTCGAGGACCGCGACGGTCTCGAAGACCCCGTCGCCGCGGAGGTAGCCCGCCTCGTCGACGCGGACGAGCGGACCCTCCGGGTCGCGGAGGACGACGGCGCCGGAGGTGATCTCGACCAGGACGGGGGTGCTCATCCGCCCATCCTGCCCCCGGCGGAGCCTCAGCGGGGGAGGAGGCCGCTCGCCACGTCGGACGGCTCGACGATCTCGCGCCACGGCTCCGGCCGGAGTCCTGCCGAGCCGAGCACGTCGGCCCCGGCGAGGAGATCCACGTCGAGACCGGTCAGCTCGCCGATCGCGGCGACCGGCAGCTGGAACGTCCTGAAGCCGCCGAGCGGCACCAGGCCCTCGCGCACCCGCTCCACGAGCTCGCTCTGGTCGAGCAGGTACGCGCTCGTCGCGAGCGTCGATCCGTCCGGGCTCCACGCCGCGATCTTCCAGAAGTGGCGGGGGATGCCCGTACCGCGGTAGACCGGGTCGTCGTCCGCGAGCACGGGCCCGGTGAAGACGCTCAGGCGCGTGCGCCAGGTCTGCGCGTACTCGAGCACCAGCGTCTCGAGCCCGAGCCACAGCTCCTGCGACTGGTTGAAGCCGCTCGCCTGGGGCGCGGCGTTCGTGTAGCAGAAGCTGTCGCGGTTGGCCGCGGCGGCCTCGTCCCGGTCGCCCCAGACGGGGTCGCGGCGGCGGACCAGGTGGCCGCGGTCGAGGTCGTTGCGGGCGTACACCTCCGGCCCGGTCTGCTCGGAGGCGGGGATGCGGTCGTCGAGGTGCCAGTCGTCGCCACGGCCGAGCTCGACCAGGCGCGCGCCGTCGATGTTCACGGCCGTCGAGACGGCCAGGCGCCGCTCCGGATCCAGCAGCACCTCGAAGTGCGTGTACGGCAGGAGCCGCACCGGGCGCTCGACCCTCAGGCGCGGCGCACCCGCGGGGACGCCGAGGAAGTCCGCGTCGAAGCTCACTCCTCGACCTCCGCCGTCGGAGTCGCCGTGGCTGTCGCTGTCGGGGTCGCCGTGGGCGTCGCCGGGGGAGCCTCGGTCGCGGGGACTCCCGTGCCGGTCGGAGCCGGAGCCGGTGCCTGGGTGGCGGGAGCCGGGACCTGCGAGCCGTTGCTGATCAGCAGGGCGATGTCGGAGTAGCGCGCGACGGTCGTGCCCGCGGCCGGGTCGGTGCCCGCCACCACGCCGGCCGGGAGCGACGAGTCGATGGTCGCCCCCTCCTCGACGTCGAAGCCGAGGTCCTCCAGCGCCTCCGTGGCGTCGTCGACCGAGCGGCCGGAGACGGTCGGCACGGCGATCTGGCGGCCGTTCAGCAGGGCGCTGCTGGGCTCCTCGAAGTCGTCTCCGCCGTACTTCTGGTCGGCGCGGGTCATCACCGAGTTCCAGATGTAGTGGCGGATGTTGGAGGCGTACGGGCGGCTCTCGAGCTCCGAGTTCGGGAAGCGGACCTCGCGCATCGAGGTGTGGCCGTCGATGTTGCCCACCCAGACCACGGTCGCGACGCGCGAGCTCGCCCCGTCCATCCAGGTCGATTCCGCGTTGTCGGTGGTGCCCGTCTTGCCGATGTGCTCGATGCCGTCGTCCGGGTCGGACTGGGCGGCCGTGCCGCCGGTGACGACGCGCTGCAGGGCGTAGTTCGCGACCGCCGTCAGCTCGGGGCTGAGGGCCTGGTTGCAGGTGGAGGTCGGCGGCTGGACGGCGGCGCCGGTCGCGTCGGTGATCGAGTCGATGGCGATCGCGGAGCAGGCGGTGCCGTTGTTGGCGAAGCCGGCGAAGGCGGTGACCATCGAGAGGGGGGAGATGAGCGTGTCCGAGCCGAGGACGGCGGACGGCTTGTAGTCGACCTCGCCGCCGTCGGCCGCCTTCACGCCGAAGCCGACCGCGCGATCGCGGATCGCGCAGAGGTCGAGCTGCTGCGCCATCGAGACGTAGACGGTGTTGATCGACTGCATCGTGCCGGTCAGCACGCTGTAGCTGCCGTTCTCGCTGTCGTCGTTGTTGACCTCGTAGGAGGTGTCGAGCTCGCCGCCCGGTGCGCAGCTGGCGGGGAAGCCCGAGAAGGTGCGCTCGCGGCCGTTGATCGTCTCGTTCAGGGTGCGTCCGCTCGCGAGCCACTGCGCGAGCGTGAACACCTTGTAGGTCGATCCGACCTGGAACCCGGCGGAGCCGCCGTAGGCCGTGTCGGTGTTGAAGTTGACGGCGGAGAAGTTCGCGCCGTTCACGGCGCCGGCCGCGTCGTAGTCCTTGTTCTGCACCATCGCCAGGATCCGGCCGGTACCGACCTCCATCGAGACGGTCGCGCTGCCGATGTTGGTGTCGAGGGTGGGGACCTTGGGGACGGCGTTGTTCGTCGCGTTGGCCGCGGTGTCCTGCAGGTCGCGGTCGAGCGTCGTGTAGATCTTGTAGCCGCCGCGCTGGAAGTTGGCGAGGCGGGTGTCCGCGTCGTCGCCGAACGCCGGGTCGTTCTGGACGACGCGGGTGATGTAGTCGCAGAAGAAGGCCGCGTTGCCGGCGGTCTGGCAGCCGGTGGGCGTCTGCGTGATCGCGGGGACGACCTCCTCGGCGACGGCGGCGTCGTGGTCGGCCTGCGAGATCTTCCCCTCCTGCAGCATCTGGTCGAGGACGTAGTCGCGGCGGATCTTGTTGTCCGGGATGTTCTCGGGCTGGTCGATCCTGAGGCCGTTGGGGTTGTTGACCGTGGCGATCAGGCTGGCGGCCTGCGCGAGGCTCAGGTCGGCCGCGCTGGTCGAGAAGTAGTACTCGGCCGCCGCCTGAATGCCGTAGACCTGCCCGCCGAAGCCCGCGATGTTGAGGTAGCCGAGGAGGATGTCGTCCTTGCTGTACTTCTTCTCGAGGTCGACGGCGAGCTTCATCTCCTTGAGCTTGCGGCTCGGAGTGGTCGCGGTCGCCTCCTCGTAGGCGGCCTCGGAGGCCGCCTCGTCGGTCGCGCTCAGCGACTCCGCCTTCTGCACGAGGACGTTCTTGACGTACTGCTGAGTGATGGAGGATCCGCCCTGGAGGTCCCCGCCGACGATGTTGCTGAGCACCGCGCGGATCGTGCCCTGCAGGTCGACGCCGCCGTGGTCGTAGAAGCGCGGGTCCTCGGTCGAGACCGCCGCGTCCTTCACGGACTGGCTGACCTGGTCGAAGGCCACCTCCTCGCGGTTCTGCGCGTAGAAGGAGGCGAGCAGCTCGTCCGAGCCGTCGGTGCGCTTCGCGTAGATCTCGGTCTTCTGGGCCAGCTGGCCGAGCTCGAGGTACTCGGGCACCGTCTCGAACAGCCCGATCGGGTTGTTCTCGGCGAGACCGGTGACGGCGAGGGCGGGAGTGACCCCGACCGTGATCAGCAGGCCCCCGGCGAGGCTGGCTCCGACGATCCCGAGGACCCGGGCGAGCACGCCGCCGCGGGCGGTTCCTTGCGCAGACATGGCTACGAGAGTAGGCGACGAGTCTGGATCCGTCGTGCGGCCGCGCTCGGGGGCCCTGATGCCCGCCCTCCCGGCCCCGGGAGCGGCGGCCGCCGGTACGGTGAGCGGGTGACCAGAGCCCGAGCATGACCGCCTCCGCCGACTCCGCCGAGACGCGCCGCCGCGCGGTGCTCGTGGTGGCCGTCCTCGCCTCCTTCGTCGCCTTCCTCGACGGCACCGTCGTCAACGTCGCCCTGCCCGCGATCACCCGGGAGCTCGGCGGCGGGCTCGCGGTGCAGCAGTGGGTGGTCGACGGGTACCTGATCACGCTCGGCGCGCTGATCCTCGTGGCCGGCTCGCTCGCCGACCGCATCGGCCGGGCCCGCAGCATGACCATCGGCCTGATCGGCTTCGGCGTCACCTCGCTGCTGTGCGCGCTGGCCCCCACCGCCGAGGTCCTCATCGTGGCGCGGATGCTCCAGGGTGCCGCCGGCGCGATCCTCGTGCCCAGCTCGCTCGCCCTCATCATCGCGACCGTCCACGGCGCCGCGCAGGCTCGGACCATCGGTGCGTGGACGGCCTGGACCGGCACGGCGACGATCGCCGGGCCCGTGCTCGGCGGCCTGCTGGTGGACGCGGGCTCGTGGCGGTACGTCTTCGCGCTCAACCTGCTGCCGATCGCGGTGACGCTGGTCCTGCTGCGCAGGCTCGGCGCGGTCGACTCGGGGACCCGGGTGCCCATCGACGGCGTCGGCGCGGTGCTCGGGGTGATCGGCCTGGGAGGGCCGGTGTTCGCGCTGATCGAGCAGGAGCGGCTCGGGATCCAGCATCCGCTCGTGCTGACCGCCCTGATCGGGGGAGTCGCCGCCCTCGTCGCGTTCGTCGTGTGGGAGCGGCGCGCGGCGCATCCGATGCTGCCGCTGTCGCTGTTCGCGTCGCGGAACTTCACCGTCGGCAACGTCTCGACGGCGTTCGTCTACGGCGCGCTCTCCTTCGGCTTCTTCGCGCTGGGCCTGTTCCTCCAGCAGACCCTGGGCTTCTCGGCGACCCTGGCCGGGCTCGCGACGCTCCCGCCGACGATCCTGCTGCTCCTGCTCTCGCAGATCTCCGGGTCGCTGTCGGCGCGGTTCGGCCCGCGGCTCTTCATGGGCGTCGGACCGCTGATCGCCGCGGCCGGGTTCCTCCTGCTCTCCTTCGTCGACGAGGGCGCCGACTACGCCACGCAGCTGATGCCGGGGATCCTCCTCTTCGGCTTCGGCCTCGCGGTGACGGTCGCTCCGCTGACCTCGACGATCCTCGGCGCGGTGGAGGACGGGCACAGCGGAGTCGGCTCCGCCGTGAACAACGCCGTCTCGCGCATCGCCGGGCTGGTCGCCATCGCCGCGACCTCGCTCGTGGTCGGCGACTCGCTCGATGTCGAGGGCTTCTCCCGTGCCGCCGTCGCGACCTCCGCCCTCCTGGTAGCCGGGGGCGTCGTCTCCCTCCTCGGCATCCGCAACCCGGCTCCCGCCGACCGCTGACGACTGCTCGGGGAGCGTCTCCGACCCCCGTCCGGGGTGCGGCGCTCCGTGTTCACGCGGTGTCCGCCGATCCTTCGACGGAACGTGGATGAAATAGTTGTCGCTACATGGAATACTGATCGACGTCGATGCGCTTGCATACATCGGACGGGGACGCTCTCCCCGCGACGACCGTCACACTCGAGGAGAAACCATGACCGACACCGTCACCATCCCCGGCTACAAGGCCGGCACCTGGGTCATCGACCCCACCCACAGCGAGGTCGCGTTCAGCGTCCGCCACCTGATGATCAGCAAGGTCAAGGGCAAGTTCGAGCGCTTCACCGCCACGTTCAC
This sequence comes from Rathayibacter sp. AY1H2, assembly GCF_002931985.1. Classification (NCBI taxonomy): domain Bacteria; kingdom Bacillati; phylum Actinomycetota; class Actinomycetes; order Micrococcales; family Microbacteriaceae; genus Rathayibacter; species Rathayibacter sp. AY1H2. The sequence continues at coordinate 19,882 of NZ_PSUV01000001.1, read as the reverse complement.
CACCGGCGAGAACCCGCTCGACTCCAAGGTCGAGGCCACCGCCGAGGTCGCCTCCGTCAACACCAACGAGCCCAACCGCGACGGCCACCTCCGCACCGGCGACTTCTTCGAGGCCGAGAAGTACCCGGAGATCCACTTCGTCTCGACCGCCGTCCGCCCGAACGGCGACGACTTCCTCGTCGACGGCGAGCTCACCATCAAGGGCACCACCAAGCCCGTCACCTTCGAGGTGGAGTTCGGCGGCTTCGGCACCGACCCGTACGGCAACTACAAGGCCGGCCTCACCGCCAAGGCCACCATCGACCGCACCGACTTCGGTCTGACCTACAACGCGGCCCTCGAGACCGGTGGCGTGCTCATCGGCGAGAAGGTCACCATCACCCTCGACCTGCAGGCCGCCCACCAGGCGTAGTCCGAGCCGATCGACCGGAGCCGTCCCTCCCCCCGGGGAGCGGACGGCTCCGTCGTTCCCGGAGCCGGTCCGGGATCAGAGGATGCCGAGCTCCGTCAGCTGCTCGGAGATGCCCGCGCCGTCGGGCGCGAAGACCCAGGTCGTGCCGCTGGTCAGGGAGCGGTCCTCGGCCTTGGAGCGGCCTCCCGCGAGCACCGCCTCGCCGGTGGAGAGCTGGCGGATCGCGATCGCCGCGACCTTGTCGGGGTGCTCGTCCGCGAAGTCGGAGTAGATCTCCTCGTCGTGCTGCCCGTCGTCGCCGACCAGCAGCCAGCGCACGTCCGGGAACTCGGCCGCGAGTCGGCGGAGGTTCATCTCCTTGTGCTGCTTGCCGCTGCGGAACCAGCGGTCGTGCGTCGGGCCCCAGTCGGTCAAAAGGAGCGCTCCGGCCGGGTACAGGTGCCGCGACAGGAAGCGGGTGAGCGCCGGGGCGACGTTCCACGCGCCGGTGGAGAGGTAGATGACCGGGGAGCCCTCGTACTGCCGGGCGAAGCGGTCGAGGAAGACCGCCATGCCGGGCGTGGGCATCCGGGCGTGCTCGTCGAGCACGAAGGTGTTCCAGGCGGCGACGAAGGGGCGGGGGAGCGCGGTGACCATCACCGTGTCGTCCACGTCCGACACGACGCCCAGCCGCGCCTCCGGACGCACGATGAAGACGGGCGCCTCGACGGGCTTCGAGCCCGCGGTCGAGAAGGTGATGGTGTGCCAGCCGGGCTCGAGCGTGATCGGGAGGTCCGCGTCGACGACTCCGCCGCGGTCGGCCGTCACCCGGTGGGTCTGCCCGTCGGCCTCGACGGTCACGACGGCCCCGCTCACGAAGACGCTGGTGAAGCTCCGCCAGCCGCGCACGCCCTCGACGGGGCGGACCTCCTCGACCCCGGGAGGGGTCGGCCGCGTGTAGAGGACGCGGGCCAGGACGCGCAGCTGCGTCGTCGAGCCGTAGCCGGTGTAGGGGATGACCCTCGGGACGTAGCCCTTGCGCTTCACGCGCCTCATCCGGAAGGAGTGGAGTCGGTCCTCGAGGCGGGCGGCGCGGTGCATGACCTCCGCCTTGCCTGCGCTCAGGGGCTTGCTCTCGGGCGTCAGCGGCATCCGCCCAGTCTGTCAGACCGGATGCCGGACCGCGGATCGCGCTCTCACGCGATCGTCAGGCTCCGGTGGGCTCGATCAGGTCGGGGCCGTTCGCCGAGACGGAGCCCACGGCTGCACCGACGCCGTGCACCTCGAGCTCCTCTGCCAGCTCGGCCGCACCCTCGGCGGCCGCGCGCAGCAGCTCGCCGTCCCCGGGGGACGCCGGGTCCAGCCAGTCCTCGATCAGCTCCGGCTGCAGCAGCACGGGCATCCGCTCGTGCACCTCGGCGAGCGGCCCGGCGGAGGGGCGGGTGAGGACCGTCGCCGAGAGCAGCCACGGAGAGCCCGGCTGGGCCGAGCGCCACCACTCGTAGAGACCGGCGAAGAGGAGGAGCGAGCCCTCGCCCGGCGAGACGTAGACGGGGGCCTTCGCCCCGTCCGCGCCGACCCGCCACTCGTACCAGCCCGAGGCGGGCACGATCGCGCGCCGGGAGGCGTAGGACTCGCGGAACGACGGCTTCTCGGCGACGGACTCGATCCGCGCGTTGAACAGCGGCGGCCCCGCGGACGGGTCGGCGGCGGAGCGGGGCACCAGGCCCCAGCGGGCTCCGGCGAGCCGACGCCGCGGCGGGCTGCCCTCCTCGACCCCCTTCATCGACTCCGCGACGACGGCGATCCGCTGGGTCGGCGCGATGTTCCAGGACGGCTCCGGAAGGTCGGCGCCCGGCTCGTCGATGTCGAAGAGCGCCACCAGGTCGGCGGTGGTCTGCGAGAGGACGAAGCGTCCGCACATGGTTTCTCCCGGGTGGATCGGACCCGCGGAGCCGTCGCCCTTCCGGGGGCGCGAAACACGAGGGACTTTCGATGAGACGACCCCGACCGGCGGTCGCCGTGCGTACGATTGTAGGAACCACGACCGAAGGAGCCCGCCGTGCCTCTTGGAAACCTCGTCGATCGACCGTTCGGTGAATCGTCCCAGGTCCGCAACGAGCCGGTGCAGGTGCGCAGCGCCGCCCGTCTCGCCTCGCTGCTCGACGCGGCAGCCGCCGTCGTCGACGAGGTCGGCTTCGACCGCCTGACCACGGCGATGGTCGCCGAGCGCGCGGGAGCCGCGATCGGCACGGTCTACCGCTACTTCCCGGACCGCATCGCCGTCCTCCAGGCGCTGCGCGAGCGGGCTCTCGAGCGCTTCCGCCGCCGCGTCATCACCGAGATCCGCGACACCCACCCGGGCAACTGGTGGGGCGCGGTCGACTGCGCGATCGACGCCTTCTGCGAGATGCACCGCAACGAGCCGGGCTTCCGCTCCATCCGCTTCGTCGACACGATCCACGCCCCCGAGGTCGCGGGCGAGGCGTTCGAGGCCGGCTTCTTCGCCCGCCGCTTCGCCGAGATCCTCGCGTCCGAGTACGGCCTCCCGGGCGGCGCGCAGCTGTCCTTCCGCCTCGAGGTGACCATCGAGGTCGCGGACGCGCTGCTCACGCGCGCGTTCCTCATCGACCCCAACGGCGACCAGCGCTTCATCGATGAGAGCCGCTCGCTGCTGCGCCACTACATGACCTCGCACTACGGAGCCGTCGAGGAGTCCTGACCGGCTAGGACTGTCAAGGCCCTAGTCGCTCCCGGAACATCCCGCAACACTTCGCGGTCCGGGTTGGCAGGCGGCTGCTATTGGTGTTTTCCTTGCCGCCTGGCCCCGTTCGGGGCCGCGGGCCGTGCAACGGCCGGACGCGCGGAGCGAGAGCGGGCACAGTCGTGGACCAGGGACAGATCGGCGCGCACACCGCCGGACGGCGGGCGGCCTCGTGATCGAGTTCCGCAACGTCAGCAAGCAGTACCCGGACGGCACGCGGGCGGTCGACGACTTCTCGCTCGTGCTGCCCTCCCGGCAGACGACCGTCTTCGTCGGCTCCTCGGGCTGCGGGAAGACCACGATCCTCCGCATGATCAACCGGATGATCGAGCCGACCTCCGGCACCATCGAGATCGACGGCGAGGACATCTCGTCCCTGCCCGCCGTCGCGCTCCGCCGCCGCATCGGCTACGTGATGCAGAACTCCGGCCTCCTGCCGCACCGCAAGGTCATCGACAACATCGCGACCGTGCCGCGGCTGAACGGGGTCGCCAAGAAGCAGGCGCACGCCCGCGCGCTCGAGCTGATGGACACGGTCGGACTGGACCGTGCGCTCGCCGCCCGGTACCCCAGCCAGCTCTCCGGCGGCCAGCAGCAGCGCGTCGGTGTGGCGCGCGGCCTGGCGGTCGACCCGAACATCCTGCTGATGGACGAGCCGTTCGGCGCGGTCGACCCTCTCGTGCGCGCCGACCTGCAGCGCGAGACCCTGCGGCTCCAGGACGAGCTCGACAAGACCGTGGTCTTCGTCACCCACGACATCGACGAGGCGTTCCTCCTCGGCGACCAGGTCGTCATCCTCGAGAAGGGCGGCCGGATCGCGCAGAAGGGCTCGCCCGCCGAGATCCTGGCGAACCCCGCGAGCGAGTTCGTCGCCGGCTTCGTCGGCGCCGACCGCGGCAAGCGCTCGCTCCGGATCGAGGAGCGCGACGGCGCCCGCATCGTGGTCGACGGCGACGGGCGCCCGACCGGAGTGCTGCGCGCGCAGGACGGCCCCGCCGCGTGAACTGGGTCGTCAACAACACGGACGCGATCGTCGCGAACCTGCTGGCGCACCTGGCCCTGTCGGTCCCGCCGATCCTGCTCAGCTTCCTCGTCTCGCTGCCGTTCGGCTGGTTCGCGAACCGCTACCGCTGGAGCCGCGGCACCCTGCTGACAGGGCTCGGCGTGCTCTACGCCATCCCCTCGCTGGCCATGTTCATCCTGCTGCCGGTCCTGCTGGGCATCCCGCTCCGCTCGACCGCCAACGTGATCACGGGCCTCACCCTCTACGGTGTCGCGCTGATGGTCCGCACCACCTCGGACGCACTGGGCGCGGTGTCGGACGACGTCCGCCAGTCGGCGACCGCGATGGGCTACTCCGGCTGGGCGCGCTTCTGGCGGGTCGAGTTCCCGCTGGCCGGTCCGGTCCTGCTCTCGGGCCTGCGCGTGGTCACGGTCAGCACGGTCAGCCTGGTAACGGTCGGCGCGGTGCTCGGGATCCAGAGCCTCGGCCTGCTCTTCACCGACGGCTTCCAGCGCGGCATCACCGGTGAGATCGTCACGGGCATCGTCCTCACGATCGTCCTCGCGCTGGTACTCGACGGACTGCTGGTGCTGATCGGCCGTCTCCTCATGCCCTGGACGGCTCTGGACCGCACGCGCCGCTCGCGCAGACCGGTCACGGTCGAGAGGGCGGTGACGTCGTGAACCTCATCGCCGAGGCCTTCGCCTGGATCGCCGACCCCGCGCACTGGACCGGGGTCTACGCGATCCCGACCCGTGTCGCCCAGCACGTCGGCATCAGCCTGCTGGTGCTCGTGATCGCGGCCGCGATCGCGATCCCGATCGGCTACCTGATCGGGCACACCGGGCGCGGCAAGGGCATCGCCGTGCCGGTCGCAGGCGGTCTGCGCGCCCTGCCGACGCTGGGCGTGCTCGTCCTCGCGGCGATGAGCCTGGGGCTCGGCCTCGGCGCTCCGGTGATCGCCCTCGTCGTGCTCGCGATCCCGTCGGTGCTCGCCGGCGCGTACTCCGGGCTCGAGGCGGTCGACCGCCGCACGGTCGACGCGGCGCGCTCGATGGGCATGACCGAGTGGCAGATCCTGACGAAGGTCGAGATCCCGCTGGGGCTGCCGCTGCTGATCGGCGGGCTCCGCTCGGCGGCGCTGCAGATCATCGCGACCGCCACGCTCGCCGACTACATCGGCGCCGGCGGCCTCGGGCAGTACATCTTCCGCGGAGTGAAGTCGGGGGACTACCCGCAGATGCTCGCCGGCTCGATCCTGGTGATCGTGCTGACGCTCCTCAGCGAGGTCCTCTTCGCCCTCCTCCAGCGGCTCGCCGTGCCGCGCGGAGTCGTGCTCGGCCTGGCCGGCACCGCCGGCCGCACAGGTTCCCGCGCTTCGTCGCCCCGACGACGCGCGGTGATGGGAATCCCCATCGAAGAAGGGAAATAGCAATGTTCACAGCACATTTCACGAAGGGCCGTGTCGCGCTCAGCGCACTCGCGGTCGGTGCCGTCGTGGCACTGGCAGGGTGTTCCTCGAGCGATCCGCTCGATGAGGGATCGGGTGCGACTGCGGGCAGCGAGACCATCGTGGTCGGCTCGCAGGACTACTACTCGAACGAGATCCTCGCCGAGATCTACGCGCAGGCGCTGGAGAACGACGGCTTCACCGTAGACCGCCAGCTGCGCATCGGCCAGCGCGAGATCTACCTGCCCGAGATCGAGAGCGGATCCATCGACGTCTTCCCGGAGTACGACGGCAGCCTCCTGCAGGCGCTCGAGCCCGACGCGACGGCCACCACCGCCGACGACGTGTACTCCGCGCTCGGCGACGCGCTGCCCGACGGCCTCCGCGCCCTCGACGCCGCCGAGGCCAGCGACCAGAACTCGTACACCGTCACCCAGGCCTTCGCCGACAAGTGGGACCTGACCGACATCGCGTCGCTCAAGAACGTCACCGACCCGATCGTGGTCGGCGGCAACTCCGAGCTGCAGACGCGGCCCTACGGGCCCGACACCCTGCAGTCGAAGTACGGCATCACGACCACCTTCCAGGCGATCGAGGACAGCGGCGGATCGACCACCGTCGACGCGCTCACCAGCGACCAGATCCAGCTGGCGAACGTCTACACGGCCGACCCGAACATCCAGAAGAACGACCTCGTCGCTCTCGAGGACCCGGACGGACTGTTCGTGGCCGACAACGTCGTGCCGATCGTCTCGAGCAAGATCACGGACGACGCGGCCGAGGTGCTGAACGCGGTCAGCGCGAAGCTCACGGCGGACGACCTCGTCGCCCTCAACTCCGAGAGCGTCAACGAGCAGAAGTCCGCGTCCGCGATCGCGGGCGAGTGGCTGAAGTCGGCGGGTCTCGTCGACTGATCCTCCCCGGATCCACGCCCGGAGGCGCGTCACTCGTCGAGGTGACGCGCCTCCGCTCTGTTCAGGAGCTTCTTCCCGAGGAGCACGAGCAGGGCGAAGACGACGATGACGCCCACGAAGACGTAGCCGGCGCCGTGCAGGCTCTCCGAGAGCTCCCGGTAGCTGCCCGCCGCGGCCGCGCCGACGCCGACGTAGGCGGACGACCAGAGCACGCACGCCGGGATCGTCCAGGCCATGAAGGTCCGATAGCGCATCCCGCTCATCCCCACCGTCAGCGGGATCAGCGAGTGCAGCACCGGCAGGAAGCGCGAGAGGAACACGGCGAACCCGCCGCGCCGCGCGAGGTAGCGCTCGGCCTTCAGCCAGTTCTTCTCGCCGAGCCGGCGTCCCAGGCGCGACGCGCGGATCCGCGGCCCGAACCAGCGGCCGAGGTAGAAGCCGACGGACTCGCCGCAGAGGGCGCCGATGACGACCGTGACGGCCAGCGCCGCGAACTGCAGCGGGCTGGTCACGCCGGTCGCGCTGACGATCACGATCGTGTCGCCGGGGACGACGAGGCCCGCCAGGATCGTGGTCTCGAAGAAGATCGCGAGTCCGGCGAGGAGCGTCCGCCAGACCGGGGGGACGCTGACGACGAAGTCCAGGATCCCGGTGAGGGTGTCGTTCACCGGGCGCCCCCGCCCGCCGGGGACTCGATCGGGGGCTGGGGCCGACGGCGGCTCCGGATGCTCGGCATGGCTCGATCGTAGGGGCGCACGGCTGGGCGGCGGCAGGGCTGCGCCCGGGAGGCCGGTGGACGCCGGGCGGTCAGGGGACGGCGACGAGCGCGGAGGCCGCCGGGCCGGTGCCGTTCGCCGTGACCGCCTGCACCGAGAGGGTGTAGCTGCGGCCCGGGACCAGCTTCGTGAAGGTCTGCGAGCGCTTGGTCGCGGCGACCACGGCGCTCCAGGCTCCGGCTCCGCTCGTGTCGGAACCGTCGCGTGACACCCGGTAGCCGGTGACCGCCGAGCCGCCGGTCCCCGCGGGGGGCGACCACGCGAGCGTCGCCGTGCCGTCCGAGCCCGCCGTGGCGGTGACGGCGGTCGGAGCGCCGGGGAGCCCGGCGGAGACGAGGGTCGCGGTCAGCGTGGTGCTGCTCCCGGGAGTGACGACGCTGTGCGAGGCGGCGCCGCCGTCCGACCAGGACGAGAACCGGTAGGCCGTGCCCGACGCGTCGGTCTGGTCCGGGACCTCCAGCTGAAGGGCCGAGCCCGCCCACGAGACGACGGTCGTGCCTCCGGCGACCTCGGTGCCGTTGACGACGACCGTCCGGCCGGCGGGAGCGGTGGCCAGGGTGGCGGACACCTTCTGCGGGGAGAACGTCCGAGTCGCCGTCGTCGACACTCCGCTCGAGTCCGTCGCGGTGACGCTGATCAGGAGGTCGCTGTCCGCGGCGGCGGCGAGGTCCTCCGGGCCGGGGGCGACGAAGGAGAGGTCGTTCCCCGTCAGCGGCCCGAGGAAGGGATGCGTGTGCTGAGCGTGGCGGCGCTGGACGGTCCAGGTGAGCGCCGAGGCGGGCAGGACGCCGTCCTCGGCGTCGGTCGCCGTGGCGCGGAGGCCGTAGCTCCGGCCCGTGACGAACATCCCTCCGTCGGCGGGTGCGGTGATGCTCACCGTCGGGGCACTGTCGCCCGAGGTGATCCTCGTCGTCGCGGGGGCGGAGACGGCTCCCTTCGGATCGCGGACGCGGAGGGACGCGGTCCAGCTGCCGGCGGCGTAACTGTGGGTGAAGGTCGGGCCGGTCGTGATGCGGTCGGGGGTGCCGTCGCCGAACGACCACAGGTAGGTCAGGGCACCGCCCTCCGGGTCGCTGCTGCCCGAGCCGTTCAGCCGCGCGGCGAGAGGAGCCGCGCCGGAGGAGGGGGCGGCGGTGAGGGCCGCGGTCGGAGCGCGGTTCGCCGCGGCGGTGTAGGCGAGGCGCCGGACCTCGCCGCCGTTCGCGTAGCTGGTGTAGAAGAGGTCCTGGGTCCCGCGCGAGGGACCGAAGGCCATGGCGACGGCGCTGCTGCCGCCGAGGCCGGTCACGAGGTCGCCGGCCGCGCCGGTGCGCCCGAGGGTCCGGATCTTCCCGCACACGTAGTCGCCGAAGAGGTACGCGCCGTCGTAGGCGGCCGGCCAGACGCCGCGGGGGACGTAGGCGCCGCCCGTGATCGAGGCGCAGCCGCTGCTGTGCGCGTAGTCGTGGACCGGGTCGGTGAGCCCGGCGGGCGCCGCGGCTCCGCAGTTCGAGGCCGAGCCGGTCTTCGCGCAGTGGCCCTCACGGGTGTTCCAGCCGTAGTCGGCGCCGGCGACGCCCTGGTCGATCTCCTCCCAGGCGTCCTGGCCCACGTCGTTGATGCGGAAGACGGTGCCGGTCGCGTTCGGGTCGAAGGCCATCCGGAACGGATTGCGCAGGCCGCTCGCGAAGGTCTCGCGGCAGCGCAGGCCCTCGGCGGCCGGGGCGAGCCGGCAGGAGGCGGTCCCGGTGCCCAGGTAGGGGTTGCCGGCCGGGACGCCGCCGGTGAGGGTGATCCGGAGGATCTTGCCGTTCAGGATGTTCGGGTCGCGGGCGGCGTCGTTCCGGCCGCCGCAGCCGCTGCCGCCCGGCGAGCCGACTCCGCCGCGGTAGTCGCAGCCGCCGTCGCCGACGCTGACGTAGAGCAGGCCGTCCTTGCCGATGGCGAGGTCGCCGCCGTTGTGGTTGCTTGCGGGGGAGTAGATGCCGTCGAGGAGGACGCGCTCGGAGGCCGGGTCGATGCGGTCGTCGGTGCCGAGCTGGAACGAGGAGACGCGGTTGCGCGGGGCTCCCGCGGGGTTCACCGTGCCGCCGGCGTTGGTCGGGCAGGAGGAGTCGGAGCCCTTCGCGGTGTAGTAGACGACGACGGTGCGCGAGCCCGGTGCCGGGTCGACCGCGAGGCCGAGCACACCGCGCTCGCCGTTGGCGCAGACCTTCGAGCGCAGGTCGAGGGCCGGAGTGGCGACCAGGCCGCCGGCGCGGATCACCCGGATCGCTCCGGTCTGCGAGGAGACGAGGGTGCGCCCGTCGGTCGTGAAGGCGAGGGCGGTCGGCGCGGGGACGGCCGCCACCCGGGAGTCGGTGAAGCCGGCGGGCACGACGGGAGCGGCGGACGCCGGACCCGCGGGCCCGGCGACGAGCGCGGCGGCCGTGATCGCCAGGACGGTGAGCAGGGCGAGACCGCGGGGGCGGATCCTCGAGCGGGGCATCGGTGACTCCGAGACGGTCGGCGCTGCTGAGCGAGCGGCGGTCTGCGGCGGTGCAGAGGGCGCTGTCGGCGATGACGCGGGGCCAGGATAGGCGCGCGCGGCGGAGGGGCCGTGTCCCCCTTCAGGGTCAACACTGGGGGCTCCGGGCGCGGTGTCCCCGGGCCGCTCACGTCGAGCGGGGCTGCAGTGCGTCGGCCCGCCGGTTCACTCCAGAGCGGGCAGGACCACCGCGCGGACCGCCTCCGAGAACCGGGCGTAGCCGGCCTCGTCGAAGTGCAGGCCGTCGTCGACGAAGAGGGAGGGGTCGACAGAGCCGTCGGAGGTGACGAGCGCGTCGGCGGTGGGGACGAAGGTGACGCGGTCGTCCGTCTCGGCGTAGGCGCTGACCGCGGTGTTGGCGGCGCGGACCTCGGCGCCGACGGAGGCGCGGGCGGGCGTCTCCGCGATCTCGACGTAGAACAGCTCGGCGTCGGGGGCGACCTCCTCCACGCGCTGGAGGTACTCGACGACGGCGCCGGCGGTCTGGGCGCCGGTGCGCGAGCCCTCCTCGCCGCTGATGTCGTTCGCTCCCACGTACACGATCACGGCGCGGGGATCGAAGGGGACGACCATGCGGTCCAGCCACGCGAGGTGATCGGCGACGGTCGTGCCGCCGATCCCGATGTTGTAGGTCTCGAGCGGACGCAGGTCCTCCTTGGAGGTCGTCCAGCGGCCGATCGTGGAGCTGCCCGTGAGGACGATGCTGTGCTGCGGGAACCCGGCGGCGAAGCGCTTCTCGAGACCGGCGACGCGCTCGGCCATGTCGACGGAGGAGGTCGGGCCGGGGTCGGGGGAGCTCGCGGCCGGAGCGCCCGCGCCTCCGCTCCGCGAGGCGAGCGAGAGGGCGATGCCCGCGCCGGCGAGGACCAGCGCGAGCACCAGCAGCGCGACCAGGAGGCGGAGGCGGATGCGGCGGGGGCCGGGGGCGGAGCCGGAGGGCGTCGCTCGAGTCATGGCTCGATCCTCGGGCATCGGCGGGGGCGCGTCGTCCACGAGGAGGCCGTCCGAGGACCCGCGCACCCGGTGGCCGTCTCTCCGTCACCGGATCGCCGTGATCGAATACGCGCAGAACATCACAGAGGATGCACAGCCGTGCGACACTTGCACATCGCCATCGCCATCGTCGCCGCCGGCCGACTTCCGATGGACGATCACGACGAGGACTCATGGCACGCGCACGCATCACCTGGGTGGACACGGCGAAGGGCATCGCGATCATCCTGGTCGCCCTGGCCCACTCCGTGCAGTGGACCACGACGGCCGGGATCGCCCCCGACTCGTGGAACGAGATCAACCTCCTCCTCATCACCTTCCGGATGCCGCTGTTCTTCCTCGCCTCGGGGCTGTTCGCCGGCTCCGTGCTCACCCGGTCGTGGCCGGAGCTCTGGCGTTCGCGGCTGAGCCTGCTGGTCTGGGCCTTCCTGCTCTGGTCCGTGGTGCGGTTCCTCTTCTTCCTGGTGGTGCCCAACCCGGGCGGCACCGACGAGTCCGACCCGCTCGCGCTGCTCCTCCAGCCGGTGATGCCGCACAACGGGCTCTGGTTCCTCTACGCGCTCACGATCTTCTTCGTGGCCGCCAAGCTCGCGCAGGGCCGGATCGACTGGCGGGTGCAGATCGGCATCGCGACCGCGATCGCCGTGGTCTGGTACGCCGTCCGCTCCAGCACCTCCGAGGGCACCGGGAACATCGCCTGGGACGGCATGGCCCGCTACCTGATGTTCTTCCTGCTCGGCCTCTACCTGCGGAACGCGGTGATCGCGTTCGTGGAGCGCCGCGGGATCCTCAGCGGAGTCGGCTTCGGCGTGCTGTTCCTCGTGCTCGCCGGCGTGATCCTCGCCGTCCGCGCCCGCTTCCCGCTGCTGACGATCGGGCTGGTCCTGGTGAGCGTGCTGGCGGTCCTCGCCGGGCTCGTGGTCGCCCGCTTCCTCTCGAACCGGCGCGGCGCGGGCTGGATCACCTTCATCGGCCGCAACACGCTCCCGGTGTACGTGGTGCACGTCCTCTTCGTCTCGCTCGCCACGAGCGCCCTGCTGCTCTTCGACGGAGAGCGCTGGCTCGACGTCATCGGGCCGGTCGTGCCGCTCCTGGTCTGCGGGATAGGCGTCGCGGCAGCACTGGGCTACTGGCGCCTCACCCGCGACCTGCCCGTGCTGAAGTACGGCTTCCAGGCGCCCGCCTGGTTCTCCGGCTCCCGCTCGCGCGTCGACGCCGGCTGACCGCGGGGCGCCCGCCGACGGCGCCTCGGCATCGGCCCCGGGAGTCTCTTGAACGGTTTCCCAGAGCCGATCTCGCGGATGTGCGCCTGGGAATCCGCTGAAGGCCTGTGAGAGGAAGTCTCAGCGCTCCGTCGCCCGCCTGATCGCTCGGCGTCGAGAGGCCGGCGGCGGCTGGTCCGACGGAGGCGAGCCCCGCTCGGCAGTCGCCGCGCGGTGGACTCCCTCGACGTCGAGAGGGACTGTCTCGACGTCGAGCGACCGGTCGGCGGGAGCGCTCGGAGGGGCGTCCGGGGCCACCCCGGAAAGGGTGCCGCCAGGAGCTCGCGGAAGGCCGCACATCCGCCCCAGTACTGGGATCGGAGGCCGTCGGACCCCTTCCGCCGACCTACTCTCGGAGCTGTGAACGAACTCCTGGACCCGCTCCTGCTGTCGAGATGGCAGTTCGGTCTGACGACGATCTACCACTTCCTGTTCGTGCCGCTCACGATCGGCATGGCGCTCACCGTCGCGATCTTCCAGACCTGCTGGGTGCGCACCGGGAAGGTGCACTACCTGCAGCTGACGAAGTTCTTCGGGAAGTTCTTCCTGATCAACTTCGCGATGGGCGTCGTGACCGGGATCGTCCAGGAGTTCCAGTTCGGGATGAACTGGAGCGACTACTCCCGCTTCGTCGGCGACGTCTTCGGGGCCCCGCTGGCGTTCGAGGGCCTGCTCGCCTTCTTCCTCGAGGCGACCTTCATCGGCCTCTGGATCTTCGGCTGGGACAAGCTGCCCGAGAAGCTGCACCTGGCCTCCATCTGGCTGACCACGCTCGGCACCACGCTCTCGGCCTACTTCATCATCGCCGCGAACGCGTTCATGCAGAACCCGGTCGGCTTCCGCATCAACGAGACCAAGGGCCGCGCGGAGCTCACCGACATCTGGGCGCTCCTCACCAACAAGGTCGCTCTCGCCGCGTTCCCGCACACGATCTTCGCCTGCTTCATGGTCTCGGCTGCCGTCATCATCAGCGTCGCGGCCTACCACCTCTCGCGGAACCAGCACCTCGAGACCATGCGCCCCGCGCTGAGGTTCGGCGCCTGGATGATGCTCGTCAGCGGCGGCCTGACCCTGTTCACCGGCGACTCGCTCGGCCTCGCGATGGTCGACACGCAGCCGATGAAGATGGCGGCCGCGGAGGCGCTCTACAGGACCTCCACGGGCGTCGACGCCTCCTTCTCCGTCTTCACCTGGGGCACGCCGGACGGCTCGAGCGAGCTGTTCTCGATCCGCATCCCCTACCTGCTCTCCTTCCTCTCGACGCACACCTTCACCGGCACGGTCGAAGGCATCAACGACCTCCAGGCGCAGTACACCCAGGTCTACGGACCCGGCGACTACACGCCGATCATCTGGGTCACCTACTGGTCGTTCCGCTGGATGATGGCCCTCGGCGTCCTGGCCATCGGCATCGCCGCGGCCGGCCTCTGGTTCACCCGGAAGGGCCGCGAGCCGAAGCAGTGGATGTGGAAGGTCGCGATCTGGGCCGCCCCGCTGCCGCTGATGGCGATGATCGTGGGCTGGGTCTTCACCGAGATGGGCCGCCAGCCGTGGCTCGTGTTCGGACTGCTGAAGACCGCCGACGGAGTCTCGCCCGGAGTGAGCGGCCTCGAGGTCCTGATCTCGCTGCTCGCCTTCACCGCGATCTACGGCACGCTCGCCGTGGTCGAGTTCCGCCTGATCAAGCGGGCCGCGCAGGCCGGCCCCGACGACGCTCCCGAGGTCGACGAGGAGAGCGGTCGCCCGCAGCTCGTCGGCACCGTCTACTAGGAGGCACCCCTCATGGATCTCGCCGTTCTCTGGTTCTGGATCGTCGCGTTCTTCTTCATCGGCTACTTCGTCCTCGACGGGTTCGACTTCGGCGTCGGCATGTCGCTCCCGTTCCTCGGGCGCGACGACACCGACCGCCGCGTGCTGATCAACACGATCGGCCCGGTGTGGGACCTGAACGAGACGTGGGTGATCGTCGCCGGCGCCGCCCTGTTCGCCGCGTTCCCGGAGTGGTACGCCACGCTCTTCAGCGGGTTCTACCTGCCGCTTCTGCTCATCCTGCTCGCGCTGATCGCCCGCGGCGTCTCGTTCGAGTACCGTCACCAGCGTCCGGAGGCGCAGTGGAAGCGGCGTTTCGACACGATGATCGTCGTCGGCTCCGCGGTGCCCGCCTTCCTCTGGGGCGTGGCCTTCGCGAACATCGTGCAGGGCGTCCCGATGGACGCCGACCACAACTTCACCGGCACCGTCCTGGACCTGCTGAACCCCTACGCGCTCCTGGGCGGAGCGACGACCCTCCTGCTCTTCTTCACGCACGGAGTCGTCTTCGTCGCCCTGAAGACGGAGGGGGGTATCCGCGAGCGTGCGCGCCGCCTGGCGACCCGCGCGGGGCTGCTCACCGTGGTCGTCGCCGCGGTCTTCCTGGCCTGGACCAACCTCGGCCAGGGGAGCACCGCCTCCTGGGCGCTCTCGGCGGGCGCGGCCGCGACCCTCGTCGGCGGCTGGCTCGCCATCACGCGGGGCCGGGAGGGACGCGCCTTCGCGCTGCTGGCCGGCACCATCGCGCTCGCCGTGCTCGCCCTCTTCGCGACGCTGTTCCCCGCGGTGATGCCGGCCTCGAACGTCCCCGCCTACGGGCTGACGATCGAGAACGCCTCCAGCACGCCCTATACGCTGACGGTCATGAGTTGGACCGCCCTGGTGTTCGTGCCGCTCATCGTCGGCTACCAGGCCTGGACCTACTGGATCTTCCGCAAGCGCATCAGCCGCGCGCACATCCCGGTCGACGCCCACTGACGTGAAGCCCCTCGATCCGCGCCTGCTCCGCTACGCCCGGGCGGCCCGCGTGTTCCTCCTGCTCGGCGGGGTGCTCGCGCTGGCGAGGACCCTGGCGATCGTCGCCTTCGCGTGGCTCGTGGCGCAGCTGGTGGCCGGTGCGGTCGACGGGAGGAGCGCCGACGATCTCGCGCCGCTGCTGGCCGCCCTGCTCGCGGTCGTCGCGGCGCGGGCGGCTCTCGCCTGGGCGACCGAGGTGAACGCTGTGCGCGGAGGAGCAGGAGCGAAGGCGCAGCTGCGGCAGGCGGTCCTCGCCGCACTGGTCGAGCTCGGCCCGGCGGGCCGCTCCGAAGGGGGCTCGGGCGGGGTCGTCGCGCTGCTGGGCGGCGGACTGGACTCCCTCGACGGCTACTTCGCCCGCTACCTCCCGCAGCTGATCGCCACCGCGGTGGCGACGCCGCTCCTGACACTCGTGGTCTTCCTCGCCGATCCGCTCAGCGCGGTGTTCCTGGTGGTGACCCTGCCGCTCATCCCGGTGTTCATGGTGCTGATCGGCTGGGCGACCCAGGCCGTGCAGGCGCGGCAGTGGGAGCGGCTGCAGGCGCTCGCGTCCGGCTTCGTCGACACCGTCGGCGGCCTCGCGACGCTCAAGATCTTCGGGCGGGCCGAGCGGCAGGCGACGCGGATCCGCGCGCTGACAGAGGACTACCGCGTGCACACGATGAAGGTGCTGCGGGTGACCTTCGTCAGCGGCTTCGTGCTGGAGCTCGCCGGCTCGCTCTCGGTCGCGCTGGTCGCCGTCTCGATCGGGCTGCGGCTCGTCGACGGCTCGCTGGGGCTGGCCGTCGGGCTGTTCGTCCTGGTGCTGGCGCCGGACGTGTTCCTGCCGGTGCGCCAGGTCGGTGCCGAGTTCCATGCGGCGGCGGACGGGGTGCAGGCGGCGGACCGCGGCTTCGCCGTCCTCGAGCGCGCGGCGGCCCTGCCCGCTCGCGGGAAGGCCCCGGCGGCGACGGGGGCGCTCGAGCTGCGGGGTCTCGCGGTCGACGACGGACGCGGGCGGACGCTCGCTCCTGTCGACGCGGTGCTCCCCGTCGGGTCGATCACCGTGGTGACCGGGCCCAGCGGGTCCGGGAAGTCGACGCTGCTCGCCGCGCTCGCGGGCTTCGTGCCCTTCTCGGGCACGCTGCTGCTCGGCGGGTCGCCGGTCGCGGATCTGCGGTCGACGCTCGCCTGGGCGGGCCAGCGGCCCGACCTTCTCCCGGGGAGCGTCGCCTCCGCCGTCGGGCTCGGAGCACTCTCGCCGGACCCCGAGCGCGTGCGGCGGGCCCTGGCGATCGCCGCCGTCGACGTGGACCCCGAGCGCCGGCTCGACGCCGAGGGGACGGGCCTCTCCGGCGGGCAGAGCGCCCGTGTCGCCGTCGCCCGCGCCGTGCACCGCCTGCTCGAGCGCGGGTGCGCGGTGCTGGCCCTGGACGAGCCGACCGCCGCCCTCGACGACGAGTCCGAGCGGGCGCTGCTCGCCGGACTCAGGTCGCTGGCGGAGAGCGGGACGATCGTCGTCGTCGCCAGCCACCGGCCCGCGACCGTCGCGGCGGCCGACGCCGTGATCGCCCTGGCGCCGGCGGAGGCGGTCGCGAGGTGAACCGCTCCGACGTCCTCCGCGCCGCGATGCCCGGGCCGCGCCGCTTCCTGCCGGGTCTGTCCTTCGGGCTGCTCTCCTCCTCCGCCGTCGTGGCGCTGCTGGCCTGCTCCGCCTGGCTGATCGTCCGCGCGGCCGAGCAGCCGCCGATCCTGTTCCTCTCCATGGCCGTCGTGGGCGTGCGGGCCTTCGCGCTGGCGCGGGCCTTCTTCCGCTACCTCGAGCGGCTGACCGGCCACGACGCCGCCTTCCGCGCGCTCGCGGAGCTCCGGGCGGGCGTCTACGAGCGCCTGGTGCCGGTCGCGCCGGACGGGCTGGGCCGCGTGCGCCGCGGCGACCTGGTCTCCCGGGTGGTGGCGGACGTCGACGCCCAGCAGGACGTGCCGCTGCGCGTCGTGCAGCCGCTGGTCGTCGCGGCGCTGGTCGCTGCGGTCTCGGTGGTCGGCGTCTGGCTGCTGCTGCCGGCGATGGGCGCCGTGCTGCTGGCGCTGCTGGTCCTCGCCTTCGCCGGTGGGGCCCTGGGCGCCGGCCGGCTCTCCGCGCAGGCGGATCGCGAGCTGGCGCCGCTGCGCGGGGAGCTCGCCGAGCGCCTCAACCTGCTGGTCACCCGCCTCGACGTGCTCATCGCCTTCGATGCGGCGGGTGACGCTCTGGCGGACGTGGCACGCGCGGAGGAGTCGCTCGCCCGGGCGGCGCGTCGGCGGGCGGCCTCCGCCGGACTGGCCGCGGCCGTCCTCGCCCTCTGCTCGGGCGGTGCGGTCTGGGCGGGCCTCGCGCTCGGGATCCCGGCGATCGGCGACCTCGGCGGTCCGGCGCTGGGAGTCGTCGCGCTCGTGCCGCTCGCGGTCTTCGAGGTCGCCGCCGCCGCGCCGCTCGCCGTGCAGGCGGCGCGCACCGCGCTCTCGAGCGCTCAGCGCCTGGCCGATCTGGACGCCGAGGCGGCGTCGCCGGCGCTCGCGACCGACGCGGACGTGGACCCGGATGCCCCGGCTCCCCGGGGCGCCGGCATCGTCCTGCGCGATCTGTCGGTGAGCTGGCCCGGCGCGCACACGCCCGCGCTGCGGGGCGTCTCGCTCGACCTGCCGGAGGGTGCGCGCGTCCTCGTCACCGGCGGCAGCGGCTCCGGGAAGACGACGCTCGCGCACGCTCTGGTGCGCTTCCTCGACCACTCCGGCAGCTACCTCCTGGGCGGGGTCGAGGCGCGGACGCTGCCGCAGGCGGAGGTGCGGAAGCGGGTCGGACTCGTGGAGCAGCAGCCGTACCTCTTCGACGACACGATCCGGCAGAACCTCCTCTTCGCGCGGCCCGAGGCCGATGGCGCCGTGCTCGAGGCGGTGCTCGAGCGGGTCGGGCTCGGGCCCTGGCTTGCTGCACGCGGTGGGCTCGACGCGCGGGTGGGGGAGCGGGGCTCGCTCGTCTCGGGCGGCCAGGCTCAGCGGATCGCCCTCGCACGCGCACTCCTGGCCGACTTCCGCGTCCTGGTGCTGGACGAGCCGACGGCGTCGGTGGACGCTCCCGTGGCCGACGCTCTGCTCGGGGATCTGCTCCGCGCCGCCGAGGGGCGGACGGTGGTCCTGATCGCGCACCGGGTCGATCCCGGCCTGGAGTTCGACACGCGGATCCGGGTGGCGGACGGCACGGCGGCTCAGGAGCACCGGGCCGCCTGAGCAGGCGCCCGGCTCCGCGGGGCGGTCGGTCCGAGCGGCCGTTCAGCCGTGCTCCGTCGGGACCGAGGCCCGCGCCAGGGAGGCCGCGCGCGCCAGGCGCCCGCCCTCCGCCTCCCAGCGGTCGAGGACCGCGTCCGCCCGGGTCCGCGCCGCACCAAGCAGCCCTGCCAGGAGCGGAGCGACGACGTCGCGGGCCAGCGGGTCGCTCAGCTCGTCCACGCGGGAGTCGCGGACGAAGCCCTCGAGCCGGGTGAGGTCGGAGCCGCGCAGCCACTCGGCTCGGGACTGCAGCAGCACGACGGCCGCCAGCCGCGGCTCGAACACCGCCGGCTCCCACAGCTCGGAGGAGAGGGCTGTCACGTCGTCGTGCTCGAGCGAGCGGAACTTCCTCAGCGCGTCGCGGACGGTGCCGCGGACCGCCCCGACCGAGGCGCCCGTCGAGCCGAGCCCTGCTCCCAGCCGCTCGCGCACGTCCTGCGCGCGCCAGACGTCGCCCTCGTACTCCAGGGCCGAGCGGATAAAGTCGCCGGGGTCGCTCACCCCTCCATCATGCGTCGCGCGTCAGCCCCGGCTGGCCCAGACGGCCCGTCCGATGCCGTCGTACTCGACGAGGCGGCCGTCGTCCTGCAGCACGAGGCGGTAGGGCGCGACGACGCCGGTCTGGCCGATACCGAAGGAGATCCTCGGGAACCGCAGCCAGAGGATCCGGGAGTCGGCCACGTCGAGCCGGCCCTCGGAGCTCATCGAGAAGGCGGCACCGGAGGCGGAGGAGGTGTTCGTCGCCCAGTCCGCGCCGTTCGGCCCGTAGACGACGAAGTTGCCGTCGCGCTGCATCTCGGCCCGCCACTGCCCGCTCGCCGAGGTCAGCCGCGTGCCCGCGACGACGAGGCCGCTCGGGGAGAGCGAGTCGCGCACGACGAGCGCAGCACTGCTCCAGAGGACGCCGGAGTCGTCCGCGATCCGGAGATCGCCCTCGCGGAGGACCATCGTGGCGCCCGGCTCGCCGGACGTGTCCGAGGCCCAGACGGGCGCGCCGTCCGCGGTGTAGACCACGGCGTTCCCGTCGTCCTGCATCCGGAGGACGTTGCCCCGGCCGCGGGTGCCGCTCGCCCAGAGAGCCCCGCCCTGCCCGTAGACGACGAGGTTGCCGTCCGCCTGCATCACCGCCGTGGTGCCTCCCGGGGTGGCGAGCCGGTTCCCCGCGTAGAGGGTGCTGCCGCGGCGGAGGGTGTCGGTGCGCGGCTCGTCGATCCGGCCGCCGATGCTGCTGGCCCAGGCGGCCGAGCCGCTGCGGCGGTAGATCACGAGATTGCCGTCGTCCTGCATCCGCAGCTCGCCGCCCGGGTCGGCCACCGTGCCGCTCGCCCAGACCGGGCGCCCGTCCGCGGCGTACACGACGAGGTTGCCGTCGTCCTGCATCCGCAGGCTGTCGCCGCGCCCCTGCGTGCCCGAGGCCCAGGTGGGACGGCCGCCGGCGGCGTAGACCACGGCGTTGCCGTCGGTCTGCATCACGAGGGAGGAGGCGCCGTCGGGGGACACCAGGCGCTCGCCGCGCGCGAGCTGCTCGCCGGCACGGAGGACCGCGGCGGAGGCGACGGCGGAGGACGCCGAGGGCGGGGCCTCGATCGCGGAGGCGGGCAGCGAGCCCAGCAGGAGCGCGCCCGTGGCGGCGAGCGCCGCGAGGGAGGCGGTCAGGGAGCGGCCGGAGGGGAGGTGCGTCATCGCAGGGGTCCTGTCGGGGAGGGCGGCGG